>NZ_JBSFHW010000047.1:0-79534 GCF_053597275.1 Streptomyces sp. NPDC001492 | reverse complement strand
TCTCCTTGCCGTGCGTGAAGGCGGCCTCGCACAGGAACAGGTCGGTGTCGCGGGCGAGCCCCTGACGAGGCCCGGTTTTCAGGGGCGCGGGGAACTGCGCGAAGCGCCCCGCATCATGAAAGACATGCGTGCTGCCCGCCTCATCAAAATGGTGCTGCTCCTCCAGTCCCGGCCCTCCATGACCGCCGCCGAGCTGGCGCGCGAGCTGGAGGTGTCCGAGCGGACGGTCACGCGGGACGCGCAGGCGCTGTCCGAGGCGGGCGTACCCGTGTACGCCGATCGCGGCCGGGCCGGCGGGTACCGGCTCATCGGCGGGTACCGCACCCGGCTGACCGGGCTGGCGCGCGGTGAGGCCGAGGCGCTGTTCCTGTCCGGTGTGCCGGGGGCGCTGCGGGAGATGGGGCTGGAGGACGCGGCCTCGGCGGCCAGGCTGAAGGTGTCGGCGGCCCTGCTCCCCTCCCTGCGCGACGCCTCGAAGACCGCCGCGCAGCGCTTCCACCTGGACGCACCGAACTGGTTCACGCAGCCCAAGGCACCCGAACTGCTGCCCGCCGTCGCCGATGCCGTGTGGGACGACCGCCGGATCACCGCGCGCTACCGGAGCCGGGAGGCCGAGGTGGAGCGGGAGCTGGAGCCGTACGGGCTCGTGCTGAAGGCGGGGGTCTGGTACGTGTGTGCGCGGGTGGCGGAGGGCGAGGGGCCTTACCGCGTCTACCGGATCGACCGGTTCACGGCGGTGGCTGCCTCCGCGGAGCGTTTCGTGCGCGAGGAGGAGTTCGACCTTCCCGCCTTCTGGGAGGAACGGGCCGAGCAGTTCGCGCGGTCGATCCTGCGGGCCGAGGTCGTGGTGCGGCTGTCGGCCGCAGGCGCCCGGCAGCTGCCGTACGCCGTCGATCCCGCCTCCGCCCGGGAGGCGCTGGCGGCCGCCGGCGCCCCGGACGAGGGTGGCTTGGTCACGGTCACGCTCCCCGTGGAGTCCGAGGAGGTCGCCCATGCGCAGCTCGCGGGGCTCGGCCCCGAGGTGGAGGTGCTCGCGCCGGACAGTCTGCGGGCGCGTTTCGCCGACGATGCCAGACGGCTGGGCCTGCTGTACGGGACATAACAATCCGCCGCACTCCACGTGCGTCCCACCCGCCCAGGGCCGATGCTGGACCCGTGATGGAAGAGTCGGAGTTCTGGGAGCTGGTGGACGCCGCCCGCGAGGCCGCCGAGGGCGACCCCGAGGAGCAGGCGGACCTGCTGGTGGAGCGGCTCCTGGAGCTCGACCCGGAGACGGTCCTGGACTTCTCCCGGCATTTCGAGTCCCGCTACAACCGGGCCTACAGCTGGGACCTGTGGGGCGCCGCCTGGGTACTGCTCGACGGGGCGAGCGACGACGCGTTCGACTTCTTCCGGTGCTGGCTGATCGGTCAGGGGCGGGAGGTGTACGAGGGCGCCGTGCACCACCCCGACGCTCTGGCCGACCTCCTGGACGACTTCGACGAGGAGATCGACGGGGACGGGGAGGAACTGGGCTACGCGGCGGACGAGGCCTACGAGCAGCTCACCGGGACCGTCGCCCCCGATCTCGGCATCCCGGCCCCGGCCTCCGAGCCGGAGGGCACACCGCTCGACTTCGAGAACGAGCGGGTGCTGGCGGAGCGCTATCCCAAGCTGTGGGAACGCTTCCGGGAGTGACGTTCACATCCGTGCAACGAGGGGGACCATGGCTCGAATCCCGTACCCGGAGCGGCCGTCCGACGCCGTCGCCCGGCTGCCCGTACCGCTCAACGCCTTCCGCATGCTCTCGCACGCGCCACCGCTGACGGGCCCGACGATCGAGCTGGGCCTGGCCGTGCTGCGCGAGTCGACGCTTTCGGTCCGGTTGCGCGAGCTGGTCGTGATGGCCGTGGCGGCCGCGACGCGGTGTGCTTACGAGTCCGCCCAGCACCACCCGATCGCCCTGAACGCGGGGGTGACGCCCGAGCAGCTCGCGGCGGTCGCCGAACGGCGCGCCGACGGGCCGGAGTTCGACGAGCCCCAGTCGGCGGCGCTGACCGCGGCCTTCGAGCTGGTGTCCCGGCACACCCTGTCCGAGACCACACTGGCGGCTCTCCGCGCCTCCTTCACCGACCGTCAGGTGACCGAGATCGTCACCACGACCGGCTACTACGTCATGCTGGCGGGCCTCATGAACGGGCTCGGAGTGGACGTCGACCCGTCCGGGGAGCAGTTCCTGGGGCTGGTGGGCGGCGACCCCGGATGAAGGCCAGGCCGGACACCGGCGCGTCGGCGGCTCCGCCTCGCGATGCCCACGCCGCTCGCGCCGGCCCGCCCGCGTTTCTGCCGGGGTCCTGGGGTCGTCCCCGGGAAATGCAGCACCGACCGCTGCGCGGGGCGCTGGCACCGCGCTGGGAGCGGTCCCTGCGGACGTCCGAGTTGGGGGGCGTGCGCGTCGGCTGGGGGGCGGCCGCCGACCTTCCCGAGTTCCAGCGGCTGTACACCGCGACCGCCGCCCGCGACGGCTTCAAGTCCCGCCCGCTGGACTACTTCCGGCGGATGTGGAAGGCGCTGAACACGGAGGACGACGACCGGCTGCGGCTGTATCTCGCCGAGTACGACGGCGAGGTGCTCTCCGCCGCGCTCATGATCAACGTCGGCCCGCGCGTCTGGCACTCGTACGCCGCGTCCGGCCGCCGGGGGCGTGAACTGCGGCCCAGCAGCGCGCTGTTGTGGCGGATGCTGTGCGACGCGCGGGCGGCGGGGGCCGCCACGTACGACCTGCGTTCCGTCACCCCCGTCCTGACCGGGAACCGGCTGCTGAACCGGCTCCGTTTCAAGACGGGCGCGGGCGGCCGGGCGGTGGAGTACCTCGGGGAGTGGGAGCTGCCGGTGGGCAGCCAGGGCAAGGTGCTGCAGCGGGCGCTGGGGGCGTATCTCGGGCGAAGGTGAGGCTGTCTTGATGTGCGGCTGTGCCGCGCGGGTGCCGCTACGGCGTGCGGCCCTGCAGCCGCGCCGCCAGCTGTCTGATCCCGGGGAGGCGGGCGGTGAGGGCCAGGCCGGGGCAGCTCGTCATGTACGCGTCCTTGTGGGCGGCGAGGGCGGGGAGGGTTGCGGTGGTGCCGGAGGCGTAGCGGCTGAGGCTGTTGCTGGAGACCAGGCGCGCATCGGCACGCGGGTCTATGTCGGCGAGGCCCAGTTTCCAGGCGGCGAGGGCGGCTATCGCGTCGGTCATGGCCTGCGGGACGGCGGTGCCCGCGGTGAAGGTGCCGAGGGCTGCGATGCCTGCCGTGCGGTGGTTGAAGCCCTGGGTGTGGGCGCCGGTGACGGGGCGGTCGACGCCCCCGGCGCGGCCCTCGTAGACGGTGCCGCAGCGGTCGACGAGGAAGTTGTAGCCGATGTCGTCCCAGTTCCGGACGCCGGTCTGGCCCGCGTAGAGGTAGCGGATGATGCGGGGCGCCTCGGCGCAGTCGTAGTCGTTCGGCGAGTCGGTGTGGTGGACGAAGACCGCGAGGACCTTGTCGTCGTAGCGCGGGGGCGGCTGGGCGTGCCGGGCGAGGGAGTCGAGCCAGGCCGACCGGGGCACGATCCGCGGCCTGGGCGCGGTGTGCGGCGCCGCGGGGCGGGGGGCCGCGACGGGCGGCCGGGGCTTCGCGGCCGGGTGTCCGACGCCGTCGGCGCACAGGAGCAGTCCGAGGGCCGCGGCCAGGCCGGGCAGGCAGGCGAGCAGCAGGCGCGGGACACCGGGCCCCGCCGCGGCGCGAGCGTCCCGGGGTGCTCGCGATCTTCGGACGCGCATGCTCCCACTCTCGGCCGCATCCGCTCCGTCCGCGATGTGTGCTGTGCCACCCGGTGGAACCATCGTCCTGGTCCGGGGCGTTTCTCCTCATGCACGCGCGCGTGGCTGATCACTGGGCCCGTCCCGCGCGTACTAAGAGGTCTGAGAGAAAGGCGGCTCTGTGGACCTGCTCGACATCCTGCTGTCGCTGGTGGTCGTGGCCTACGCGGCATCGGGCTACCGTCGCGGACTGGTGGCCGGCTGTGTCTCGCTCGCCGGGTTCGTCGGCGGCGCGGTGCTCGGCGTGTGGATCCTGCCCTGGATGATGGACCTGGTGACAGCGGGCACGACCCGGGCGACCGTGACCGCGGTGCTGACCGTGCTGCTCCCGGCCGTGGTGGGGCACGAGCTGGCGGGGCGCCTCGCGCTCAGGCTGCGCCGGGAGCTGGACCGGGGGCCGCTCAGGGTGGCCGACGGGGTCGGCGGGGCCGCGGCCAACTCGGCCGCCGTACTGATCGTGGCCTGGGTCGCCGCGAGCGTCCTGGGCGCCTCCTCGTCACCGCTGCTCACCTCCGCGATCCGGGACTCGGCGCTGCTCGGTGCCGTGCAGGACGCCATGCCGGACACCACCCCCACCTGGTTCTCCCGGGCCACCTCGGCGCTCACCCAAGCGGGCTTCCCGCAGGTGTTCAACCCGTTCGAGAACGAGTCGACGGCCGAGGTCGCCAAGCCCACCGGCGACAGCGTCACGGCGCGCGCCACCAACGCGGCCAAGCGCAGCACGGTGAAGATCGAGGGCGTCTCCGGCACCCAGGGGCGCGAGGGCAGCGGCTTCGTGTACGCCCGCGACCATGTGATGACCAACGCGCACGTGGTGGCCGGAATCGACGACCCGAACGTGCGGATCGGCGGGGTCGGGCGGTCGTACGAGGCACGGGTGGTGCTCTTCGACCCCGACAGGGACGTGGCCGTTCTGTACGTGCCCGGGCTGGGCGCGCCGGTGCTGCGGTTCGACGACGGCGCCGCGCGCGGCGACTCGGCGGTCGTGGCCGGCTATCCGCAGGACGGCGACCTCGACCTCCAGGCGGCGACGGTCGCGAACCGGGTGCGGGCGACCGGCCAGAACATCTACAGCGACGCCATGGTGACCCGCGAGATCTACTCGATCCGCTCGACCGTCCGCCCCGGCAACTCCGGCGGCCCGCTGCTGACGACCGACGGCCGCGTCTACGGTGTGGTCTTCGCCCGCTCGACATCCGACAACGAGACGGGTTACGTCCTGACGGCGGCGGAGGTCGCCTCCGACGCCCGGCGCGCGGCGGACGCGACGGCCTCGGTGGACACGGGCGACCTGGTCACCTCCTAGGCCGGGTCAGAGACTGCACCCCATGAGCACGTCGTCGACGTACTCGCCCTCCAGCAGGAACTCTCCGGGCAGGATCCCCTCGACGACGAACCCCTCGGCCTCGTACAGCTTGCGGGCCGGGGTGTTGTGGCCGAGGACGCGCAGCGTGAGCCGGCGCGCCCCCTGATTGCGGGCCTCCTCCCGCACCGCCCGCAGCAGCGCCCGCCCGACACCGGCGCCCCGTGCCTTCTCGGCGACGACGAGCCCCTGGATCTGCCGGACGTGGGCGTTGCAGGCGAGCGGGGTCGGACGGGCCAGCCGGATGTAGCCGACGACCTCCCCGTCGAGCTCCGCGACCAGATGGTCCCGGGGCCCGAACCGCTCGTTGTAGAAGGGCTCGTAGGGCTGTTGGGGGCGCGGTTGCACGGAGTGCAGGGGGGACCAGGTGACACGGTCGAGGCGCCCCAGCGTCTCCTCGTCGCCGAGCGTTGCGTGGCGTATGAACGGAACCGGCATGACGGCAACCTTATGAGTCCTCCGAGCAGAATGGGCCCATGGAACGTTCCCGAATCGCGGTGGCCGGTGCGTCCGGGCTCATCGGTGGCGCCCTGGTGCGGTCCCTGACCGCGGACGGGCACGAGGTGGTGCGGCTGGTGCGCCGGGCGCCCCGGGTGAAGGACGAGGTCCGCTGGGACCCGGAGGGCGGGCGGGTGGATCCCGCGGTGCTCGCCGGGTGCGACGTCGTGGTGAACCTCGCGGGCGCCGGTGTGGGCGACCACCGCTGGACGGACGCGTACAAGACGCGCATCCGGAGCAGCCGGGTGCTCGGCACCGCCGCGCTGGCCGAGGCGATGGCCGCGCTGGACGAGAAGCCGCGGGTGTTCGTGAACGGCAGTGCGATGGGCTACTACGGCGAGACCGGCGACCGGGCGGTCGACGAGAGCGCGCCGCCCGGGACGGGGTTCCTGCCGGAGCTGTGCGTGGTGTGGGAGGGCGCCGCGGCCCCCGCGCAGGAGGCGGGCGTACGGACCGTGTTCACGCGGACGGGTCTCGTGGTGGCCCACGGCGGCGGCGCCTGGGGCCGGCTGTTCCCTCTGTTCAAGGCGGGCCTCGGCGGTCGTATGGGCGACGGCCGCCAATACTGGTCGTACATCGCGCTGCACGACGAGGTGGCCGCGATCCGTCATCTCATCGACACCGACGGCCTCTCCGGGCCGTTCAACCTCACGGCCCCCACCCCGCTGACGAACCGTGAGATCACCGCGGCCATGGGCCGCGTCCTGCACCGCCCGACACTGTTCGCCGTCCCCGCACCCGCGCTGCGGACCGTACTCGGCGAAATGGCCGGAGACGTGCTCGGCAGCGCGCGGGTGCTGCCGAAGCGCCTGCTGGAGTCGGGCTTCACCTTCACGTTCCCCGACATCGAAGGAGCCCTCAGAGCGGCGCTCGCGAAGCCGTAGGGCGCACGCCGCACCGCCGCTGGAGTCCGGCTTCGCGGTCGCGTTCCCGGACATCGAAGGGGCGCTCCAGGTCGCGCTCGCGGAGCCGTAGGGCTCGGGCGGTCCGGAGGCGCGATAACGAAGGCGTGACCGTATGCGACCGCTGTGCGACCGTGCCCTGTTCATGCGCGACTGCACTTGACCGATCGCAGCCCTAACCTCGACCCGAACTCGGGTATCCCTGGAGCCAGTTGGGGGCATGACGTCTCCACCGGCCGCGCAACCTCGAGGAGGGGCACGTGCTTGAGCCCGCGTACCAGGCGGACGTCGTGATCGTGGGAGCCGGGGTTGCCGGACTCTCCGCGGCGCATCGGCTGACCAGCGCAGGAGTGACCACCGCGGTCCTGGAGGCCGCCCCTTGCGTGGGCGGCCGCATGTCGACGGAGAAGGTCGACGGATTCCGGCTCGACCGGATCGGCCAGCTGCTGTCCACGGCGTATCCCGAGCTACGGCTGACGCCCGGCCTGGACGCGCTCGTGCTGCGCCCGTTCGCGCCCGGCGTCCTGCTGCACAGCGACGGACGCCACCACCGCGCGGGCGCCCCGGCGGCCGCGGGGGGCGCAAGGGGCGCACTCCATGCGGTACGCGCCCTGGCGAGCGCCCCCGCCAGGGGCACCCCGCGGACCACCGCCCCGCTCGGCACCGCCGTGGACCAGGCCCGCCTCGGCAACGCCCTGTCCCGTCTCGCCGCGATCCCCGTCGAACGTCTGCTGTCGCGCCCGGAGTTGCCCGCCGCCCAGGCCCTCACGGCCCGCGGTGTCCCCGCCCGCACGATCGACAGCTTCCTGCGCCCGCTGCTGGCCGCCCTGCTCTGCGACCCGGAACTGACCACCTCCAGCCGCTGCGCCGACCTGGCACTGCGCGCCTTCGCCTGGGGGCGCCTGTGTCTGCCGGAGGGGGGCGCCGAGATGCTCCCGGAACTGCTCGCCCGAACGCTGCCGCCGGGCACGGTCCACACGGGAGTCCGCGTCACCTCGGTCTCGACCAGCTCGGTCACGACCGCCGAACACGGCGTGATCCGCTGCCGGGCGGTCCTCCTGGCGACGGACGCCCGCGCCGCCGCCGACCTGCTGCCCGGCCTGCGCGTACCGGACTTCCACCCGCTGACGGTCCTTCACCACACCACGGACGAGCCCCCGGCCACCGGCGCCTCCCTCCTCCTGGACGCCGACCGCGGCGGCCCCGTCGCCCACACGGCGGTCGTCAGCGCGGTGGACCCCGGCCGCGCCCCCGCGGGCCGCGCCCTCATCTCCTCCACGGTCCTCGGCCCGCCCCCGCCGGAACTGGACACCGCCGTACGCATGCACCTCTCCCGCCTCTACGGCACCTCGACCGCCCGCTGGGAGACGCTGGCCGTCCACCACACCCCGGAGGCCGTCCCCGCCATGCGCCCACCGCACGACCTCCGGCGCCCCGTAAGGCTGCTGGCGGGCCTGTACGTCTGCGGCGACCACCGCGACACCAGCACGGTCCAGGGAGCCCTCCACTCCGCCCACAGGGCCTCAACAGCCATCCTCACGGACCTCGGGGCGGCGGGTTCGATGCACAGGGCAGACCCACCGAGCAGCACAGTCGAACAGGCGGCCTGAGCAGCGCCCCTTTAAGGGCGCGGGGAACGGCGCGATCAACCACAACGAACCCGCACAGACAACGCACCAACCGGAGTCACGGCGATGGCCTACCCAAGTGCCGCGACCTTGTCGCGATACCCCCGCACCGGCGCAGCATCCTTGTACGGCTCCAACCGCCGCTCGAACTCCCGCACATACTCCACCGCCCGCACCGACCGCATCTCCGCCGCGGCACTCGCCGCCTCCGCCCCCAGCGCACAGGCCTGGTCAAGCTCCCCCAGGCCCAGGCGGGCGGAGGCCAGCACCACCCGGCAGAACAGCCGACTCCGCGCATACGCGGGCGCACGCAACTGCAGCGACCGCTCCGCATGCTGCGCCGCCGCCCGGAACTGCTGCAGATCCCGGTGCGCGTGCCCGAACTCGTCCGCAAGCTGCGCCTCGTCGAAGAACCGCGCCCAGTAGGGCACTTCGTCACCGGATCGTGCGGCCTCCAGGGCCCGCTCCGCCCGTACCAGCGAGGCGGTGCAGTTGCGCACCTCGCCGAGCACCCCGTGACCGCGCGCCTCGGCCGCGTGCAGCAGCGCCTGCACCACCGGCGGGGCATTGGTCCCTACGCCCTGCTGGGCGACCCGCGCCAGCTGCACGGCCTCCCGTCCGTGGCCGAGATAGACGGCCTGGCGGCTCATGGTGACGAGCACGTACGAGCCGTACGCCCGGTCCCCGGCCGCCTGGGAGAGCCGCAGGGCCTGCACGAAGTAGCGCTGCGCAAGCCCGTGCGCGGCGATGTCGTACGACGTCCAGCCGGCGAGCCGGGTCAGATCGGCGGCCGCGCCGAACAGCCGCCGCCCCGTCTGCTCGCCGTAGGTGCCGCGCAGCATCGGCTCGCACTCGTGCTCCAGATAGCGCACGAGGGCCTGGCGGGCGTGGCCGCCGCCGTACTTGTCGTCGAGGGTGCGGAACAGTTCGCCGACCGAGCGGAGGGCGGCGATGTCGCCGGCGGTGACCTTCTGACCGGGGCCGCGCTCGGCCTGGCCGCGCTGGCGGGGCACCGTCGGGCGCCCTTGAGCGGGGACCTTGGCCGGCTGTTCGCCGCGGGCGACCTTGTCGTCGGCGCGGCCGATCAGCCAGTCGCGGCTGGGCACGACGAGACCGGCGGGCGTGAACGCGATCTTGCGGAGCTCGGCGTGCGAACCGGAGTCCTTGCGCCACAGCCCTCCGACGATGTCGACGGCCTCCTCGGGGGCGGCGGCGAACTCGAGCCCGGCGTACACCGGCGCACAGGCGTCGAGGCCGAGGTCCTGAGCGGTGAGGCGGCGGCCGAGGCGGCGGGTGAAGACCTCGGCGATCAGGGCGGGAGTGGTGCCGCGGGGCTGCTGCCCGCGCAGCCAGCGGGTGACCGACGTCTTGTCGTATCTGAGATCAAGCCCGTGTTCGAGGCCGAGCTGGTCGACTCGGCGGGCGAGACCCGCGTTGGAGAACCCGGCTTCTGCGATGAGCGCGGCGAGCTGGCGGTTGGGAGTGCGCTGCGCGGGTCGTTCCGTCATCTGCGGTGCGGTCTCCTGCCTTTCGGGCCTCCAGGGACCACTGCCGGCCCTGTGTGCCCGGATTGCCTGTGAGCAGCCCTTATGGCCTCTGTGAACGGCGCGAATGTAGCGGAGAGTGAGCAGGTGATCGCACACTTCGACCCTCGTTCATCCGATCGTGTGAGGATTGGCCGCGCGGCTGACGCGGGACGGTCGGTCGTACAGTGGCGTAGGCGCGTTTCGTGCCTTACGACCTTCTAGGGAGGCGCTTGCCGTGAGTGAGCTGCGGTTCGTCCGCATGGGATTCGGTGCCGAGGCTGTCGAGTACCAGGCGGCGTGGGACGAGCAACGCCGGGTGCACGCGGCGCGGTTCGCCGACGAGATCCCCGACACCGTCCTGCTGCTCGAACACCCTCCGGTCTATACGGCAGGGCGGCGCACGGCCGACAACGAGCGGCCCCTGGACGGCACCCCCGTGATCGACGTGGACCGCGGCGGCAAGATCACCTGGCACGGCCCCGGACAGCTGGTCGGCTACCCCATCCAGAAGCTCCCGCGCCCGGTGGACGTGGTCGCGCACGTACGACGCCTGGAGGAGGCCCTGATCCGCACCTGCGCGGAGTTCGGGGTGGAGACCACGCGGGTCGAGGGCCGCAGCGGCGTGTGGGTGCTCGGCGACCCGGTGGAGCAGCGTCCGTCGCTCGGCGGGCTGTCCCTGGACTTCGACCCCCGTCTGCACGACGAGGAGTTCGACCCGCGGATGAACGGCCCGGAGTACGCCCCGTCCAACGCGGGCCAGCGCCGCGAGGACCGCAAGATCGCGGCGATCGGCATCCGCGTGGCCAAGGGCGTCACGATGCACGGCTTCGCGCTGAACGTGAACCCGGACAACCGGTGGTTCGACCGCATCATCCCGTGCGGCATCCGTGACGCGGGCGTCGCCTCGCTGGCCGCCGAACTCGGCCGGGACGTGACGATCGCCGAGGTGCTGCCGGTCGTGGAGCGGCACCTGACCGACGTACTGGAGAACGCGGACCTCAAGCCCAGGGTGATCGAGAAGACACCGGCAGCCTGAACACCGCCGAAGGCTTTCAAATCAACGGGCGTACCCTTGAGCACGCCGAAGAATCAATCGCTAGGGAGCCGGTCGTGTCCGCAGTCGCACCCGACGGACGCAAGATGCTGCGCCTGGAGGTCCGCAACAGCCAGACCCCCATCGAGCGCAAGCCCGAGTGGATCAAGACCCGGGCGAAAATGGGTCCCGAGTACACGAAGATGCAGAACCTCGTGAAGAGCGAGGGCCTGCACACGGTCTGCCAGGAAGCCGGCTGCCCGAACATCTACGAGTGCTGGGAGGACCGCGAGGCGACCTTCCTCATCGGCGGCGACCAGTGCACCCGGCGCTGCGACTTCTGCCAGATCGACACCGGCAAGCCCGAGGCGCTCGACCGTGACGAGCCGCGCCGCGTCGGCGAGTCCGTGGTCACCATGGACCTGAACTACGCCACCATCACCGGCGTCGCCCGCGACGACCTGGAGGACGGCGGCGCCTGGCTGTACGCCGAGACGGTCCGCCAGATCCACCAGCAGACCGCCGACCGCGAGGCCGGGCGGACGAAGGTGGAGCTGCTCGCCCCGGACTTCAACGCCGTCCCCGAGCAGCTCGAAGAGGTCTTCTCCTCCCGCCCCGAGGTCTTCGCGCACAACGTCGAGACCGTGCCCCGGATCTTCAAGCGCATCCGCCCCGGTTTCCGCTACGAGCGCTCGCTGAAGGTCATCACGGCCGCCCGCGACCACGGGCTCGTCACCAAGTCGAACCTCATCCTCGGCATGGGCGAGACCCGCGAGGAGGTCAGCGACGCGCTGCGGCAGCTGCACGAGGCCGGCTGCGAGCTGGTCACCATCACGCAGTACCTGCGCCCGTCGGTGCGCCACCACCCCGTCGAGCGCTGGGTCAAGCCGCACGAGTTCGTGGAGCTGAAGGAGGAGGCCGAGCAGATCGGCTTCTCCGGCGTGATGTCCGGCCCGCTGGTCCGGTCCTCCTACCGGGCCGGCCGGCTGTACCAGATGGCCGTCGAGAAGCGTGGCGCGTACGTCGCTTCGCAGGCCGTCTGACGGTCGCACGACCCTTCGCCAGATGGCACGGAGTGCCACTACTTCGTGTGAAACTGCGCACAAGAAATTACCCGCCGGTAACGGCTGATTCGACGCGGTCCTGACAGTCCTCGCAGATGAGGGCACACGTCAGGGCCGCGTCGGCGTTTGCGCTCGTCGCATCAAGGCTTCATGGGTGTTTGACCGGTCGGTCACGCCCTGGTAACACCAATCAGTGACGCTGGACTCACGCCACGTACATCCGCCCCAGTGCCCGTATCCCGAGGGGGGACCTCCATCATGCAGGCCGCGCCGGTTCGCGCCACCGCCATCCCGTCGTTCACCACTGCACTGCGTGCCGTCGAATCGCTGCTCATGAGCAGCGGTCAGCGCACCGCCCGTCGTAACGCCTGGACCTCCGTCCTGGAGGACCGCCGCCGTGCCAAGGACCGGGTCGAGGCCCAGCGCGTCATGGAGCAGAGCCTCGTCGTCCGCCCCTGAATCCCACCCTCCGGACAGTGCCGTCGTACGGCGCTCCCGGGGCCACGTAGACTTCGTGGCATGGCGAGGAAGGAACCTGCAGCGGACGCTGCGAACCCCGGGCGACTGAAGCAGATCGCTCTGACCTACAAGATGACCCGCAAGGCCGACAAGAAGATCGGTCTTGTACTCGCGGCTGTCGGCATCGGCATCTTCGGTGTTTTCCTCGCGATCGGTTTCTTGATCGGTCACCCCATCTATCTCGGCATCCTGGGCCTGCTGCTCGCCTTCCTCGGAACGGCGATCGTGTTCGGGCGCCGGGCTGAGCGGGCGGCCTTCGGGCAGATGGAGGGCCAGCCGGGCGCGGCCGCGGCGGTCCTGGACAACATCGGCCGGGGCTGGACGACGACGCCCGCGGTGGCGATGAACCGCAGCCAGGACGTGGTGCACCGGGCCGTCGGCAAGGCCGGCATCGTCCTGGTCGCCGAGGGCAACCCGAACCGGGTGAAGAGCCTGCTGGCCGCCGAGAAGAAGAAGATGAACCGCATCGTCGCGGACGTACCGGTGCACGACGTCATCGTCGGCACGGGCGAGGGCCAGGTCGCGCTGAAGAAGCTGCGGACCACGATGCTGAAGCTGCCGCGGGTGCTCACCGGGCCGCAGGTGACGGCCACCAATGACCGGCTGCGGGCCATGGGCGACCTGATGAGCAACATGCCGCTGCCGAAGGGTCCGATGCCGAAGGGCATGAAGCTGCCGAAGGGTGGGCCCAAGGCCCGCTGAATTCGCTCCTACGACGAAGGGGGCGCCCGAAGCAATCGGGCGCCCCCTTCGTCGTAGGGAAACGTCTTTCGTCTGCGGCATCGCCGTGGCTGGTCGCGCCCACGCGGCGCAGCCGCATATCGACACAGCCCCGCACCCCTTTGGGGCGCTCCTCAGCCGCGGACTTCGACCGTGCGGGCCAGGCGGTCGTGCAGACCCCTGCCGTCGCGGTCCCAGATCAGGGCCGGGATCGCGAGGCACAGCAGGGCCGTGCGGAGGGTGGCGCGCAGGGGGCTGGGCCGGCCGGTGTCCAGGGCCACCACGCGGAGGCCGAAGAGGCGCTTGCCGGGGGTGAAGCCGATCGTGCCGACGGTCAGGACGCCGAGCAGGAAGAAGACGAGCAGGGCCCAGTTGCCGGTCGCCTGGTTGTAGCCGTGAGTAATAAGACCGTATGCGATCAAGAGGCACAGGCCCCAGTCGACGAACAGGGCGCCGAACCGGCGGCCCGGGCGGGCGATCGAGCCGGGTCCCTCCTCGGGCAGACCGAGCTGCTGACCGCGGTATCCGAAGTCGACACCGGCTTCCTCTGCGGCCGCGCGGGGGCCCGAGAGCCATGAGCCGATTGCATCCCTGTTGTCCACGCGTCCACGGTACTGCGCCCGTTTCGCGATACGGACAGGTGGGGTACACCGGACTGGGTCCGGTTAACTTGTGCGAAACAAATGGGTCACGCCCGAGAAATCACCCGTCCCTAGTGTCGGGGACAGCGTGTGCCACCGCACTGGCCGCACGAACGAACTACCACCCCGGCAAGGCGGTCGGGAGTAGGAGGAGCTGGATGTTCCAGAACGCCGACGAGGCCAAGAAGTTCATCGCGGACGAGGACGTCAAGTTCATCGACGTCCGCTTCTGCGACCTGCCGGGCGTCATGCAGCACTTCACGGTGCCCGTCGAGGCGTTCGACCCGGACGACGAGCTCGCCTTCGACGGATCCTCGATCCGTGGTTTCCAGGCGATCCACGAGTCCGACATGGCCCTGCGCGCGGACCTGTCGACCGCCCGTGTCGACCCCTTCCGCCGTGACAAGACCCTCAACATCAACTTCTTCATCCACGACCCGATCACGGGCGAGCAGTACTCCCGTGACCCGCGCAACGTGGCCAAGAAGGCCGAGGCCTACCTCGCGTCGACCGGTATCGCGGACACCGCGTACTTCGGTCCCGAGGCCGAGTTCTACGTCTTCGACAGCGTCCGCTTCGCCACCTCGGCGAACGAGAGCTTCTACCACATCGACTCCGAGGCCGGCGCCTGGAACACCGGTGCCCTCGAGGACAACCGTGGTTACAAGGTCCGCTACAAGGGCGGCTACTTCCCGGTCCCGCCGGTCGACCACTTCGCCGACCTGCGCGCCGAGATCTCCCTCGAGCTCGGCAAGGCCGGCCTTCAGGTCGAGCGCCAGCACCACGAGGTGGGCACCGCCGGCCAGGCCGAGATCAACTACAAGTTCAACACGCTGCTCGCCGCGGCCGACGACCTCCAGCTCTTCAAGTACATCGTGAAGAACGTCGCCTGGCGCAACGGCAAGACCGCGACCTTCATGCCGAAGCCGATCTTCGGTGACAACGGCTCGGGCATGCACGTCCACCAGTCGCTGTGGAGCAACGGCGACCCGCTGTTCTACGACGAGGCCGGCTACGCGGGCCTGTCGGACACCGCCCGCTACTACATCGGCGGCATCCTCAAGCACGCCCCGTCGCTGCTGGCCTTCACCAACCCGACGGTGAACTCCTACCACCGTCTGGTCCCGGGCTTCGAGGCGCCGGTGAACCTCGTCTACTCGCAGCGCAACCGTTCCGCGGCCATGCGTATCCCGATCACGGGCTCCAACCCGAAGGCCAAGCGCGTCGAGTTCCGCGCGCCCGACTCCTCCGGCAACCCGTACCTGGCCTTCTCGGCCCTGCTGCTCGCGGGCCTGGACGGCATCAAGAACAAGATCGAGCCGGCCGAGCCGATCGACAAGGACCTCTACGAGCTGGCCCCCGAGGAGCACGCGGGCGTCCCGCAGGTCCCGACCTCGCTCCCGGCCGTCCTCGACTCCCTCGAGGCCGACCACGAGTTCCTGCTCGCCGGTGACGTCTTCACCGCCGACCTGATCGAGACCTGGATCGACTTCAAGCGCGCGAACGAGATCGCCCCGCTGCAGCTGCGTCCGCACCCGCACGAGTTCGAGCTCTACTTCGACGTGTGATCGACGCCTGTCCCAGGCACAGCGCCCGCGCCTCCGCTGTCGTACGACAGCGGGGGCACGGGCGTATGTTCTATTCTGCCTCTGCCGATGACACGACACGGGGGTGGACGGGATGCCGGAGCACGAACACGACGACCAGGAGCGCGAGTTCGACCTGAGGTGGGCGGACGACGCGCAGCACAAGGAGCCCTCCGCGCGGGCCCGGATGCTGGCCGCGCGGTGGAGGGAGAATCCGCCGGAGCCGCAGCCGTTCCGTGCGGATCCCGACCCGGTGGCGCCGCGGCGGTCCTCATGGGTGTCGACGGCGATCGTGCTGGGCAGTGTGGCGGCGATCATCGTGCTGCTCGGGTGGGCGCAGTTCCGGGCCCCGTACTAGAGGCCTCTCACAGGGACCTTTTGCGGCTCCTAGAGCCGTTCGGGACCACTTCATGGCGGTGCGCGGGTGCACACTGGACAGCGGGACGAGTGCCTGACTGCGGGGTGATGGCAGATGCAGAGCCGCTTCCGGAGCGACCGGCGGTTGACCGTGCGGATGACGGTCACGATGTTCCTGCTCGGGTTGCTGTACGTGGCGTTCGTCGCCGCGTTGATCGTGTTGCTGAAGTCGTGGCTGCTGGTCGTGGTGCTGGTGGCGGCGATGTTCGTCGCGCAGTTCTGGTTCTCCGACCGGATCGCGATGTTCGCCATGCGCGGGCGGGTCGTGGAGCGCGAGGAGTATCCCGAGCTGCACGCGGTGGTCGACCGGCTGTGCGCGATCGCCGACATGCCCAAGCCGGTGGTGGCCGTGTCCGAGATGGACATGCCGAACGCGTTCGCGACCGGGCGCAACGCCGACCATGCGGTGGTGTGTGTGACGACCGGGCTGCTGCGGCGGCTGGAGCCCGCGGAGCTGGAGGGCGTGCTCGCGCACGAGCTGTCGCATGTGGCGCACAAGGACGTCGCCGTGATCACGATCGCGTCGTTCCTCGGCGTGATCGCGGGCCTGATCGTACGGTTCGCCTTCTACTCGCAGCTGTTCGGCGGGGGGCGCCGGGACCAGAACACCGCTGCCGTCTTCGCCGCGGTGATGGGTGTGTCGGCGGCCGTGTACGCGATCAGCTTCCTGCTGATCAGGGCGCTGTCGAGGTACCGGGAGCTGGCCGCGGACCGGGCGGCGGCGCTGCTCACCGGGCGTCCCTCGGCGCTGGCCTCCGCGCTGACCAAGGTCTCCGGCGAGATCGCGCGGATCCCGACCAAGGACCTGCGGACGGCGCAGGCCTTCAACGCCTTCTACTTCACCCCGGCGACCGGCAAGGAGCCCGGCATCGAGCGGTTCTTCTCCACGCACCCGAGTCTGGAGCAGCGGCTCGACCAACTGGGGCGGATCTCCGCCGAGTTGGGTGAGGCGGCAACACCCGGAAAGGGGTGACATGGGGCTCCTGGACATTCTGCTCGGCCGTACGAAACCGGTTCTGCCCGATCTCGACCAGCTGTTCGCGCTGCCGTCGGCGGCCGTGACCCTGGAGGCCGCGGCCGGTTTCACGCCGACCGGCACGGGCGCGGTGTGCTTCGCGACGGTCGAGGGCGGGGCCTTCGAGCAGACGCACCGGGAGGTCCAGGCCCTGCTGGACGCGGACGCCGACCGGGAAGGCCCTCCGGTGGAGCTCAGCCAGGACGAGTACGGCTACTCCTGGCTGGTCTCGCGCCGCTCCCCGGGCCGGCTGTCCGAGCTGGTCAACGATCTGCACGCGGTGAACAGCTCGATGGAGGTCAACGGCTTCGGGCCGCAACTGCTGTGCTCCCTGGCCGGTTTCCAGGGCGAGGGGGGCCGGCGGCTCGCGCTGGTCTATCTCTACAAGCGCGGCACGTTCTACCCGTTCGCGCCGCTGCCCGGCGGTGGGCAGCGGCGCGACAACGCGCTGGAACTGCAGGTGAAGGCGGCGCTCGCCGACGACCTGCGGATGGAGCAGGACCTGAGCCGCTGGTTCCCGTTGTGGGGCGCGCCGGGACTGTGACCGGCGCCTACCAGCGGTTCACGTCGTCTCACTTGCTCTTCTCGCGCTCCTGGCGGCGCGACTCCAGGGGGCGCTCGCGACGGTAGCGGCGCTCCCACTTGGCCTGCATGTCACGGCGCTTGCGGTAGGCCTGGTACGTGGCCGGCATCGACCCCGACGAGGATCCCCCCGACGACTGCGGGGACTGCGAGGCGGAGCCGCCCTTGGTGCCGCTGCGCCCGTACTGCGCGTACAGGAAGAGCACGGCGACCGCGGCCAGCCACCAGACGTGGTTTCCGAATCCTAAGAGCACCAGGACGGCGGTCCCGGCTATGACGATGGTGCCCATGACGGGCCTCCGAGTGGGCGTGGATGAGTGAGCGGTGATGGTTTTCCGTCCCGGCGGGGCGCTGGGGGAGGGGCGCCCGTCCGTCGGTGCGTAGAGAGTAGCCCCGAGTCCGCAGGGTGATGCCTGTCCTGCGGCAAGCGGTGGTGGGCAGCTCCGCGACGCATGTCCAGCGTAGGGAGGCGGTCACCGGGCGTGCATCCCGTTTTCCGGCTGCCCCGGCGTTCAGTCCGTCTGCAGGTCCAGCTTCCGTTCCACCACCTCGCGGGCCACCTCCGACAGACGGCGGCGGTGGGAGCGGGCGTGGGAGCGCAGGACGCGGAAGGCCTCGTCGACCGTGATGGAGTGCCGGGCGGCGAGGGTGCCCTTGGCCTGTTCGATGACGATACGGCTGTTCAGCGCCTGGCCCAGCTGGTCGGCCAGGGCCCGGGTCTCGCGCAGCCGGCGCTCCCGTTCCAGGGTCCAGCCGGCGGCGTCGGCGAGGGACTGCCCCAGCGCCAGGAGTTCGTGGAGCAGCGGAGTGCTGCCGGGGCTCAGCAGCACCAGGGCGCCCAGGGTGTCCTCACCGGCCTGGAGGGGCAGGGCGGCGACCCGGCCGTAGCCGAGTTCCACCGCCCGGGCCGTGTAGCGCGGCCAGTCCCGGCGGGCTCGTTCTCCGTCGAGGGCGGTGTCCGGCACCGGGAGGCCGGTGCGGCGGGCTTCCGACCCCGGTCCCTCGCCCCAGGTGGCGGCGGAGCGCGCCAGGTGCAGCAGTTCCCTGCCCGTGCCGGCCACCTCGGCACCACAGGAGTCGTCGGGGGCGTACAGAACGATCGCGTCGCAGTCGCCGAGCAGCTCGGTTCCGTGGGCGGCGAGGGCCGCGAGGAGCCCGGTGGGATCGGCGGCCTCCGTGACCGGGCTGGCGGCCAGGGCGACGAATGCCTGTGCCAACTGCTGCCGCGACGGGGATACCGTGCTCATCAGCTTCCCTTCGTCTCCCGGAACCGCTCGCGGCCCGGGTTCCGCAGTCTTCCCTGTGCCCGCCCGACGGCTCCCCGTTTCAGGCAAGTCGCAGCTCGCCCCGGACGATGCGGTCCGCGACGCCGTGCGCGGAGACGCCCTCGGAGAAGGCACGCGCCTTGATCAGTTCCAGTGCGTCACTCACCGAGCAGTCGAGCTGGACGGAGACCATGCCGGCGGCCTGGTGCACCAGGGCGCGCAGGTCC
This sequence comes from Streptomyces sp. NPDC001492, assembly GCF_053597275.1. Classification (NCBI taxonomy): domain Bacteria; kingdom Bacillati; phylum Actinomycetota; class Actinomycetes; order Kitasatosporales; family Streptomycetaceae; genus Streptomyces; species Streptomyces sp. NPDC001492. The sequence continues at coordinate 60,731 of NZ_JBSFHW010000047.1, read as the reverse complement.
GTGCCGCCGTACAGTTCGGGGTCGCCGTCCGGGTTGAGGATCATGGTGCGGGTCAGGACGTCGGCCACCTCCGCGAAGGTGTCCGAGCCGGTCATGCGGGAGGCGGCGTCGAAGACGGTGAGGGCGCCGACGCAGGCGCCCTCCATGCTGAGCGGTACGGCCGTCACCTCCTCGATGCCGAGTTCGCTGACTGCCGGCCCGTAGCCGGGCCAGCGGTCGGTCATGCCCGAGCCGGTCGCCGTCACCGCCCGGACCTGCCGGGTCGCGTCCCGGGCCGGGCCCTCACCGAGCAGGAACTCCAGTTCCTGGGCGGCACGGGAGGGTTCGTCGGAGGCGGCCAGGGAGAGCTGGTCGAAGGTGGCTCCGACCAGCGTGAGGGCCGCACTGCGCGTGCCGCAGGCCGCCGCGACACCTGTCATGAACAGCGGCCGCGGAGTGCTCGTGGCACCCGCCCAGCCCGCGAGCCGGGCCGCGTGGCCCTCGTGGAGCCGGGCCGCGGTCTGATGACGGGACGCGGTCGAGTGGTGGAGGGCAGCGATCCGCAGGTGCACGTTCCTGCACACTTCGGTGATGGCCTCGGCGGCGAGGGCCTCGTGCCGTTCGGCGCTTCTGGTCTCCTGCGCGGAACCTACACGCGCCGCAGCGGCTTTCCGCTCCGCGGAAGCCATGGGGTCCGTGGACCCGCCCACAGTGGCCATACCGGAAGCCTACGCCCCGCCGGCTCAATCGGAGCCGTTCGCCCTGCCTTCTTCCATGAGCAGAACGACTCCGCCGTTGTGGGCGTCGAAGGCGCTGCACTGCACCATGCAGGTGATGGCTCGGCCCAGACGGTTCACGGACGGCACGGGCAGCGGGTCTCCCCGCCGTCCGCTGTCGATGCAGCGCTGGACGGTCTCGCGCAGCTTCTCCGTGGGCAGACCGAACTCGAGACCGAAGAAGGGCTGGTCGATGACCTCGTCGGGACGCAGGCCCCACAGGTCGACTGCGCCGCGGTTCCAGCTCTTGACCTTCAGTCCCTGGTCCAGGACGACGACTCCGGCGGCGATGGAGGTCAGCACGGCCTCCAGGAAGGTGCGGGCCTCGTCCAGCTCCTCGGTGCGGACCCGCATCTCCTCGTTCATGGTCTCCAGCTCCTCGTTGCCCGCCTGGAGTTCCTCGTTGGTGGTCTCCAACACCTCGTTGGTGGACTGGAGTTCCTCGTTGGTCGTCTCCAGCTCCTCGATACTCGACTGGAGTTCCTCGTTGGTGGTCTCCAACTCCTCGTTGGTGGACTGGAGTTCCTCGTACGCCGTCTCCAGGTCCTCACGTACGCGCTTGATCTCCGCCTTGAGCTGGGTGGTGACCGTGACGTCGGTGAAGGTGATGTAGGTGGCGGCGGTCATTCCGTCGACCCCGTTCAGGGGCTGGACAAGGATGTCGTAGTACTGCATCTCCTCGCCCGTCCGCCGCTCGGCGCCGTTGACGCGGAGGGTGCGGCGTTCGTGCGCGGCCTGTTCGATGAGGGAGCGCAGTTCCACGGGGCGGTAGGAGATCTCCAGGTCCTGGAAGGGGCGCCCGATGTCGTTCGTGGTGAGGCCGAACTGCACGCGCGCGTGGCTGTTGATCAGCAGGACGCTGCCGTCGGAGTCGACGGCCACGGCGGCGCTCGGGGTCGAGTCGAGGATGAGGTCGCGCAGCTGCCGGTGGCGGGCGACCGTGTGCAGTTCGCTGCTCAGGCCGCTCCTGATCTTCACCGGAGCGGGCTGGTAGGGCGCCGTGGCTTCGCCGGGGCGGCGTCGGAACACGCGCTGCCGCATGCTCAGGACCGAGAACCGGTCGGAGTCGTTGAGCAGCATCTCGGCCTTGCCGAGGAAGAGGAAGCCGCCCTCGCCGAGCGCGAAGTGGAAGCGGTCGACGATCTGCGTCTGCGCCTCGACGTTGAAGTACATCAGCGTGTTGCGGCACACGAGCAGGTCGAGGCGGGAGATCGGGGCGTCGCGGGTGATGTCGTGACGGCCGAAGATGACTCTGCGGCGCAGATCGGGGCGGAATGCGAAGCGGGCGCCGTTCTGCTCGAAGTACTTGTCGCGCAGCTCGGGCTCCAGCGGTGCGAGCGACTTGGCCGAGTACAGGCCGGAGCGGGCGTCGCGCAGCGCCTCGTCGTCGACGTCCGTGCCGTAGATCTTGACCCGCTCCAGGGTCTCGTCCAGGCCCAGCGCCTCGGCGAACATGATCGCCAGGGAGTAGGCCTCCTCGCCGCTGGAGCAGCCGGCGCTCCAGACCCGGATCTCCTCGCGGGAGCTGGTCCGGGCGAGCAGTTCGGGCAGTACCTCGCGCTGCAGGAAGGTCCAGGAGTCGGGGTCGCGGAAGAAGGACGTGACATTGATCAGGATGGTGTTGAACAGGGCGTTGAATTCATCGGCATTGGTTTCGAGCCGGTCGCGGTAGTCGCTGTACGTCTCGACGGCGACGTCCGCCATGCGCTTGCGGATGCGGCGGCCCAGGGACGAGCGCTTGTAACCGGTGAAGTCGAATCCACGGGCGTCGCGGAGGAAACCGAGGAGTCGCTCCAGTTCCTCGTCGGTCTCCAGGTCCGGCTGTCCTTCGCCCATTGCTGCCGCCACTTCTCTGCTACTGCCTCTCGGTCCCGACCAGTCCGCGGATCACCGCGGCGATCTCCTCCAGAGGTAGCACGAAGTCCACCGTCCCCGTACCCACGGCGGCCTCGGGCATGCCGCTGAACTCCGCGGTGGAGGGATCCTGCACGATCACGGTGCCGCCGCGCGACTTGACCGCGTCCACGCCCATCGCGCCGTCCCGCCCGGTGCCGCTGAGCACACATGCGATGGCCTTCGGTCCGTAGGCCCCCGCGACGGACTCGAACAGCAGATCGGCGGAGGGTCTCACGAAGTGCACCAGCTCGCTGTCGGTGAGGGCGACCAAGCCGCCGGGCCGGACCAGCAGGTGCCGGTCCGGGGGCGCGATGTACACCGTGCCGGGGCGGGTCTGCTCGTGGTCCTCGGCGAGCTTCACGGTCAGCGGTGTACGGCGGCCCAGGACGTCCGCGATGACGGTGCGGTGACGGGGGTCCAGGTGCTGCACGACCAGTACCGGGACTGGCAGGTCACCGGGGAGGGCGCCGAGCAGGACGACCAGGGCGTTGATGCCGCCGGCCGAGGAGGCGACGACGACGACTTCGAAGCCGTCGGACTGAGGTGCGGAGGACTGCACCTGGCCAGCCTAGGCCGGATGTCACGCCTCGGGGGCCGCCGCGACCACGCCCGCGGCGATCGCCGCGCCGAGGGCAGCGTGGTCCTTGGCGGTCTGGTCGGCGTAGGCGAGGGCGAAGTCGGCGACGGCCTGCTCGAAGGTGTCGGCGCCGCCGAGATAGGCGGCGATGGCGATGCGGTCGCCGGAGCGGGCGTGGGCGCGCGCCAGGGCGGTGCCGCACAGGCGGGCGTATCCGAGCAGATCGGCCGGGCTCATGCCGGCCACGTCCGCGGAGCCCTTCATGTCGCGCAGCTGCCGCCAGTAGAAGGCGCGCCCCTGCGGCCCGCTCATCCACCCCAGGAAGATGTCACTCGCCGCCTGCAGCAGCCGCTGACCCGCAACGACGCGATGCCCGGGATGGACGTAGGGCCCATGGGGCAGATGTTCCTCCCATACGGACTTCCGGGCCTCCTTGATCTGCAGGAACAGGGGGTCGCTCTCGTCGCGGCCCGTCAGCAGGACGACGAAGCAGCGCAGGCCGACACTGCCGACGCCGACGACCTTGCGGGCGGCGTCCACGAAGCGGTAGCGGTCCAGGAGCAGACGGCGCTCCTCGGAGAGGGTGGAACGGTAGTCGCTGAAGATCTTGCGCAGGGAGGCCGTGTCGGAGGCGCCGGCGGGTTCCAGGAGCGGCGGGTCGTGGATGATACGGCGGCGCCCGTCGACCACCTCGGTGAGCTTGCCGAGGGCCTGGAGACTGGTGCGGCGGCGGGCCCGGGTGAGGCTGGAGGCGACCTGTCTGCGGCGGCCGGCGGAACGGACGAGGGGCAGCAGGCTGTCGGCGTCGATGCGCTCGTACCAGACGGCGAGCTCGCCCTGCCCGGCCAGCCGCCGCATGGCGGTCCGGTACGCGGCCACCGCCTCCAGCGTCGCGCGCCGCACCTTGGCCTCGGCGTGCCCGTTCGCCCGCCCCGCCACGGCGACGGATGCGGCCAGCCGCTCGACATCCCACTCGAAGGGTCCGGGAAACGTCTCGTCGAAGTCGTTCAGATCGAAGAGCAGTGCCCGCTCCGGGGAGGCGTACACACCGAAGTTCAGCAGGTGGGCGTCGCCGCACAGCTGCACGGTCAGCCCGGTGTGCGGCCGGGACGCGAGGTCGGCGGCCATCACGGCGGCCGAACCGCGCAGAAACGCGAACGGCGACGCCGCCATCCGCCCGTACCGGATCGGCAGCAGCTCCGGCAGCCGGTCACGCCCCTGCCGCTCCAGTACGGCAACGGGGTCGGCCCGGTCGACGGGCGGAACCCACCCGGCATGCGCGGACCGCGCCATCCGCCGACGGGCGGCCTTCCCCCGTTCGGCGCGGACAACGGGCGTACTCACGACACCCACCGCGATACACCGCCCCTGCCCATCACGCCTCCGGTGCGGTCGCCTTCCATCGCCTCCTGATCGCAGTGAAGGCGGGCGCGGGGGCGGGCGCATGCCGGGGGCGGCGATCGGGTGAGGAGGCTTGCGCCGACGCCCCGGTTTTCTCGCCCCCGCCGCCCCTACCCGTCCCGTACCTGGGGGCTGCCGCCCCCAGACCCCCGCTTCGGCCTGAACGGCCTCGTCCTCAGACGCCGGAGGGGCTGAGAGGGAGGACCCCTCGTTGTCAGTGCTCTCGTGCAGGATGAGGGGACGGATGGTGTGACGGGGAGGCCGGGATGGTGCGGTACATCGGGGTGGCGGAGCGGCGGGCGCGGCTTGCGTTGCGGCAGCGGCTGGCTCCGGCGGCGCGGGCGGACAGCCCGGAGGAGGTGGCCGGCACGCTGGTGGCGCTGCACGGCTCGGACCCGGCGACGGTGCATCTGGCCGTGGGCGCGCGACTCGCGGACGCGGCGCGGACCGTGACGGAGACCGAGCGGGCGCTGTACACGGACCGGTCACTGGTGCGGATGCACGGCATGCGGCACACCGTGTTCGTGTTCCCCACGGATCTCACCGCCGTCGTGCACGCCTCGACCGGGCTCACGGTCGCGGGCCGCGAACGGGCCTCGCTGCTCAAGGACATGGCGAAGGCCGGGGCGCCGGACGCGGCCTGGCTGAAGGACGTGGAGGAGTCGGCGTTGGCGGCGCTGGCGCGGCGCGGGCAGGCGACCGCGGCCGAACTCGCCCAGGACGAGCCTCGGTTGAGAGAGCAGTTCGTGTACGCGGCCGGCAAGAGCTACGAGGGCGTGCATACCGTTTCGACCCGGCTGCTGAGGGTGCTGGGCGTGGAGGGCAAGGTCGTACGGGGGCGGCCGCTCGGCTCGTGGACGTCCAGCCAGTTCCGCTGGGCCGTGGCCCCGCCGCACCCCGAACTCGACGTGGCCGAGGCGCAGTCGGTGCTGCTCGGCCGCTGGCTGACGGCATGCGGCCCCGCCACGGAGGCCGATCTGAAGTGGTGGACGGGCTGGAAGGTCACGGACGTCCGGCGTGCGCTGGCGGCGATCGGCGCACAGGAGGTGTCACTGGACGAGGGCACGGGGTACGTGGTCGACGGTGACGTCGAGCCGGTCACGAGCCCGGACCGGCCGTGGGCGGCGCTGCTGCCCGCGCTGGACCCCACGGCGATGGGGTGGCGGGAGCGGGACTGGTACCTGGCGCCTGAGCTGCGGCCGTCGCTGTTCGACTACAGCGGCAATGTCGGGCCGACGGTGTGGTGGAACGGCCGGGTGGTGGGCGGATGGGCTCAGCGTCCCGACGGTGAGATCGTCTGGCGGCTGCTCGACACGGACGGGGTGGGGCGCGAGGCCGAGGCGGCGATCGCGGCCGAGGCCGAGCGGTTGCAGGGGTGGGTGGGGGCCACGAAGGTGACACCCCGGTTCCGGACGCCAATGGAGAAGGAGTTGGCGGGCAAGCTCTGAGCACCGGTCGCGCGTCTTCAGCCCGTCCGGCGAATTGAGCACGAGGCACCGCCATCTCTCACCGCCGGCCAGCAATCAGCCCGTCCGGCGTTTGAGAACGAGGCACCGCCATCCCAATCCCCCACCCACCCGCTGGGGCAGCGCGTCCTCGCCGCCGGCCAGCAAGTCGGCCCGTCCGGCGTTTGAGAACGAAGGACCGCCATCCCAATCCCCCACCCACCCGCTGGGGCAGCGCGCTCTCGTCCGCCGGCCAGCAAGTCAGCCCGTCCGGCGTCTGAGAACGAGGCACCGCCATCCCAATCCCCCACCCACCCACTGGGGCAGCGCGTCCTCGCCGCCGGCCAGCAAGTCAGCCCGTCCAGCGTTTGAGGACGAAGGACCGCCATCGTCAGCAATCCAGCCCGTCCGGCGTTTGAGGACGAGGCCCCTTCAGGGCCGAAGCGGGGGTCTGGGGGCGGCAGCCCCCGGCAGACGGCAACGCACGTGCCGGGTGCCCCGCAAGCACGGGGCACCCGGCACCACGGTCACCGCGAATACCGCATCAGCGCCCGCACCATGTGGCACGTCGTGTCCGACGGCGGGTGCACGCCGATCAGTTCGGCCGTGCTCCGGATCGTCTCGTTGCGGGCCTGGTTCGGCACGTACACCCCCCTGTCGAGCAGGGCGATGGCGAGCCGCATCGCCTTGAGGCGGCGGTTGTGCGTGACGTACCACTCACGCGGACGGCCCGGCGGCAGCGGGCGCTTCTCCACGGGGGCGTAGGGCAGGTCGAGCAGGACGGGGTGCTTGGCGGTGGACTGGGTCGGCTTCGGCTTCAGTGCGGCAGCGGGCACAGGCATCCTCCTGTCGCGGTGAGGGTGCGGGAATGAACGGGGGTTTCGGCACCCCCCAGCACCCTCGAACACTTCTTCTAGTGTACCGCCCGGCACTGACAAAAGGCCCTGGCCACAGGCACTTTGAGAGGACCTCAGGGGTACCTTTGACCCCATGGAGATCTGGATCAACCCGGCATGTTCCAAGTGCCGCAGCGCCATCGGCCTGCTCGACGCCGAGGGCGCCGACTACACCGTCCGCCGCTACCTGGAGGACGTACCGAGCGAGGACGAGATCAGGGACGTACTCGACCGTCTCGGTCTCGAACCCTGGGACATCACCCGCACCCAGGAGGCCGAGGCCAAGGAGCTCGGACTGAAGGAGTGGCCGCGGGACGACTCCTCGCGCGCACGGTGGATCAAGGCGCTCGCCGAGCACCCCAAGCTGATCCAGCGCCCGATCATCACCGCCGACGACGGCACCGCGGTGGTCGGCCGCACCGAGGAGGCCGTACGGGACGCCCTGGCCCGATAGGGCCGACAGCGGGGGCGGAGCGGGCCCTGTGAGCCGGCTTCATCTTCCCTGTGACGTACGTTACTTCAGTGACTCCTGTAACCACTGAGTAACTTCGTTCGGTATCTCGTACATAGCGGCGTACGCTCCCCTACCTCGCAGGAGGCGCGCATGTCGCGTAGGAGAAGTCTCGGTACGAAGAAGAAGATCGCGCTGCTGGTGAGCGCGGCGGCGGTGGCGGGAGGCGGTGCCTTCGTCATGGCGAGCACCTCGAACGCCGCACAGAGCCCCCAGGCCAAGACCCTGTCGGCAGCGGACTCGAACGTCTGCCAGGGGCTCGCCACCGCGCTCGGCAACAACCAGAAGTTCATCGACGGGCAGAAGGCCAACCCCGACGCCCAGTCAGCGGCCCGGATCGCCAACCGCGAGGCGGTCATCGCCCAGATCAAGGTCCAGCAGAAGGCGTCCGGTTGCACCGTTGGGGAGTCGGCTCAGGGCTCCCAGGCGACGCAGCCGGCGCAGAACGCCGGACAGCAGGCCGGGGGTGCGCAGCAGTCCGCACAGCCCTCGCAGGCGGCCTCGGCTCCCGCGGGAAACGCGAACGGGAACGCGGGTGGCGGCGCTGCCGCCTCGGGTCAGCAGGTGTGCAACGGCTCCACCGTCACCCTCTCCGGCGAGGGCGGCGCACCTGCCGCCTCCAGCAACCAGTTCCCGGCGGGGACGACGCTGAAGGTCACCAACCTGGACAACAACAAGTCCACGACGGTGAAGGTCACGTCCGTCTCCGGCAGTTGTGCCCTGCTCAACAACGCGGCCTTCGAACAGGTCCGGGAGCCCGGCAAGTTCCTGATCCGCCACGCACTGATCGAGAAGGTGGGGTGAGGCTCAAGAACTCAGGAACTCCGTGAGGCGGCGGCCGAGTTCGGCGGGTGCGGACTGCGGCAGCGCGTGATGGGACACGGTGGGGACCACGTCCACGTCCGCGCGCGGCAGCAGTGCATCCGCCTTCGCCGCCACCTTGTACGTGTCACAGGTCCTGCTGTTCCCGGCCAGGAGCAGCAGGACCGGCATGTCCAGCCCGCGCAGCGCGTCCGGCGCCGGGCGCGGACCGGTCACCGGCTTCGAGACGGAGGGGAAGCCGGCGGCCGCCTCCTGGAGGCGGAGCCAGTCGGGGTCGAGGGGCACTTCTCCGGTCCCTCCCCCGGTCTCCCATTCCAGCAAGGCACGGGCCCGTCCGGGTGAGGGACGCAGCACCAGCGGCAGGGCGTGCAGGAGATACGCGAGCCGGTATCCGGCGAAGCACTGGGTGGGGTCCAGGAGGAAGAGGCGGCGTATGCGTGCGCGTGCGTGCAGCGCGTGGTGCAGGGCGATCCAGCCGCCGTACGAGTGCCCGCCCAGGTCCGTCTGCTCCAGGCCGAGGTCGTCCAGGACCGCGTCCAGCCAGGCCACCAGGTCGGCGACCGTACGGGGGTGACGGTCGCCGGCCTCGGTACCGCGGCCCGCGCAGCCGGGGAGGTCGACGGCGAACACGCGGTGGGTACGGGCCAGATCGGCCGCCTGGGCGTACCAGCTTGCGGAGGTGGCTCCCCCGCCGCCGGGGAGCAGGACGACCGGGGGCGCGTGGAGAGGGCCGCACATGTTGACGTAGGTCGTCCCGAAGGGCGTGGGGACGGTCACCGCCTCGCGCTCGGCCGGCCACTTGGCCATGACCTTGTCGTAGGCGGCGAGGAAGCCGTCCATGTCGTAGGCGCTGCGAGCAGACACCGGAACCCCCTTATTATCTCGTTGAGCGAGATACTCGACGAACGAGATAATAGTCGGAGGCAGCCCGTGCCGAACCCCGAGGGTCCCGGGATGGAGGTCGTCCACCTGCTGCGTGCCGCGACCGTCGAACTGGCCCTGCACAGCGCCCGGTTCGCGTCCCGCAACGGCATGCACCCCACGGACGTACGCGCCCTGATCGCCCTCATGGACGCCTCCCGAGCGGGTGAGGAGATGACGGCGGGGCGGCTCGGCACCGCGCTCGGGCTGAACTCGGCGGGGACCACCGCGCTGGTCGACCGGCTGGAGCGGGCCGGACATGTGCGGCGACTCCGTGACCCGCGGGACCGGCGCAAGGTGGTGATCGAGGTGACCGAGCGGGCGGTGGAGCTCGGGTGGTCGTCCTTCGGGCCGCTGATCGAGCGGACGGTGGAGCTGCTGCGGGGGTACGACGAGCGGGAGCTGGCCGCGGTCAAGGGGTTCCTGGCGGGAGTGCGGGACGCGGCCGCGGCGCATGGCTGACCCTCCGGCCCCCGCGCAACCCCATCGCATACGAGCCGCCGTACGACAGGCCGGCCGCGCCCGCCGACCGCGTCGACCTGTCGACTCGCTGCGCCCCACCGGCCCTCACACCGTGAATCGCGCCACACCACCGCCAGGTAACACGGGGTTCACACTCGAGCAATGGTCGGGAAATCGCCTGTTGACAGGCTCGCGGGCATCCACCGCGGCGCCTCAGTGCCGCAGCGCCGCAGCACCCGCAAGTGCGTAGACACATCCCCGAAGGAAGTGGCCCGTGACCTTCAAGGCTGAGTACATCTGGATCGACGGCACCCAGCCGACCGCCAAGCTCCGTTCCAAGACGAAGATCATGGCGGGCGAGCCCGCCGGTCTGGACGCGCTGCCGATCTGGGGTTTCGACGGGTCCTCCACGAACCAGGCCGAGGGCCACTCCTCGGACCGTGTCCTCAAGCCGGTCTTCACCTGCCCGGACCCGATCCGCGGCGGCGACGACGTCCTCGTCCTGTGCGAGGTCCTCAACATCGACTTCACGCCGCACGAGTCCAACACCCGTGCCGCGCTGAGCGAGGTCGCCGAGAAGTTCGCCGCGCAGGAGCCGATCTTCGGCATCGAGCAGGAGTACACCTTCTTCCAGGACGGCTACCCGCTGGGCTTCCCCAAGGGCGGCTTCCCGGCCCCGCAGGGCGGCTACTACTGCGGTGTCGGCGCCGACGAGATCTTCGGCCGTGACATCGTCGAGGCCCACCTGGAGAACTGCCTCGCGGCCGGCCTCGCCATCTCCGGCATCAACGCCGAGGTCATGCCCGGCCAGTGGGAGTTCCAGGTCGGCCCGGTCTCCCCGCTGGAGGTCTCCGACCACCTGTGGGTGGCCCGCTGGCTGCTCTACCGCACCGCCGAGGACTTCGGCGTCGCCGCGACGCTGGACCCGAAGCCGGTGAAGGGCGACTGGAACGGCGCCGGCGCGCACACCAACTTCTCCACCAAGGCGATGCGCGAGAGCTACGACGCGATCATCACCGCCGCCGAGTCGCTGGGCGAGGGCTCCAAGCCCCTCGACCACGTCAAGAACTACGGCGCCGGCATCGACGACCGCCTCACCGGTCTGCACGAGACCGCCCCGTGGAACGAGTACTCCTACGGCGTCTCCAACCGCGGCGCCTCGGTCCGTATCCCGTGGCAGGTCGAGAAGGACGGCAAGGGCTACATCGAGGACCGCCGTCCCAACGCCAACGTCGACCCGTACGTCGTGACGCGCCTGCTCGTCGACACCTGCTGCTCCGCGCTGGAGAAGGCCGGCCAGGTCTGATCCCCGGTTTCCCGGAAAGGGGCGTCCACCGTTCGCGGTGGGCGCCCCTTCCCTGTATCGGGGCGTCCACCGTTCGCGGTGGGCGCCCCTTCCCTGTATCGGCGGGTGTGCCCTCAGGGCGTTGCACTCGATGCCAATTTCATGGCAAGGAAGTGTCCAAGCTGTGAGAGGAGGCTCCTCGTGGAGGGCGGGGTCTGCTTCAATGTCGTCATGGCCAGCTTCCAGAACCACACCGCGACGGGTCGCCATGACCTCGAGCCGTTCTGGCCTTCCCGTCAGCACCACGACTTCGACCGGGTGTGTTGCCGCGCGATGAACGCGCAGGCCCTCTAAAGCCGTACACCCCGGCCTTCGGCCAGCGCGACACGACGTACGTCCCGGCGAGCCCGACCACGAATCGCGGCCGCCGTCCTCCAGACGGACTCCTCGCGCGAAAGAGCTGACCTCTCATGGCGACCACTCGTTCTCTCTCCACCGCCACCCTCACCTCCCCCGCCCAGAACGGCGCCCGGCACCGGCTGCGGGCCGTCGACCGGGACGAGGTCGTGGATGTGACGGACTTCCTGCCGCCGGGCGCCACCTGGCTGCCCGCTCCGCAGCACACCCTGCCCACCCTGCCGGGGCAGCCGCCGATGATCGGCTACCTGGTGCTCGTCCCGGCCGACCAGCAGCCGCCGTTCCTTCCGGTGGCGGTGCCCGACCCCACCGGTGAGGAGCGGGGCAGCGGCAACCCGCTCGTGCGGATCGACTCTGTACAGCGCACCGCCGAGGTGGACGGGCGCGAACTCGACCTCACCTACCTGGAGTTCGAGCTGCTCGCGCATCTCGTCGCGCATCCGCACCGGGTGCACACCCGCGACCAGCTGGTCACCACGGTCTGGGGGTACGGCCATGTGGGCGACGGCCGCACCGTCGACGTCCACATCGCCCGTCTGCGCCGCAAGCTGGGCGCCGAGCACCGCGGGACGATCCAGACCGTGCGGCGGGTCGGTTACAAGTACACGCCGCCGACCGGCCGTTGACCGGCCGGCGACCGTTTCTCCTCTGCTGACGGCAGATTGCCGTTCCGTCCCGCGGGCCGACCGGGCAGGCTCACCTGTATGAGACTTCTGGTGCTGGGTGGTACGGAGTTCGCGGGACGGGCCGTCGTGGAGGCGGCCCTGGGGCGCGGCTGGGAGGTGACCGTCTTCAACCGGGGGCGGCACGAACTTCCCTCCGGGGTGCGGGCGCTGCAAGGCGACCGCACCAAGCCCGACGGGCCGGCCGCCCTCGCGGAGGGCGAGTGGGACGCCGTCGTCGACACCTGGTCGGCGGCGCCCCGGGCGGTACACAGCGCTGCGCGGCTGCTGCGGGGTCGCGTCGGGCGGTATGTGTATGTGTCCACCTGCTCGGTGTACGCATGGCCCGCGCCGGCCGGGCACGACGAGAGTGTCCCGCTGGTCGAGGGGGCCGAGCCCGACGCGGATCAGACGGACTACGCACGGGACAAGCGGGGTGCGGAGATCGCCGTCGTCGAGGCGTTCGGCGCGGAGCGCTCCGTGCTCGTACGGGCCGGGTTGATCCTCGGCCCGTACGAGAACATAGGCCGGCTGCCGTGGTGGTTGGGGCGGATCGCACGGGGCGGGCCGGTCCTCGCCCCGGGGCCGCGGGAACTGCCGCTCCAGTACGTCGACGTGCGGGACATGGCGGAGTGGATCCTCGGCTCGGTCGAGCGGGAGTTGAGCGGGCCGTACAACATGGTCAGCGAGCAGGGGCATGCCACCATGGGCAGCCTGCTGGACGCGTGCGTCGCCGTCACCGGCTCGGGCGCACAGCTGCGGTGGACCGACCCCGAGGTGATCCTCGATGCGGGTATCGCGCCGTGGACTCAGCTGCCGGTGTGGGTGCCGCCGCACACCGACATGCACGACTCCATGCACAGCATGGACGTCTCCCGTGCGCTCGCGACGGGGCTGGTCTGCCGCCCCGTCGAGGAGACCGTCGCCGATACCTGGCGCTGGCTCCAGGAAATCGGCGGCACCGCGCCCGTACGGCCGGGGCGGCCGCCGGTGGGGCTTGATCCGGAGTTGGAGGCGAAGGTGTTGGGGAGGCAGTGAGACGCCTGCGGGCCGGTGGGGGCTTGTCGCGCCCACGCGGCGGAGCCGCACATCGACTCAGCCCCGCGCCCCTGAAAACAGGGAAGTTGCCGTCCCGGGGGTGTACCTGGCACCACCCCCCACCCGGGGGGCCCGGCCCCGTGACCCCCCGTCCCCGCTCGGCCAGACTTCTGCCATGAACACCGACACGCACCGTGCCCGGGCGCGGGCCCGAGAGGTACTACTGGCTGCCGTACGGGGACTCGCACTGGCCGTGGCCGTGCTGCCCTTGTCGGTGCTGTTGTTCGTCCTGACGCTCGTCTCCGTCGCGCTCATACCGATCGGCGTCGGTGTCGTCACCACCCCGCCGGTCCTCAACGCCGTACGGACCCTCGCGGACAAGCGGCGGGAGCTCGCGGCCCAGTGGTGCGGGGTGCGGATACCGTCGGCGTACCGGCCGGTCCCCGAGCGGGCCAACCCCTGGGCGCGCACATACGCCATGCTGCGCGACCCGGCTGTCTGGCGGGACGTGCGCTGGCTGCAGGTGGACATGACGGCGGGGTTCGTCACCGCTCTGCTGCCTGCGCTGCTCGTCTTCTACCCGCTGGAGGGTCTCGCGGTGGCGGCCGGCCTGTGGCGGCCGCTCTCCGAGGCCGGCGGCTACTGGTACGGCTTCGTGCACGTCACCGACCAGGCATCCGCGTTCGGCGCCGGCGCCCTGGCCCTCGTGCTCCTCCCCCTCGCCTACCGCTACGCCCCCTCCCTGCTGACCGCCCACTTCCGGCTCACCCGGTCCGTGCTCGGCGCGAGTCAGGCCGAACTGGCCGAGCGGGTACAGGTGCTGACCGAGACCCGGAAGGACGCGGTCGACACCTCCGCCGCCGAACTGCGCCGTATCGAGCGGGACCTGCACGACGGGGCGCAGGCGCGGCTGGTGGCCATGGGCATGGATCTCGGCACCATCGAGATGCTCCTCGACAAGGACCCGGCGAAGGCCAGGCAGCTCCTCGCCCAGGCCCGGCAGTCCTCCGTGGACGCGCTCGCCGAACTGCGCGACCTGGTGCGCGGCATCCACCCGCCGGTGCTGGCGGAACGCGGACTCGGTGACGCCGTCAGGGCGTTGGCGCTGCGGCTGCCGCTGCCCACCGAGGTGAACGTCGAGCTGGACGGGCGCGCGGACGCGCCGGTCGAGTCGGCCGCGTACTTCGCGGTCAGCGAGGTGCTCACCAACGCGGTCAAGCACTCCGGCGCGGACCGCATCTGGATCGACCTGCATCACGGCGAGGACAGGCTGCGGATCAGCGTCACCGACAACGGCAAGGGCGGCGCGGTGATCGGGGCCGGTTCGGGCCTGGCCGGGGTCGAGCGGCGCCTGGGTACATTCGACGGCGTCCTGGCCGTCAGCTCTCCCGCGGGCGGTCCCACCATGGTCACCATGGAGATCCCTTGCGCGTTGTCCTAGCCGAAGACCTCTTCCTCCTGCGCGACGGTCTGGTACGTCTGCTGGAGGCCTACGACTTCGAGATCGCCGCGGCCGTCGAGTCCGGCCCCGAGCTCGCCCGGGCGCTGGCCGAGCTGGAGCCGGACGTCGCCGTGGTCGACGTACGCCTGCCACCCACGCACACCGACGAGGGGCTGCAGTGCGCGCTGCGGGCCCGACGGGACAGACCCGGGCTTCCGGTGCTGGTGCTCTCGCAGCACGTGGAGCAGCTGTACGCGCGCGAGCTGCTCGCCGACGGCAGCGGCGGCGTCGGATACCTGCTGAAGGACCGGGTGTTCGACGCGGAGCAGTTCGTGGACGCCGTACGGCGGGTCGCGGCCGGCGGTACGGCCATGGACCCGCAGGTGATCCAGCAGCTGCTCTCGCGGCGGGCCGCCGACGACCGGCCGCTCGGGCGGCTGACGCCCCGGGAGCGGGAGGTGCTGGAGCTGATGGCGCAGGGCCGCTCCAACGCGGCGATCGCCGGGCAGCTGGTGGTCACAGAACGGGCCATTGCCAAGCACACCTCCAACATCTTCACCAAACTGGACCTGGAGGTCTCGGACGACGACAACCGTCGCGTCCTCGCGGTTCTCGCCTATCTGGACCGGGACCAGTAAGCGGTTGCTGATTTTCCGTAACTTCCGCTGCTCAGGCGGCGGTTGGGTCGCAAAGGCCCGGTAAACCTCTGATTTGTTTGTGAGGCTGCTGAACACCCCTGGGACCACGCCCGTATGTGAGGGCGCCGCTTCACTCCTGTCGGGCGCCTCGATGCCCCGCCAAGCCCGCAAGGAAGTCAGAGGAGTTCCATGGGACGCAACACACGCAAACGCCGTACGCCGCTGGCCACCAAGGCCATAGCCGCATCGGCGGCCCTAGCGCTCGGTGGGGGCGGGCTGATCTGGGCGAACTTCTACGCCTCGGCGCACGAGTCGAACAACTCCGGGCAGAACCAGACCAAGGCCGCCGCCGGTCAGGTCGCCACGATCGCCTGCCCCGACGTCCAGCAGAAGCTGACGAACATTCCGGCCCAGGCCCAGCAGGGCGTGGCCACGGAGCTGGCGAACCTCGACAAGCAGATCACCGAGGCCTACGCCCGGCTCGCCTCCACCCGGCAGGCGCAGGCGGGCGACGCGAACTTCGTGCAGAACGCGATCGTCGGCCCGCTCAAGGAGAAGCGCGCCGCGACGCTCAACCGCATCCGCATCGACATCCAGCGGGTGGGCGGCCAGGTCGACGCGGCCGGGCTGCAGGCGCTCGCCGCCTGCACGACGCAGACCGCCAACCAGACCACCGCCGGTGGCCAGCAGAACGGCGGCCAGCAGCAGCAGAACGGTGGCCAGCAGCAAAATGGCGGCCAGCAGCAGAACGGCGGCCAGCAGCAGGGCAACGGGCAGGCCGGGGCCGCTCAGAACATCGGCGGTCAGGCCGGCAACGGCCCGGTCGCGGCCGACTTCGTGGACATCACCAAGGTCCAGCCGAACGTCGCCAGGAAGCCGCAGGCCAACGGCAACGCCTCGAAGGGCGTCTTCATCACCAAGTGCGGTGTGAACGCCAACAAGAACCACAACACGGACAACGTGATCGTGGCTCCCGGCGTGACCAACGGCGCGCACCACCTGCACGACTACGTCGGCAACCAGAAGGTCGACGCGTTCGCGAACAACAACACGCTGATCGCGGACCAGACCAGCTGCCAGAACCAGAGCGACCTGTCGGCCTACTACTGGCCGGTGGTCCGCATCCAGGACGGCTCGCAGGACTTCGACCAGAACAAGGACGGCGGCGGCAAGGAGGGCAACGTCGGCAAGATCCTGACGCCGGTCCAGGCGCAGATCAAGTACGTCGG
The DNA here is from genome assembly GCF_053597275.1 of Streptomyces sp. NPDC001492. NCBI lineage: Bacteria > Bacillati > Actinomycetota > Actinomycetes > Kitasatosporales > Streptomycetaceae > Streptomyces > Streptomyces sp. NPDC001492. Next base: position 44,335 of record NZ_JBSFHW010000047.1, on the reverse strand, counting down.
CAGCCCGACCAGCAAGGTCACGGCGATGCCCCAGTTCCTGCGCATCATCACCGGTGACGCCAAGACCACGACCAACGGTCTGGCGAACGCCAACGCGCACTGGAGCTGCACCGGCTTCGAGAACAAGGTCCAGCTGACGACGCAGTACCCGATCTGCCCGCAGGGCAGCAACGTGGTGCGCACCTTCGCCTTCCAGTCCTGCTGGGACGGCAAGAACATCGACAGCGCCAACCACCGCACGCACGTCGCCTTCGCCGACGCCAACGGCAACTGCCAGAACGGCTTCAAGGCGATCCCGCAGCTGACGATGCGTCTGGTGTACAAGATCAACCCGCCGGTCCTGCAGAACGGCCAGGTGAAGAACGCCTACGCGGTGGACGGCTTCCCCGAGCAGCTGCACAAGGCGGCCACGGACCACGACGACTTCATCGCGGTCTTCAAGAACAACCTGGCGAACAAGATCGCCAACTGCATCAACAGCGGGCAGCGTTGCCAGTGACGAGGCCCTAGGAAAGCGGGCGGTGGGAATCTCCCACCGCCCGCTTTTCGTATGTCCCGCGAAGCTCAGCCGTGGTGGCCGGTGTGCGCGCTGTGGTTGGTGCCGATCTCCTCTTCGCCGCCGAGCGTGTGCCGCAGCGCCTTGACCACCTTGTCCTCGCCGACGGCGACCCACTTGCGGCCGACGAGGTAGAAACCGCCGTAGTCCTTCGCGTCGTTGATCCACTCGCGCTGGCCGCGGTCGGTGGCGAAGGTGGCGAAGACGTACTTGCCGTCGGAGGTCTTGCAGATGGCCTGGCGGACCTCGTCGGAGTCGATCTGCATGTCCGGCTTGCACTTCACCTTGGCGGCCAGGCTCTCCAGACTGCCGGTGGCCGCGGTCGGCACCTTGGCGGCCGCGTCACTGTTTCCGGTTCCACAGCCCGCCAGCGCCAGGACGGCCGCGGCTGAGGCCACGGCGAGCATCGGTCGGGTCAACCTCATCTGTTCCTCCGGATTGCTCTGCTGGCCCTTGGGCCCGTCCCCTTCGATACGGCTGTGAACGCCGGTGCGCTCAAAAGTACGGCTGTCCGCCGTGCACGCGTGTGCGAAGGTGTTCCGGTGAACCAAGACTGGGAAGATCGCGTGACCGCCGCCTGGGCCACCTTCGACGACTATCCGGAGGAGCGGGCGTCCGACTTCCGGGCCGTCATCGACGCCCTCGCCGCCGAAGTACCGGGCGGCAGCCCGCTCGGCCTCTTCGAGCAGGCCTGTGCCTGGGACTCCACCGGGCACTCGGACAAGGCCGTACCGCTGTACCGGGAGGCGCTGGCGCGCGGGTTGAGCGAGGTCAGCCCGTACAAGGGCCGCAGAGCCAAGATCCAGTTGTCCAGTTCGCTCAGGAACACCGGGCAGCCCGAGGAGGGCGTCAAGCTGCTGACACCCGAACTGGACGCACCCTCCGACGAGTTGGACGACGCGGTACGGGCGTGTCTGGCGCTGTGCCTGTCCAGTCTCGACCGGGACCGCGAGGGACTCTCCCTGGTGCTGGGCGCCCTGGCGCCCCATCTCCCCCGCTACCAGCGGTCGATGGCGAACTACGCGCGGGCGCTCGTCGAGCCCGAGGACTGAGTCACCCGGGCGGCGGTGACTATCCCACGATTCGCTCGTTTTGCTGAACGTGCAGTCACAGGATGTCGCCCCGCGCCCCGCACCGTCCCCTTCCGACCTGGCCGTCGACGTCGAACAGGCCGAGGCCGCGCTCGTCGAGCACTACCCGAGGCTGGTCCGGCTCGCCTATCTGGTGCTGCCGCCCAGCCTCGGCCGCAACCGGCGCGTGGTGACCGCACACGCCCTCACCCAGCGCGCCCTGCCCCGGGGCCGGGCGCAGGCACCCGCGATCCCGGCCCGCTCGACCGGGCGCAACGGGGATCCCGGGTACGCCTTCGTCCGACTCCAGGTGCTGCGCACGGCACTGGAGGCGGGCCTGCCGCTGAAGCGCACGGCGCTGCCCAAGCGCTCCCAGCTGCCGCCGCTGCTCCCCCAGGTGTGGGGCCTGCGTCTCTTCCCGCGCTCGGGCGGTGCCGACGAACTCGCCCTGGACCAGCGGCTGTCCGCCCTGTCCGGGCCCGCCCGCGCCGCCTACGTCCTGCGCGGCCTGGAGAACCTCCCCGAAGGTGACGTGGCCGAGGTGCTGACCGCCGCCGGCTGCGAGGACCCGAAGGACGCGCTGCGGGAGGCCGCCGAGGTCCCGGAGCAGTACGCGCTGCTCGACTCCCCCGAGTTCGACCCCTGCTCACTGCACGCCCGGCCCACCGATCTGATGCGCCGCAGACAGCACACCAGGGCCGCGCTCGCCGCGGCGGCGGCCGTCGCCGTGTGCGGGGTCCTGCTCGGTCTGCCCGGGGACGGCTGGGCCCCCGACGGGGCCGCGGCCCCGGTGTACGCGCAGAACCCGGCGGCCGAAGCCGCCCTGGACCCCGCCAGGCTGCTTCGGGTCTCCCCCACCGCCTGGACGACCTCCGCGCGCACCGACTACTCCGTGTGGCCGGCCCGCGGCGATCTCACCGGCGACAAGGCCCTGCTGCGCCGCGCCCTCGCCGTCTGGGCCCGCCCCGGCGAGAGCGTCCAGGTCTCCGCGACCCCCGGCACCCCGTCCGGCGGCCCCTCCGGCCCGCCCCAGCTCCTGTACGCGGGGACCGTCGACAGCGCACGGGTGGTGATGCTCTACGACGGTCTGCGCATCGCCCGGTACGCCGAGCCGAAGAGCGGCACGAAGGGCGCCGCCCTGGACTTCGCACGGGTCGACGGCGCCGACCGCTCCGAGGCGAACGCGCTGGTCCTGGACCGGGCGGACGGCAATGTCCGCTATCTGACGGCCCCCTGGGTGAAGCAGGCCGCCGAGCGGGACCTGCTCAAGCCGGGCAGCGGCATGACGCCCCTCGCCCTGACCGGCGGTGTCACGGCACCGCTGGCCAGCTCCGCCGCCGCGAGCGGCACCTGCACGTCGTGGAAGGTGCTCCAGCTCACCGACGCCACCGGCACCCGCCTGAGCACCGATCTCGGCGAGCTCGTCCCCGCCCATCTCACCGCCGGGCGGCCCGGCGCCACCCATGAGGTCACCGGCGCCCCGGCCCTGCACACCTGGGCGCCGTACGCCTGCTCGCTGTCCTCGATGCGCTCGGCGGGCGTGCGGACGGTCAACGCCTGGGAGTACGGCCGGCAGCCGCTGCCCGACGCGAGCGGTGTGGCGGACTGGGTGTGCACCCGGGCCGACACCTGGCGGGGCGGCGGGACGCGCGTACTGGCGCAGTTCCACACGCCGGGCGGGGCGTACGGGGCGGTCGCCGCGAAGGCGGAGAACGTGCCGGCGTGCGGGGCGAAGGACCCGCATGTGCTCGCCGGGGTGCTGTGGAAGTCGGAGGCGAAGAACTGGTACCTCCTCGCGGCCGGCAGCCAGGGGACGTCGTCGATCCGTACGACGGGAGGGGTCCGCGCCTCTGGCCCGGGCGGCCTGCTGGCCGTACGGGCCGAGCAGGGGGCGCGGGCCGAGCTGGAGGGCACTCTGGAGGACGGCCGGCAGATCAGCGGACTGCACTAGCGAGTTCTCTGCCCTCCGATCCGCCCTCCGACCCTTGCTGACACTGGCGTCAACAAGTCCCTGCCGGAGGGTTCCACTAGGACTTACCCGTCAGTACATTGACGCCATGTCCAACAAGCAGGCCTCGGAACAAGTCACCCTCAGGGCGCGGAAGGTGTCCTTCTCGTGGGAGGAGACCCCGCTGCACTGGGTGCCCGGGGATCCGTTCACCACGCACACCATCAACGTGCTGCATCTGCTGCTGCCCGCCGGTGAGCGGTGGTTCGTGCACGTCTACAAGCAGGTGCTGCCCTACATCCGGGACGAGCGGCTGCGCGCGGACGTCATCGGGTTCATCGGGCAGGAGGCGATGCACTCGCAGGCCCACGACGAGGTCCTGCCGCATCTGAAGGAGCTCGGGCTCGATCCGACGCCGTACACCGCGCAGGTCGACTGGTTCTTCGAGAAGCTGCTCGGCGACCGGACGCTGCCACCGGGCAGGGCGCGCAAGTGGTGGCTGATGGAGCGGGTCGCGATCATCGCGGCGATCGAGCACTACACGGCGTTCCTCGGCAACTGGGTCCTCAACGCCGAGGAGCTGGACCGGCTCGGCGCCGACCCGACCATGCTGGACCTGCTGCGCTGGCACGGCGCGGAGGAGGTCGAGCACCGGTCCGTCGCCTTCGACCTGTTCCTGCATGTCGACGGCGGCTACCGGCGGCGCGTGCGCACCTGGGCCACCGCGTTCGCGGCACTGGTCTTCCTGTGGCAGCGCGGGGCGCGCTTCTTCATGGAGAACGACCCGACGCTGATCGACGGCCACGCGAGCTTCAAGGAGTTCCACGTGCGCGGCAGACGGGGCACCCTGCCCGCGACCGGCGACATGCTCAGGTCCATCCCGCGGTATCTCAGCCGGGCCTACCACCCCTCCCAGGAGGGCTCCACCGAGCAGGCCCTCGCCTATCTGGCCTCCTCCCCCGCGGCGGTCGCGGCCCTCGCGGCGGAGAAGGGAGCCCTGTGATGCCGAAGCTGCGCACGGCCGTGCTCGTCGGGGGTGCCGCGATGCTGGCCAGGCGGGCGATGCGGCGCCGCATCCAGGCCTCGCCGCTGTGGCCGATGCCCGCCCTGGAGAACCCGACCTCCGGGCGGCCGCGGTCCAGGGCGCTGAGGCTGCTGGTCGCCTCGCGCGAGACGGTCGCCGACGGCGTCGTACAACTGCGCCTGGAGGGAAGGGACCTGCCGCGCTGGGAGCCCGGGGCGCATCTCGACCTCGTGCTGCCGTCGGGTCTTGTGCGGCAGTACTCGCTGTGCGGCGACCCGGAGGACACCTCGTCGTACACCGTCGCCACCCGGCTGATCGAGGACGGGCGAGGCGGCTCGCGTGAGGTGCACCAGCAGGTCACGGAGGGGATGGAGCTGGAGGTGCGCGGGCCGCGGAACCGCTTCCCGCTCGTCGAGGCCCCTTCGTACGTCTTCGTCGTCGGCGGCATCGGGATCACTCCCGTCCTGCCGATGCTGCGGGCGCTCGGGCGAGACGCGCGGTGGCGGCTCGTGTACGGCGGGCGGACGCGGGCGTCGATGCCGTTCCTGGAGGAGCTCGACAAGCTGGGCGGCGACCGGGTGACCGTCGTCGCCGAGGACGAGGACGGACTGCCCGATCTGGACGGCCTGTTGGCGGGTGCGGCCGGGGACGCCGCCGTGTACTGCTGCGGCCCGGAGGGGCTCATCGCCGCGATGGAGGAGCGGTTCCCGCAGGTCCGCCTGGAGCGGTTCACACCCCGTACGACGGGCGGCGGCAACGGCGCCTTCGAGGTCGAACTCCGGCGCAGCGGGCGGACGTTGACCGTGCCGGCCGACTCGACCGTGCTCGCCGCCGTACGCGCCGAGCTGCCGAACACCGCCTACTCCTGTGAACAGGGCTTCTGCGGCACCTGCGAGCAGCGGGTCCTGGAGGGCGAGGTGGAGCACCGGGACGAACTGCTGACGGACGCCCAGCGCGCGGACTCGATGCTGATCTGCGTTTCGCGGGCACGAAGTGAGCGTCTCGTGCTGGATATGTGAACGCCGCTGGCCGGACCGGACCGTTCCGGGCCGGATCCGATCGGTAAGGTGTTCGCATGACTACCGGGGTTCGCCGCAGAATGGGAGTCGAGGAGCGGCGGCAGCAGTTGATCGGCGTCGCCCTCGAACTGTTCAGCCAACGCTCTCCCGACGACGTCTCCATCGACGAGATAGCCGCCGCCGCGGGCATCTCACGCCCACTGGTGTACCACTACTTCCCGGGCAAACTCAGCCTGTACGAGGCCGCGTTGAGGCGTGCGGCGGAGGATCTGGCGGGCCGGTTCAAGGAGCCGCAGGAGGGCCCGCTGGGCGCGCGGCTGCTACGGGCGATGCGCCGCTTCTTCGACTTCGTCGACCACCACGGGCCCGGTTTCTCGGCCCTGATGCGCGGCGGCCCGGCAGTGGGCTCGTCAGCCACCAACGCGCTCATCGACTCCGTACGCCAGGCCGCGTACGAACAGATCCTGTCGCACCTGGACGTCCAGGACCCGCCGGCCCGCCTCGAACTGGTCGTACGCTCCTGGATCTCCCTGGCCGAGTCGACCGCCCTGATCTGGCTGGACGGCCGCCGCATCCCACGAGCCGAGCTCGAGTCCCAACTCGTACACGACTTCGCGGCGCTGGCGGCGGTGAGCGCCGCCTACGACGAGGAAATGGGCGCACTGCTACGCCGGATGGTCAAGGACGAACCGCCGGACGGCCCGTTCGCGGACCTGGTGGCCCGGTTGCTCTCACTGGCGTCGTAGGACTGTCTAACGCTCGAACTTCCGGTACGACGCATCAAGGTCCCGCACCTCGGCGGAAGCGTGCAGCACCGCGTGGCCGTCGTCCTCCACGTGCTTCTTCAGCAGCTCGAGGACGGTCTCCGTCAGCTTCGCCTTCGTCTCCTCGGTGCGGCCCGCGAGCAGTCCGATCATGACGTGCACCACGGCGTGCCCCTGGTCCGAGGGGTCCTCGTAGCCGAACGCGGTGACCTCGGACGCGCGGAACTGCGTCTTGCAGGCCTCCGGCTTGGCGGCCGCTATCTCGACGAGCGCGGTGTGCAGGTCGTGGGCGAAGCCCTCCCGGTCGAAGACGATCGACTTCGAGTGGTCGACGGTGATCTGCGGCATGGGCACTCCTGATCCGGAACGGCAGCGACAGGGGCAGCCTAATTCCTCAGCTGGAGCGCCAGCATCGCGATGTCGTCCTCGCGATCGTGCCCGAAGCAGGCCAGGAGGGTGTCGCACAGCGCGTGCAGACCGGGCAGCGCGCCGACGGCCGCCGAGCGGAGCTGCTCCATCGAGAGGCTCAGGTCCGTGCCCCGCGTCTCGATCAGGCCGTCGGTGACCATGAGGAGCCGGTCGCCGGGCTCCAGGACCAGCTCGGTGGGCGGCGGGTGCGGCAGCGCCAGGCCGAGCAGCGGACCGTCGGCCTTGGCGTACTCGGCGTCGCCGTTGGTGCTCAGGACCAGCGGCGGGATGTGCCCCGCGTTGGCGATCCGGGTGCGGCCCGTCCCGGGGTCGATCAGCACCAGGCAGACGGTGGCCGTGACCTCGGGGTGGTAGTGCTGCAGCATCCGGTCGAGCCGCTCGGCGAGCACGGCCGGGTCGCTCTCCTCGACGCAGTAGGCGCGCAGCGCATGCCGGATCTCGACCATGACGGTGGCCGCCTCCAGCGAATGGCCGACGACGTCGCCGACCGCGGTGAGCACACCCTCGTCGGTGCGCAGGGCCGCGTAGAAGTCGCCGCCGATCTCGGTCTCCCGGGACGCGGGTACGTAGCGGACCTCGACGTCGATGCCGGGCAGCTCGGGCAGCCGGTGCGGCTGGGGCAGGAAGCTGTGCTGAAGGGTGAGGGCGACGTGCCGCTCGACCTGGTACATGAGCAGCGGCTCGGCGGCGAGCGCGGCGGCCTGTGCCAGCTGGGCGACCAGGGCCTCCTCCTCGGGGTTCACCCTGCGCACCCCGCGGGTGGGCGTGGCCAGGCACACGGGGGCCTGGCCGTCCTGGGTGAGGACCAGTGCCAGCCGGGCGTCGTGCTGCATGCCGGGCCGGAAGAACCCGGCGGGCCACAGCGGCGCGGGCACGGTGGTGATCTGCACCCCGGCCTGTCCGCGGGTCAGCCGCCGCAGCAGTCCGGCCACGGTGCGGTGGGCACCCGCGTCGGGCAGGGCGAGGGAGGTGCGGTCCCGGGAGAGGCCGCTGTACAGCTCGTCGTCCGGGCCGAGGACGAAGACGGCGGCGGGACCGCCGATGAGCCGCGCGGTGCCCTCGGCGGCGGCGTCGGCGAGTTCCTGCAGGGAGCGCGCGGCCTGGATGGTGACGATCGCCTGGGACAGCAGCGTCAGCCGCCGTACCAGCGCCTGGTCGTCGGCGCGCAGCCGGGCGGTGCGCACCGCGGACCGGACCACCGCCTCGATCTCCTCGGGTTCGGCGGGCACCGTCAGATAGATCTCGGCGCCCGCGTCCAGGCCCTGGCAGCGGGCGCCCGGGGCCGCGGCGGCGGCCGAGAAGTGCACGACGGGCAGGCCCGCCATGTGCGGCCGCTCCTTGAGCCGCCGGCACAGTTCAAAACCGCTCATGTCCGGCAGGTCGATGTCGACGAGGGCCACGTCGGGCAGGGTGCCCTTGCGCAGCCGCACGTCGAGTTCGACGAGCGCCTGCTGGCCGGTGGCGACCGGTACGACCTGGTGTCCGGCCCGCCGCAGCACCGTGCCCATCGCGTACCGGCTGGCCGCAGCGTCGTCCACGACCAGGACGGTCGTGTCTGTCAGCTTGCCGTTGAGGTCCATCTTCCAGCCCTGGGACAACGCCGGTGGGACAGACCGGGATTCGGCCTGTCCCACCAAAGTAATGCCCCTTTCAGGAGATCCGGGAGAATATCGCGACACTGCGCCCCGGAACGGCGAACGTGCCCGAATCCCGCTCATAGGAAGAGCTCTTGACGATAGGGTCGGCGCCCGCCGCCTGCACCGGGTGCAGTCGGTAGCCGGTACCGGCCAGGGAGTCGACGCGCTGCTCCTGCCTGCTCGGCGTCGCGTTGAAGACGACGACCAGGTCACCCAGTTTCATGGTGATCACGCCGGGCGTCTCGTCCTTCCCGGACAGCGGGAAGGACAGCTTCGACTGCACCTGCGCGGCCGTGCCGAGCGAGAAGACGCCGTCCGTCGAACGGATCCTCAAGAGGTCCTGGTAGGCGGCCGAGGCCCCCTCGATCTGCGGGCAGCCCACCCGCACCGAGCTCAGCAGCGGCTTCGCGTACGGCCACTTGGACTGGTTGTCGGCCGCCATCGGCAGCCCCCGCCCGAAGCCGTTGCCGTCCGTGCAGTTCCAGTGGATGGCGTTGAACCAGTCGCCGCTGTCGAACGAGTTGCGGTCCAGGGACTTGGAACGCAGCAGGTCGGAGCCCGCCTGCGAGAGGGACGGTCCCTGCGAGAGGGTGGCCGTCGCCATCGCGAGGACCTGCATGCGGGCCCGGTCGGCGGCGCTCGTCGAGGCGGGCAGCTTGTAGGTGAGGGCGTCGAAGAGGGACTCGTTGTCGTGCGCGTCGGCGTAGGCGACGGCGTCACCGGGTGCGTCCGCGTAACCGGCAGGCTGACCGTTGTAGTCGACCTCGGCGCCGGTGGTCTCCTTGCCGTCGGTGTCGGTGAAGCGGTACTTGGCGAGGTTTCCGGACAGACCGACCTTGATCAGGTCCTGGTAGTGCAGCAGCCGGGCCTTCTGCTCGGCCGAAGTGCCGTTCGCGGTGGAGGAGTTGGGGTCGGTGTACAGGCCGGAGGCGAAGCCCTGGACGCCCGGGTCGGAGTCGAAGGGGCTGCCGCCGCGCACGGCGTCACGGGCGCGGTCCGAGAAGGTCGCGATGCCCGTCCCCGCCATGTTCTTCTGCGTGGCCTGCACGAAGCGGGCGTCGTCGGCGACCTCGCCGAAGTTCCAGCCCTCGCCGTACATGATGATCTTCTTGCCGTCGACGCCGTCCTTCGCGAGGGTCAGCGCGTCGAGCGCCCCCCGCACGGCCAGGATGTTGGCCTTCGGCTGGTGTCCCATGAGGTCGAAGCGGAAGCCGTCGACCTTGTACTCCTTGGCCCAGGTGACGACCGAGTCGACGACCAGCTTGCCCATCATGGAGTTCTCGGTGGCCGTGTTCGCACAGCAGGTGCTGTTGGCGACCGAGCCGTCCGCGAGGAGGCGCTGGTAGTAGCCGGGCACCACCTTGTCGAGGACGCTGGTGTCGGCCTCACCGGCGGCCGCCGTGTGGTTGTAGACGACGTCCATGACGACCCGCAGACCGTCCTGGTTCAGCCCCTTCACCATCTTGCGGAACTCGACGGTACGGCCGGTCCCGTCCGGGTCGGTCGCGTACGAGCCCTCGGGGACCGTGTAGTGGAAGGGGTCGTAGCCCCAGTTGTAGGCGTCCTTCCCGGCGGTCTTCGCGACGCACTCCTGCTGCTTGTCGGAGTCGGCCGCGTAGGAGGCGAGATCGCAGTCCGGCGTCGCCTGGTCCGCCTTCTTCTCCGGGACGGTCGCGAAGTCGAAGGCGGGCAGCAGATGGACGTACGACGTGCCCGACTTCGCCAGCCGGCGCAGCTGCTTCGAGCCGTCGCTGTTCCGGTCCGTGAAGGCGAGGTAGGTGCCCTGGTCCTTGGCCGGCACGGTCTTGTCCGCGACGGAGAAGTCCCGGATGTGCAGCTCCTGGATCTGGGCGTCCTTCAGGGGTACGGCCTTGGGCTTGGCCAGGTTCGACCAACCGCTGGGGGCAAGGCTCTTGTCGTCCAGGTCGACGACGAGGCTGCGCCCGGAGTCCGCGGTGAGGGCGACCGAGTACGGGTCGGTGACCTTGTTGGTGACGACCTTGCGGACGCTCGGCGCCCACACCTTCACGACGTACCGGTAGGGCTTGTTCTTCCAGGAGGCCGGGCCGGTGACGGACCAGACACCGGTGGCGTCGTCGCGCTTCATCTTCTTGAGCGAGCCGTCGAGCTCCAGCGCCACGCTCTGCGCGGTCGGCGCCCACACGGCGAGCGTGGGACGCCCCTTGCGGAACGTGGGGCCCAGCTCGGCCTTGGTCGCGCTCGCGTACACGTCGTCGAGCACGCCGGCGATCTGGACACCCGTCGCCGCGAGCACGGCGCCGTTCGCGGCCCGCTGGGAGGCGACGATCTGGCCGTCGAGGGCCTCGCGCACCCGGTCGCGGTCGCGCGGGTCGACGGACCAGGCCGTGTAGGCCTTCAGATACGGGAACTTGGCCTTCTGGGCGTCGGTGAGCGTGGTCTTCGCAAGCCGCAGCCAGCGCTCGTCGTCGCTGGTCAGCGCACCGTCCTTCACGGCGATCGAGCCGTCGTGGGAGTACAGCAGCTGGGTGGAGACGGCGGCGTCGGAGCCGTTCCAGGCGACCGTGTCCCGGTCGATCCAGACCGCCTTGGAGGTGCTCAGGTCGAGCGCGGCGGCGGAACCGGCGGGCTGCGGCAGCAGGTACTTCTCCTGGCCGTTCAACAGCCACACCTCGTAGCCGTTGGACTTGAGGTCCAGCGACTGGTCGGCCGGGAGGTCCTTCTCGTCGCCCTTGTGGATGATGTAACTGAGGCTGGAGGCACCGTCGCCGAGCGGCACCTCGAAGACCGCGCCATAGGCGTCGGTCCGCACCGGCTTCAGCGGGCTCGACCAGTCCGTGGGGCTCGCGGCGCCGGTCCACACGTGCAGTCCCCAGCCGTCGTAGTTCCCGTCGGCGCGGTGGTAGTGGATGACCGCCTTGGACCTGTCCTGCGCCGGGTAGTCGGGCCGAGTCGTCTGCACGGCCTCCTTGCCCTGCTCGATCCAGACCTCACCGGTCCTGGTGACGTCGATGGTGCGGTCGGCGGAGACGTCCTTGTTGCCGTCCTTGTCGACGACCAGGAACCCGACGCCGGCGGCGCCCGGCTTCAGCTTGACGTAGGCGAAGGCGCCGTAGGCGTCACGGCCGACGAAGGGGTGCCCGGCCGGCCAGGTGGTCGACTCGCCGTCGGCGAGGTCGCCCCAGGCGTACAGACCCCACTTGTCGTAGTCGCCGTCGGTGCGCTTGTAGTGGACGATCGCGTAGTCGCGGGAGGAGGCGGTGGGGGTCTCCGCCACGGGCGGGGTGCCGGTGGTGGACGCGGCGGTGGCGCTCGCCGTGTGCCCGGCGGAGTCGACGACAACCGCCTTGTAGCGCAGGGCGGTTCCGGCCGGCACGCCCTTGCCGATGACCTGCGTGACCTTGTACGGGGCGTGGTCGGCGGAGCCCAGGACCTGCCACTTGCCGCCGCCGACCTGGGCGGCGAAGACGACGCGGTCGAGCTGTCCGCCGTCGACGTCCGCGGAGAGTTCCACGGTGCCGGTGGCGCCGGCGTCAGGCGCCTTCAGGGTGAGGGTGGGAGCGGTGGCGGGCTTGGCGAGCGTGCCCGCCGCCTTGAGGACGATCGCCGAGCCGGCCGGGACGGTGACCGTGATCTTCTTGTCGGTGTCGGAGGTGACGTCGTCCGAAGTCCCGTAGATGCCACGGAACTTCATGGCCGCCGAGCCGGTCGCGAAGGTGGCCGTCTTCGTCTCGCCGGCGTTGTTGAGGGCGACGACGTACTCCTGGCCGGTCCTGGCGTCCGTACGTGAGAAGGCGTAGACACCGGAGCCGTCGGCCGCGTACCGCTGCGTCTGGACCCCGTCGGTGAGGGCGGGGTTGTCCTTGCGCAGCTTGCTGAGCGCGGCGATCTGCTGGTAGAGCGGTGCGCTCGTGTCGTACGAGTCGCTCGCGTGGGTGCGGTCGGTGCCGATCTCGTCGTCGTCGAGGTAGTCGGCGACCTTCGAGGCGAACATCGTCTGGCGGGCGTCCTTGTCGCCGCCGGAGCCGGTGAAGCCCTGCTCGTCGCCGTAGTAGACGACCGGGTTGCCGCGGCTGAGGAACATCACCTCGTTGGCGAGTTCGTCCTTCTTGAGGATCTCGGCATCGGTGGCCTTGGGGTTGTCCTGCTTGAGGAAGTACCCGATACGGCCCATGTCGTGGTTGCCGAGGAAGGTGACCTGCTCGTACGCGTTGGCCTTGTCGGTCGTGTACTTGTAGTCGTCGCCGAAGAGCGAGGCCAGCTTCTGCGCGCTGCCGCCCTGGGAGGCGTAGCTGCGCGCCGCGTCCTGGAAGGGGAAGTCGAGGGTGGCGTCGAGGCGGCCCTGGGTGACGTACGGCGAGGTGATCGAGGTGTCGGCGGAGTAGACCTCGCCGAACATGAAGAAGTTCTTGCGCCCCTGCCTGGCCGCGTAGGCGTCGAGGGCGGTCGCCCACTGGGTCCAGAAGTCCATGTCGACGTGCTTGACGGTGTCGATCCGGAAGCCGTCGATGCCGAAGTCGCGCACCCAGCGCTCGTAGATCTTCTCCATGCCCCGCACGACCTCGGGACGCTCGGTCCACAGGTCGTCGAGGCCGCCGAAGTCCCCGTACGTCGCGCTCTCCCCGGCGAAGGTGGAGTCACCGCGGTTGTGGTACATCGTCGGGTCGTTGAGCCAGGCCGGGACCTTGGCGTTCTTGTCCGCGGCGGCGACGGTGGGCGTGCGCGGGAAGGAGCCGGCGTCGACGGCCGGGAACTTCTTGCTGCCGTCCGCGTAGTCGGCGTCGTCGAAGGGGCGGCCGTCCTTGGTCAGGTACGGGAAGGCCCCCTTGGAGAGGTAGTCGTAGGACTTCTCCTTGTAGTCGACGACATCGGCGGTGTGGTTGGTGATGACGTCGAAGAAGACCTTCATGCCCTTGGCGTGCGCCTTGGAAATGAGGGTCGCGAGGTCCTTGTTGGTGCCGAAGTGCGGGTCGACCTGGGTGAAGTCGGTGATCCAGTAGCCGTGGTAGCCGGCCGAGGCGTTGCTTCCCGTCCCCTGCACGGGACGGTTCTTGAAGATCGGGGCCATCCAGATGGCGGTGGTGCCCAGGTTCTTGATGTAGTCGAGCCTCTTGGTCAGGCCCTTGAGGTCGCCGCCCTGGTAGAAGCCCTTGTCGGTGGGGTCGTAGCCGGTGGCCAGGCGGGAGCCGGTCAGCCCGCCCTTGTCATTGCTCGGGTCCCCGTTGGCGAAACGGTCCGGCATGACGAAGTAGAACTGCTCGCGGGTGTCGTCGTGCCGGGCGGGCGCGGCTGCCAGCTTCGCGTCGGAGGGCGGCGGGGGCGGGGAGGCCGCCTGCGCGGCCAATGGCTGGATCAGGGCGGCGGCAACGGCCACGACGGTGACGGCCGCGACCCGTCTCGCTCTCGGTATCACAGGCGAAACTCCTTGCGATGACGGCTCTGTTGGGTCCGACCCCGCGCGACCGTATCGCTGACGCAAGGTTTACAGCAAGAGGCTTGAAACTCACAGCAAGGACTTTCACCTGCAACCTGAGTGACACCTGGAAGTGAGCGGGCCCTATCGCCTGATGGTGTAGGTGACCAGAGACCGGGCCGGAACCGTGGCGGTCAGTGAACTCCGGCTGACCGCCACGGTCTGCTGCTGCGCCGTGCTGTGCGTGGCGTCGGTCAGGTACGGGGTCGCCGTCCCCTTGGCGATTCCCGTGTTCTTCAGGTCGAAGGTCACCGGCGTGGCGCTGGTGGAGGTGTTCAGCCCTACGACGGTCACGGTCCCGTCGGTGTTGCGGAACGCCGACAGCTCGAGGTCGGTGTCGGAGGTCGTGGCGCCGATGCGGGTGGCTCCCGGGCGGATGAAGCGGCTGTAGTTGGCCAGCGCCCACAGGCGCTTGGAGACGTGGTAGCTGTCGCCGTCCATCTGGATGAGGCCTCGGGTGGCGCCCAGCGAGGCGCCGTACCAGTACACGTAGCCGCTGGTGTTGCCCTTGGTGAGGGCGTCGTGGATGGCGGAGGCGACGGTGAAGCCGTCGTAGCCGCTGCCGTCGTCCCAGTTCTCGTTCCAGGTGGTGCCGTCGGGGGACCACTCCGACATCCAGGTGCGCCTGTGCGTGGGCAGCGGACCGTCGACCTTGCTGGCGTAGGTGTGGCCGGTGTGGGTGGTGACGTAACCGCGTGCCTTCGCGTCCGCCTCGATCGCGCTGCTGTAGGCCTTCTCCTCGTCCCAGCCGAAGGAGTCGCAGCAGGCGAGCTTGTACCCGGCCGCGCGGGCGATCGGGCCGAAGGTCCTGATGAACTCGACGGCCTGGGCGGGGGTCAGGCGCATGGAGTCGTACGTCGCCGTCCAGTCGGGCTCGTTGGTGAACCCGAGGTCGGTGACGCCGATGCCCTCCTGGCGGTAGAACCTGGCGTACTGGACCAGGAAGTTCGCGTACGCCTTCTTCCAGTCGCCGCTCGCACAGGCGGCACCGGACAGGCCGCACAGGGTGCCGCCGTCGGCGTCCGTCCCGTTGGTCTTCATATAGCCGGGGGCCGTCCAGGCGTCGGCGTAGAAGCGGTTCACGCCGTAGGCCTTGGCCTGCTTGGCGAGCCACACCTGGCCTTTGTCGATGCCGTCCCAGGTGTACTGGGGAGTCGCGTTCGGGCCGCCCGGATCGGTGGGCTGGATGCCGGAGTCGATGCCCAGGCGCAGGATGCTGAGCCCCGCGCCGGTGCTGCGGTTGAGCAGCAGGTCGAGGATCTCCTTCTGGTGCTGGGCGGATAAGCCCTGCGAGCCGTTCATGATGGCGGCCCGTCCGAAGTGCTCGGAGAAGCCGAAGCCGTCGATCGGCTGGTACGTGGTCGAGCCGTTGATGGTCGCCGTGGTGGCGGCGGCCGGCTCCGGCGGGGCGGCCGCGGTGGTGGCGGCGGCCGTCAGCAGAGCCGCCAAGGACGTCAACGCCCACGTGCTGAGCCTGCGCTGCATGATGCTCCCTTCACGGGAACGCCATCTGGGAGCGCTCCCACAGACATCAGGGAACGTAGGACGACACTCGTTGAGCGTCAATCCCACGTTCCCCTTCGGTGGCTGTGGATCCGCTGTTTCCGTCGCTCAGCAGCTCGACTTGCCGGCGTAGACCGCCAGGGCGGTGTTGGAGCCGAGAGTGGCCGTGAACTGCCCGCTGGAGTTCACCGTCACGAGGGTGTTGTTCTGCACGTTGCAGTACGTCCCGGCAGGCAACGACGTCTGGTACGTCCGGCTCAGCGAACCGGACTCGTGGTTGATCGCCACGAACCCCTTGCTGCCCCGCCCGAAGGCGATGGCGTTGTTGCCGTTGTCCCACCAGTTGGTCACCGACTGGCCGCGGGTGGCGTTGCGGAAGGCGACCATGCGGATGATCTCGGGCCAGGCGTGCTGGCACTTCCAGCCGTCCTGCCAGCAGGCGTTGACCTGGCCGTTGTTGGGCGGTCCTGCGTCCTTGTCGGACCATTCGTACCCGGAGTTGATGTCGGGGGAGCCGTACGGGTAGGCGAGCATGAAGACGTTGGCGAGGGTGTAGTTCGCGCCGTCCTTGTAGTTCAGGGTCGAGCCGTTGCGCTCGGTGTCGTGGTTGTCCACGAAGACGCCCGCGACCGAGCTGTTCATATAGCCCCAGCCCTCGCCGTAGTTGGTGAGGTAGGCCAGCTTCTCGTTGTTGAAGACCCGCTTGAGGTCGTAGGCGTAGCGGAACTCCTGGACATCGCCGTTGCCGGTGTACTCGGTGGGCTGGACGGCCTCTCCGGCGCCGTAGATGACCTCCTGCTTCCAGTACACCGACGGGTTGCTCAGCCGGGACTTGATGTTGGCGAGGTCGGCGGCCGGGATGTGCTTGGCGGCGTCGATGCGGAAGCCGTCGGCGCCGTAGCCGAGGAGGCTGTTCATATAGCCCGCGATGGTGGCGCGGACGTACTCCTCGCCCGTGTCCAGGTCGGCGAGGCCGACGAGTTCGCAGTTCTGGACGTTGGCGCGGTTGGTGTAGTCGCTGATGGTGGACGTGCAGTCGTCCATGTCGTACGAGGAGTACAGGCCCGGGTAGTTGTACTTCGTGTACGACGAGCCGCCGGTTCCGGTGCCGCTGCCCGACGTCATGTGGTTGATGACCGTGTCGACGACGACCTTCACACCCGCCGCGTGGCAGGTGTCGATCATGTTCTTGAAGGCGGTGGCGTTTCCGAGCCGGCCCGCGATCTTGTAGCTCACCGGCTGGTACGAGGTCCACCACTGCGAGCCCTGTATGTGCTCGGCGGGCGGGCTGACCTGGACGTATCCATAGCCGGCGGGACCAAGGGTGTTGGTGCACTCCCTGGCGACGGAGGCGAAGTTCCACTCGAAGAGGACGGCGGTGACGTCCTTGGTGCCGGGCGGGGTTGCGTCCGCGGAGGTCGGGGTCATGACAAGGGCGGCCGCTGTGAGGGCGACGGTCGCCGCTAGGGTTCTGCGTGCCATGTGGGGGTCTCCTTCACCATTGAAGGCTCTTGCAGAAACTTTCCCGCAAACTTGCGGTGACCGAGATGTTAAAGGCCCGCTGTCTGAAAAGGCAGCGGTCTGTGTGAAGTTGATGCAAGAACTTTCATGACGTGGGGACCGGCAGCCGATAGAGGACCTGCGGCTGCCCGAACTGGACGAACCGCTCGGTGAGTGTGGCGCCCAGGGCGTCGAGGAGCCTCCGGGAGCGTGTGTTGGCCTCCTGGGTGACGGCGACGAGGTCCGCTCCCGGCCGGATGGCCAGAGCCCAGTCGGCGGCGGCCGCCACGGCCTCGCGCGCGTACCCGAGACCCCAGTGTTCGGGCAGCAGTTGATAGGAGAGCTCAGTACGGCCCTCCCGCGCCCCCGGCTCCACCAGCACGGAGCCGATGACGAGGCCGTCCGCCCTCCGTACGACGCTGAGGAGCCCCGGCGCGCCCACGCACCGCTGCTCGCGGGCACGTACCACGCCCTCGTCGGCCGGGCCGCCCAGGTGGCGACGTACATCGGGGTCGGTCCACAGGCGGGCGTGGACCGGGACGTCCGATGGCTCAACGGGCCGCAGGAGCAGGCGCGGTGTCGTGAGGGACGCGGGCCACTGGGGGAAGGCGGGTGTGTCGGACATGACGGTGAGCATCGCAGAGGCCTGCCGCCCGAACAGGCGGCAGGCCTCTGGAGGTCGGCAGGGTCAGGCCGTCGTGAACCACACGGTCGTGTCCGCCGGTACCTTCGTCTCGCCGGCCGCCTCGGTGACCTCGCCGCTGGTGAGCAGGACGCGGCCGTATGCCGGGGTCGTCACGGACTCACCGCTGGTGTTCGCGACGCACACGAACTCCCCGCGCCGGAAGGCGAGTACGCCCTCGGGGGCGCGCAGCCACTCCACCGTGTCGCCCGCGCCGAGGTCGGGCTGTTCGCGGCGGACGGCGAGGGCGGCGCGGTACAGCTCCAGGGTCGAGCCCGGCACACCGGTCTGCGCCTCGACACTCAGCTCGCCCCAGCCCTCGGGCTGCGGAAGCCAGCTGCCGCCGTCGCCGAAGCCGTACGAGGATCCTGTGCGCGTCCACGGGATGGGCACCCGGCAGCCGTCGCGGAAGCCGTCCTGGCCGGCGCCGCGGAAGTACGCCGGGTCCTGGCGCACCTCGTCCGGGAGGTCGACGACGTCCGGAAGGCCGAGTTCCTCGCCCTGGTAGACGTACGCCGATCCGGGCAGCGCCAGCATCAGCAGGGTGGCGGCCCTGGCGCGCCTGAGCCCCAGCGCGCGGTCGCCGGCCAGGCGGATCTGGGTGCCGAGGCCGGGCGGGTTGGCGAAGCGGGTGGCGTGGCGGGTGACGTCGTGGTTGGACAGGACCCAGGTGGCGGGGGCGCCGACCGGGCGCATCGCCTCCAGGGTGCGGTCGACGACCTTGCGGAGCTCGTCCGCGTCCCAGTCGGTCGACAGGTACTGGAAGTTGAAGGCCTGGTGCAGTTCGTCCGGGCGGACGTAGTTGGCGGTCCGCTCGACGGTCGGGGTCCAGGCCTCGGCGACGAAGATGCGCTCGCCGGAGTACTCGTCGAGGATGGTGCGCCACTGGCGGTAGATCTCGTGCACGCCGTCCTGGTCGAAGAACGGCATGACATCGTTGCCCAGCAGTTTCAGCTGCTCGTGGGTGCCGAGGTCGGGCAGGCCCTCCGCCTTGACCAGGCCGTGGGCCACGTCGATGCGGAAGCCGTCGACGCCCATGTCGAGCCAGAAGCGCAGGATCGAGCGGAACTCGTCGCCGACCGCCGGGTGCTCCCAGTTGAAGTCGGGCTGCTCGGGGGCGAAGAGGTGCAGGTACCACTCCCCCGGTGTGCCGTCCGGCTCGGTGACGCGTGTCCACGCCGGGCCGCCGAAGATGGACTCCCAGTCGTTGGGCGGGAGTTCGCCGTTCTCGCCCTTGCCGGGGCGGAAGTGGTACCGCTCGCGCAGCGGGGAGCCGGGGCCCTCCCGCAGTGCCCGCTTGAACCACTCGTGCTGGTCGGAGGAGTGGTTCGGGACGAGGTCGACGATGATCCTCAGGCTCAGCTCGTGGGCGTCGCGGATCAGCGCGTCGGCGTCGAGGAGGTTGCCGAACATGGCGTCCACGGCCCGGTAGTCGGCGACGTCGTAGCCGGCGTCGGCCTGCGGGGAGGCGTAGAAGGGGCTGAGCCACACGGCGTCCACGCCGAGGTCGCGCAAGTACGGGAGTCGGGAGCGTACGCCTTCCAGATCGCCCATGCCGTCGCCGTTGCTGTCGGCGAAGCTGCGCGGATAGACCTGGTAGATCACCGCGTCCCGCCACCAGTCGCTGTGCTTGGCGACGGTGGCTACGGCGGAGGTCGGGGCCGGGTCGGTGGACTGCTGCTGGCTCATGGCGTCCTTGATGCGTAACGGAGTCATTGGGTCAGTGGTGTGTGCGTACGGCGACTGTGGTGACGAGGCGGCCGCGGTGTCAGCGGGGTCGGATGGACACCGCGGCCGCCTCGGGTCTGGGATCCCGTCGGTCAGCCCTTGGTGCCGCCGGCGGTGAGTCCCGTCACCAGGTTCTTCTGCACGAGGTAGAAGAACGCGGAGACGGGTATCGCGATCAGCACCGCGGTGGCGGCCATCAGGTTGCGCTGGGCGTCGTATTGGCTGACGAAGGTCTGCAGACCGACGGCGAGCGTGTATTTCTGGTCGTCCAGCATGAACGTGGTGGCGAAGGCGACCTCACCGAAGGCCGTGATGAAGCTGTAGAAGGCGGCGACCGCGAGGCCCGGCTTGGCGAGCGGCAGGATCAGCCGTGCGAACGTGCCGAAGGGGGTCAGCCCGTCGACGCGCCCCGCCTCGTCGATCTCGAACGGGATGGTGTCGAAGTAGCCCTTGAGCAGCCAGGCGCAGTACGGCACCGCGGTCGAGCAGTAGACGAGGATCAGCCCGAGGTAGCTGTCGATGAGCCCGAGGTCCGACAGGATCTGGTACATCGGCACCATGAGTACGGCCACCGGGAACATCTGCGTGACCAGGAGCACCCACATGAACTTCCGGTAGCCCGGGAAGCGCATCCGCGAGACGGCGTAGCCGGTGGTCGCGGCGACGAGGACACCGAGCACGGTGGTGCCGAGGGAGACGATCAGCGAGCTCTTCAGCCAGTCGAAGAAGCTCGTGTGCTGCAGGACGAACGAGTAGTTGTCGAACGTCATCTTCTTCCAGATGCCGCCCGGATGGAGGTAGTCGTCCTTGTCCGGGCCGAGGGAGAGGAAGACGAGCCAGGCGATCGGGAAGAGCGCGATGACGCTCCCGACGATCAGGATGCCGTGGGAGGCGAGGGACGCCGCGAGGCTGCGCTCGCCGCGGTTCCGGACCTTGCGCGGGCCCTGCGCCGAGCCGTCCTTGGTCACCGCGGCGGAGGTTTCGACAGTGGTCGTACTCATGGGAACTCCTGCCTCAGACCGCGAGCTGCTGCTCGTTGCGGTTCAGCCAGCGGCGGTAGAACGAGGTGAAGACGATCAGGATGGCCAACAGCAGGATGCCGTAGGCGGCCGACTGCGCGAAGTCGCGCGGCTGCTGTCCGAATCCGAGGAAGTAGGCCCAGGTGACGAGGATCTGGGCGTCCGGGGCGCCGGTCGGGCCGAACAGCAGGAAGATCACGGCGAACTGGTTGAAGGTCCAGATGATGCCGAGGAGTACGACGGTGGAGCTGACGGACCTCAGGCCCGGCAGGGTGACGTACCGGAATCGCTGCCAGGCGCTCGCGCCGTCCATCTCGGCGGCCTCGTAGAGGGAGGCGTCGATGGACTGCAGTCCGCCGAGCAGCGAGATCATCATGAACGGCACACCGCACCAGGTGTTGACCATGATCGCCGCGAACCGCTGCCAGAAGGTGTCCTCCAGCCAGTCGGGCGTCGGCAGGTGCAGTGTGTGCAGGAAGCTGTTGAGGATGCCGCCGTCGGAGAGCATGATGCGCCAGCCGAAGACGGTGACGAAGGTGGGCACGGCCCAGGGCACGATGAGCAGCAGCCGGTAGAGCGTGCGTCCGCGCATCTTCTGGTTGAGCAGCAGCGCGAGGCCGAGCCCGATCGTGTAGTGCAGGGCGACGCACAGGGCCGTCCAGACGACCGTCCAGATGAAGTGCGACCAGAAGCGGTCGTATGACAGCGGGCCGAACAGGATGTCCTTGTAGTTGCCCAGGCCGATGAACTTGTAGGTGGCGTCGATGTGGTTGACGCCGATCGTGCGCGCGGTGTTCAGGCTGTTGGCGTCGGTGAGGGTGAGGTACAGGCCGTACGCCAGGGGGTACAGCACGAGGACCCCGAGCACGACGACCACCGGGGCGATCATCGCGTACGCGTACCAGTACTTCTGGTAGCTGCGCTTGAGGCGCCCGCCCAACCCGGGCCGTGGCGCGCGGTCACCGTGGCGTTTGCCGGTGGCGCGGTCGATGGCGACTGTCATGTTCGACACCTTCTGGGGAGTTCTACGGCCTGGGAAGTTCTACGGCAGTGAGAAGTGGCCGGGCGGGGCACGGCACAGGCCGGTGACCGCCGGGTCCGTCCCCCCATGTAATGGCGGACCCGACGGTCACTCGGGGTTTACTTGCTGAAGTCCGGCACCAGCTTCGCCATGGCGAGCTCGGCGTTGCTCAGGCCCTTGTCCAGGGACTCCTTGCCGCCGGCGATCTTCGGCAGCTCGGTGTCCAGCGGGCCCCACAGGGAGCTGTACTCGGGCAGCGCGGGACGCGGCTGGGCGGAGGGCAGGACCGTCTGGTAGCCGGCGATGCCCGGGTCGGCCTTGACCTCGGCGGTGTAGGCGTCGTCGCGGGTCGGCAGCGTGGAGTTCTTCAGGGCGATCTCCGTCTGGGACTTCGCGGAGGTCATGAAGTTCACGAACTTCAGGGCCGCCTTCTGGTGGGCGGAGTCCGAGCCGGCGTAGACGGACAGATTGTGGCCGCCGGTCGGGGCGCCCGCCTTGCCGGCGGAGCCGGCCGGGACGGTGGCGATGCCGAGGTTGGACTTGTCCTTGAAGGCGGAGCCCTTGTAGAAGTTCGTGATCTCCCAGGGGCCCTGGATGATCGAGGCGACCTTGCCGTTGACGAAGGCGTCCTGGATGTGGGCGTAGGCGTCGGCGGTGGTGTCGGCCTTGTGCAGGCCCTGCCCCTTGAAGAGGCTCAGCCAGGTGCCGTAGGCCTTCTTCGCGGGTGCCGAGTTCACGGTGATCTTCTTCGCGCCGGCGTCGACGGTGTCGGTGCCCTCGCCGTAGAGGAAGGTCTGCGCGTAGTAGGACTGGGTGGAGCCCCAGTAGCCGTAGACCTTGGCCTTGGAGTCGATCTTGGCGGCGTCGGCCTTGAGCTCGTCCCAGGTCTTGGGGGCCTCGGTGATGCCGGCCTTCTTGAAGAGTGCCTTGTTGTAGACGAGGGCGAGGGTGTCGGTGACGAACGGCACGCCGTAGGTCTTGCCCTCGTACTGGGCCTGCTTGATCAGGCTGGGCTGGAACTTGCTCTGGTCCTTGAGGGCCTCGGTGCCGTCCAGCGGCAGGAAGTAGCTCTTCTTGGCGAAGGCAGGGGTCCAGCCGACCTCGGAACGCAGCACGTCCGGGGCGCCCTTCGAGCCGGCGGCGGTGTCGAACTTGTTCTGCGCCTGGCTGAAGGGGACGTTGACGTACTTGACCTTGATGTTCTTGTTGGCGGCCTCGAACTCCTTGACCAGTGCCTGGTACGTCGGCGCCTCATTGGTGGCGTTGGAGGTGTCCCACCAGGTGATGGTGACCGGACCGTCGGCCTTGTCGCCGCTGTCGCTTCCGCCGCAGGCCGTCGCCGCGAGGGCGAAGGACGCCACCAGCGCGGTGGCCGCTATGCCACGCCGCATGAGTTCTCCTTGAGGGTGAAAGCCCGTGTGGTGCAGGTGCGGCCCCGTCTGCCGTTCCTGCTGTCGTGCCGACTGCGCCGTTGCCGCCGCCGGGCGACGTGAACGTAACAGCGTTGAAAGCTGCGCGAAAGGTCTTGCAGCAAAAAATTGCAAGACGGCGCGAAGGTTACCGGCCCGTGACCTCTCCTCGACCCCCACGCAACCGAGTATTGAAGCCGCTGAGCGGGCAGTGGGAGTCTTGTGCAAGACTCTGCAAGCTCTTGCCGAACCAGGCGCCCACCAGAACACGAGGGACCGCGATGACGCAGCAACCCGCTCGGGGCCGTGCAACCGCTCGTGCTCGGCGCCCGATTGGTGTGCAAAGTGACGGTCGGCCGGTACAGTCCACCCCTGTGACCACACGGCTTGCCGACATCGCTGCTCAGGCGGGGGTGAGCGAAGCGACCGTCAGCCGCGTCCTCAACGGCAAGCCGGGCGTCGCCGCCACCACCCGCCAGTCCGTGCTCGCCGCGCTCGACGTGCTGGGCTACGAGCGCCCGGTGCGGCTGCGGCAGCGCAGCGAGGGCCTGGTGGGCCTGATAACCCCGGAACTGGAGAACCCGATCTTCCCGGCGCTGGCCCAGGTGATCGGCCAGGCCCTGACCCGGCAGGGCTACACCCCGGTGCTCGCCACCCAGACCCCCGGCGGATCCACCGAGGACGAGCTGACGGAGATGCTCGTCGACCGCGGGGTCGCCGGCATCATCTATGTCTCCGGACTGCACGCCGACACCACCGCCGACATGGAGCGCTACGAGCGCCTGCGCGCACAGGGCGTGCCGTATGTCCTGGTGGACGGCTTCTCGCCGAAGGTGCAGGCACCGTTCATCTCCCCCGACGACCGCGCGGCGATGACACTGGCGGTCACCCACCTGGTGTCGCTGGGACATGTGCGGATCGGTCTGGCCCTCGGCCCCAAGCGGTTCGTGCCGGTGCAGCGCAAGATCGAGGGCTTCGTACGCTCGATGCAGGACCAGACCGGCCTGAGCGCGCAGACGATCGAGACGGAACTCGTCCAGCACTCGCTGTACACCCTGGAGGGCGGCCAGGCCGCCACCACCGCGCTGATCGCCCGTGACTGCACGGCGGTGGTGTGCGCGAGCGACATGATGGCGCTCGGTGCGATACGGGCGGCGCGGCAGCTCGGCCTCGAAGTGCCGCGGGACGTCTCGGTGGTGGGCTTCGACGACTCCCCCCTGATCGCCTTCACCGACCCGCCGCTGACCACGATCCGCAAGCCGGTCCCGGCGATGGGACAGGCCGCGGTGCGTACGTTGCTGGAGGAGATCGGCGGGACTCCTGCGCCCCACAGTGAGTTCGTGTTCATGCCGGAGCTGGTGGTGCGCGGTTCGACTGCTTCGGCGCCTGGGGACCGGACTCGTCCCTAGGGCGGAGAAACCTCGAGTTCGCGCAGTGCGTCGGGAGTAGGCGCGCACGTCCGTGTGTTGTAGAACATGCGGCGCGAACCCGACCGCGGGATGATCGGTCGCAGAAGGCGTTTCTGGCAGACTTTGTGCCCATGGGTGACTCGACCGTGACCAGTCTGGACGACCGTGAACAGACGGCCGCTCCCGACTCCCTCACGGCCGCGAACGGGCCGGAATTCCTGCGCCGGCTGCGTACCCCGCGCCGCCCCCACCTCTGGTTCGAGATCGTTCTGATCGCGGTGAGTTACTGGACGTACTCACTGATCCGCAACGCGGTACCGGAACAGCGCGGCCAGGCGCTGCGCAACGCCGACTGGCTGTGGCGGGCGGAGCACCACCTCGGCATCGCCGTCGAGGAGTCGGTCAACCACACCGTGAACTCGGTGACTTGGCTGATCGTCGGTATGAACTACTACTACGCGACGCTGCACTTCGTGGTGACGCTGGGTGTGCTGGTGTGGCTCTACCGTAGCCACCCGGGCCGGTATGCGGCGACGCGTCTGGTGCTGTTCGCGACCACGGGTGTCGCTCTGGTCGGTTACTACCTGTATCCGCTGGCGCCGCCGCGGCTGATGAACGGCAGCACCTTCATCGACACGGTCATGGTCCATGAGACCTGGGGGTCGATGGCCTCCGGGGACCTGAAGCACGTGTCGAACCAGTACGCGGCGATGCCGTCCATGCACATCGGGTGGTCGGTGTGGTGCGGGCTGACGATCTTCGCGCTGGCCAGGGTGCCGTGGGTGCGGGTCCTTGGTCTTCTGTACCCGGTGGTGACACTGACGGTGATTGTGGCTACCGCCAATCACTTCTGGCTGGATGCGGTGGGCGGTCTGCTGTGTCTGGCATTCGGCTTCGCGGTGGCTCGGGTCTGGTACGGGGTGCTGCCGTATGCGCTGCCGGAAGTGCCGGGCCGAGCCGTCGATCGTCTGCAGCGCCGTCATGGCTGGTCGCGCCCCGCGGCGGAGCCGCAAGTGGACACAGCCCAGCGCCCCTGAAGGCAGGGCGCAGGCCAGCCATACCCAGCCCGTCCGGCGTTTGAGGACGAGGCCCCTCAAGGGCCGAACGGGGGGCTGGGGGCGGAGCCCCCAGGGACGACGCGCACCCCTACCGTCCTACGCCCCGTAGAACAGCACCTCCACCACGGCCCGAGCCCTCCGCGCCGTACGGCGGTACCCGTCCAGCATGTCCCCCACATGCCCGTCCCCATACCCCAAGTACCGCCCCACCGCGGCCAGTTCACGCACGCCCGAAGGGAAGGTGTCCCCCGCGCGGCCGCGCACCAGCATCACGGCGTTGCGCACGCGGGTGGCCAGGACCCACGCCTCGTCCAGGATCGACGCGTCCTCGGTCGAGATCAGCCCGGCCGCGGCCGCGGCCGCCAGTGCCTCCCGGGTACGGGTGGTGCGCAGGCCCGGCTCGGCCCAGCCGTGCTGCAGCTGCAGCAGCTGCACGGTCCATTCGACGTCGGACAGGCCGCCGGGCCCCAGCTTGGTGTGCAGCTTGGGGTCGGCACCGCGCGGCAGCCGCTCGGACTCCATGCGGGCCTTCAGACGGCGGATCTCCCGTATGGCGTCGTCCCCGAGCCCCTCCGCCGGATACCGCAGCGGATCGATCAGCTCGATGAAGGACCGCCCCAGCTCCTCGTCCCCGGCGACCGGCTCGGCCCGCAGCAGCGCCTGGGACTCCCAGACCAGGGACCAGCGGCGGTAGTAGGCCTCGTACGACTTCAGTGTCCGCACCAGCGGGCCGGACTTGCCCTCGGGCCGCAGGTCCGCGTCGATCAGCAGCGGCGGGTCCGCGCTCGGGATCTGCAGCAGCCGCCGCATCTCGGAGACGACCCGGTTCGCGGCCTCCGAAGCCTCCTGCTCGGGCACGCCCTCCCGCGGCTCGTGCACGAAGATCACGTCCGCGTCGGATCCGTAGCCCAGTTCGTGTCCCCCGAAGCGCCCCATGCCGATCACGGCGAACCGGGTCGGCAGGGTGTCGCCCCAGCCGTCGCGCACCACCGCGCGCAGCGTGCCCGCCAGGGTCGCGGCCGTCAGGTCGGACACCGCGCCGCCGACCAGGTCCACCAGCGCGCCCTGGTCGGCGGCGGCCGGCTGGGTCTCGGTGCCGTAGGAGCCGACGATGTCGGCGGCGGCCGTACGGAACAGCTCGCGGCGGCGGACGCCGCGGGCCGCGGTGACCGCCTGCTGCGCGTTCTCCGCGCGGCCGACGGCGGCGAGGATCTCCTGCTCCAGCTGGGCGCGCTCGCGCGGCTCCAGCCCGCCCCCGTCGCCGTCACCGAGCAGGGCCACCGCCTCGGGGGCGCGCATCAGCAGGTCGGGGGCGAGGCGCCCGGCGGACAGCACACGGGCGAGGTTCTCGGCGGCCGCGCCCTCGTCCCGCAGCAGCCGCAGATACCAGGGGGTCTTGCCGAGCGCGTCGGAGACCTTGCGGAAGTTGAGCAGGCCCGCGTCCGGGTCGGCGGAGTCCGCGAACCAGCCCAGGAGCACGGGCAGCAGGGTCCGCTGGATGGCGGCCTTTCTGGTCACCCCGGAGGCCAGCGCCTCCAGGTGGCGCAGGGCGGCGGCCGGGTCGCCGTACCCGAGCGCGACCAGCCGCTCCCGGGCCGCCTCCGGGCTCAACCTGGCCTCGCCGGGGGCGAGTTGGGCGACCGCGTCGAGCAGCGGGCGGTAGAAGAGCTTCTCGTGCAGACGGCGTACGACGGCCGCGTGGCGCCGCCATTCGCGGTTGAGCTCGGCGACCGGGTCGACGCGCAGGCCGAGCGAGCGCCCGATGCGCCGCTGGTCCGCCTCGTCCTCGGGGACCAGGTGGGTGCGGCGCAGGCGGTACAGCTGGATCCGGTGCTCCATGGACCGCAGGAAGCGGTAGGCCTCATCGAGCTGCACGGCGTCGGCCCGGCCCACGTACCCGCCCGCCGCCAGCGCCTGCAGCGCGTCCAGGGTGGTGCCGCTGCGCAGCGCCGCGTCCGCCCGCCCGTGCACCAGCTGCAACAGCTGTACGGCGAACTCGACGTCCCGCAGGCCTCCGGGGCCGAGCTTCAGCTCGCGGTCGATCTCGGCGGCGGGGATGTTCTCGACGACCCGGCGGCGCATCTTCTGGACGTCGGCGACGAAGTTCTCCCGCTCGGCGGCCTTCCAGACGAGGGGTTCGAGGGCGGCGACGTACTCCTCGCCGAGCTCGATGTCGCCGGCCACTGGGCGGGCCTTGAGCAGCGCCTGGAACTCCCAGGTCTTGGCCCAGCGCTGGTAGTAGGCGAGGTGGCTGGAGAGGGTGCGCACCAGCGGGCCGTTTCTGCCCTCGGGGCGCAGATTGGCGTCGACCGGCCAGATGGACCCTTCCACCGTCGTCTCCGAACAGATCCGCATCATGTGCGAGGCGAGCCTGGTGGCGGAGCGCAGGGCCTTGCCCTCGTCGGCCCCGTCGACGGCCTCACCCACGAAGATCACGTCGACGTCGGAGACGTAGTTGAGCTCATGGCCTCCGCACTTGCCCATCGCGATGACCGCCAGCCGGCACAGCGCGGCGTCCTCGGGCGCTGCGGCGCGCGCGATGGCGAGGGCGGCGCGCAGGGTGGCGGTGGCGAGGTCGGCGAGTTCGGCGGCGGTCTCGGCGAGGTCGGTGGTGCCGCACACGTCGCGGGCGGCGATGGACAGCAGGCAGCGGCGGTAGGCGACGCGCAGGGAGACGGGGTCGGTGGCCTCCGCGAGCCCCCGCTCGAACTCCTCCACCCCCGGGTGCAGGTCCCGCGGCTCGTAGGTGACCAGCGCCTCCCAGTCGCGCGGGTGCCGGGCCAGATGGTCGGCGAGCGCGGCGGACGCACCGAGCACGCCGAGCAGCCGGTCGCGCAGCGGCTTGGCCGCTATCAGCGTGTCGAGCAGCTCGCGGCGCGCGGTGGGCCCCGGCTGGGCCTCCAGGAGCCGTACCAGACCGAGCAGCGCCAGGTCCGGTTCGGCGGTCGCGCCCAGCGCGTCGAGCAGCACCGGGTCGTCCCGCACGGGCATGAGCTCCACGCTGTCCAGCAGCCGCTCGGCGGCGGAGGGATCGGTGAAACCGTGCCGCAGCAGCCGCGTGAAGGTACTGCTCCTGCGCCCGGGCACCGTCATCCCCGTCCTCCTGTCGGATCAAGGTCGTACTGGCCCGAGCCTAACCGGAGACTCTGACACAAGCGCCGGAGCGGACGGCCGATGAGTTCGCCCGGCGGACGGGGTCTCTTCTCCGTAGAGGTGTCCGCAGAGATTTCCGTAGGGATTCTCCGGTACGAGGAGTGACAGCCCATGGCGGCCGACGACCCGCAGACCCGTCTCGACCCCCGCTACAGCGACCCGCAGGCCACCGCGACCGCCTGGTCCGAGGCCGAGGCGCAGCTCGCGCGTGCCGAGCTGTTCTGGATCTCGACCGTGCGGCCGGACGGACGACCGCATGTGACACCGCTGCCCGCCGTGTGGGCGGACGGCGCACTGCACTTCTGCACGGGTCCCGAGGAGCGCAAGGCGAAGAACCTCGCGGCCAATCCGCACGTCGTGCTGACGACCGGCAGCAGCAGCTGGAACAAGGGCCGCGACCTGGTGGTGGAGGGCGAGGCGGTCCGGGTGTCCGAGGACGGCCGGCTGCGCGAGCTGGCCGCCGCGTGGGAGGCGAAGTACGGCAGCTTCTGGCACTTCGAGGTGCGGGACGGGGCGTTCCACCACGGCGGCGGGCCCGCGTTCGTCTTTTCTGTGGCGCCCCGCACCGTTTTCGGCTTCGGTAAGGGGGAGCCGTTCAGCCAGACGCGGTGGCGATTCGAGTGACGTACGACCGACGCAACGACAAGGGAGTCGCTCCATGGAGATGAGCCTCGAAGTGATCCTGCTGCCGGTCTCGGACGTGGACCGGGCCAAGGAGTTCTACCGGGACAAGGTCGGCTTCCATGTGGACCTCGACGGCGAGGTGATGGAGGGGGTGCGGATCGTGCAGCTCACGCCGCCCGGCTCGGGGTGTTCGATCGCGCTGGTCGACGGGCTGCAGGTGCCGACCGGGACACCGCAGCCGGGGACGTACCACGGCATGCAGCTGTGCGTGACGGACGCGAAGGCGGCCTACGAGGAACTCAGCGCCCGAGGCCTGGACATCAGCGAACCCGTCCAGTTCGCCCCCCAGGACGGCGCGACCTTCATGTACTTCAAGGACCCGGACGGCAACGGCTGGGCGATCCAGGAGTACAAGCGCCGGGAGACGGAACCCCTGCACAAGCTCCTGACCGACCTGGCCGCCCAACGGCAGTAGCCGACGAAGGCCGCGGCGCATCGGCGCCGGTCGGGGTGATGGTTGAGCCGTCATCCCGAGCTGCTTTGATCAGCGCGTGACCCGTACTGATGATGTGACAGGCGGTAGAGCGGGACTGGCCGTCGTTTTCGGCGCTGCTTCTGTCGTGTGCTGGTTCTGCTGCCCCTTCTGGATGGTTGTGTGGCCGCTTGCTCTGCCCATCGGTCTTACGGGCGTTGTCCGGGGCATCATCGAGTGTCGAGCCGCCTCCCGTCAGGGCGTCAGCCGTGCCCAGCCCTTGATCGGCTTGGCGCTGGGGGCGGTGGGAACGGTGGCGGCAGTCGCGTACATGACCTTCGTGTTCACGCATCCAGACCTGCCGATTCAGGGCTAGGTTCGTGGAGTGGTGCCCCGCGCGGTACCCAAGCGTTGAGACCCGGCCTCATCCTTGGGGCCCATAGTCTCTCGGCAGGCTGTCAAGTCGGTCTGCTAGCTCAGTCGATCTTGATTGCGTACACGGAGACCCCACATCTCCTCGCCGTCGTCGCTCTTGAAGCGTACGGCGCCCGCTCGGACCAGGAGCTGCCGAAGTTCGTCGTCCGTGAAGCCGCCGATGTGGTGCTTGATCTTCTCGAAGCTACGCAAGGGCCAGGTCTGATGGAGGAGCAACTGAGAGATGGTCTCCTCCGCCATGAACTCGGTTCGAAGCTCTTCGCGCAGCTTCCCCGCCTCTAACTTCCAGGAGATCAATCCGCCTACAACCGACACTGCGAGCGCCGTAGCAGCAGCGATTAACGCAGCACTCACGTTGCTGTCCATCCAGGCATCGTAAGGCGGTCTCCACCGCGTGCCCACGCGGTTGGCGGAACGGCTTTGGGGCGGGAGCTGCCTCGGCGCGAGCGATCATGGCCCCTTACGCTCGGCCGCGGATCGGGCAGGCTTCTGGACCACTTGATCGATGCAGGGGAAGGTGCAGCCACGGCACGTTGGGACCCCCATGACGGCCCAGGGCGAGCGAAACGTAATGGGGCTGACGGTCTGCGAGCGTCAGCCCCCCTCACGAAAAGGCAGGTAACCCGCCCCGATCTGCGCTTACAGCACCGGCAGGTTCTTCCGCAGCTCGAACGCGGTGACCTCGGAGCGGTACTCCTCCCACTCCTGGCGCTTGTTGCGCAGGAAGAAGTCGAAGACGTGCTCGCCCAGGGTCTCGGCGACCAGGTCGCTGCGCTCCATGAGGGTCAGGGACTCGCCCAGGTTCTGGGGCAGGGGCTCGATGCCCATCGCGCGGCGCTCGGCGTCCGAGAGGGCCCAGACGTCGTCCTCGGCGCCCGGCGGGAGCTCGTAGCCCTCCTCGATGCCCTTCAGGCCGGCGGCCAGCAGGACGGCGTACGCCAGGTACGGGTTGGCGCCTGAGTCCAGGGAGCGGACCTCGACCCGTGCGGAGCCGGTCTTGCCGGGCTTGTACATCGGGACGCGGACCAGGGCCGAGCGGTTGTTGTGGCCCCAGCAGATGTAGGAGGGGGCCTCGCCGCCGGCGCCGGCGGTGCGCTCCGAGCCGCCCCAGATGCGCTTGTAGGAGTTCACCCACTGGTTGGTGACGGCGGAGATCTCCGCCGCGTGCTTGAGCAGGCCCGCGATGAAGGAGCGGCCGACCTTGGAGAGCTGGTACTCCGAGCCGGACTCGTAGAACGCGTTCCGGTCGCCCTCGAAGAGGGACAGGTGCGTGTGCATACCGGAGCCCGGGTGCTCCGAGAACGGCTTCGGCATGAAGGTCGCCTGGACGCCCTGCTCCAGCGCCACCTGCTTCATGACCAGGCGGAACGTCATGATGTTGTCCGCCGTGGACAGGGCGTCGGCGTAGCGGAGGTCGATCTCCTGCTGGCCGGGGGCGCCCTCGTGGTGGGAGAACTCGACCGAGATGCCCATCGACTCCAGCATGGTGATCGCCTGACGGCGGAAGTCCATGCCGATGTTCTGGGGGGTGTGGTCGAAGTAGCCGGAGTTGTCGGCGGGCGTCGGGCGGGTGCCGTCCAGCGGGCGGTCCTTCAGCAGGAAGAACTCGATCTCCGGGTGGGTGTAGAAGGTGAAGCCCAGGTCGGAGCCGCGCGTGAGGGCGCGCTTGAGGACATAGCGCGGGTCGGCGAAGGACGGGGAGCCGTCCGGCATGAGGATGTCGCAGAACATGCGGGCGGTGCCGGGGGCCTCGGCGCGCCAGGGCAGGATCTGGAAGGTCGACGGGTCCGGCTTGGCGATCATGTCGGACTCGTATACGCGGGCGAAGCCCTCGATGGCCGAGCCGTCGAAGCCGATGCCCTCGTCGAAGGCCTGTTCCAGCTCGGCGGGGGCCACGGCGACGGACTTGAGGAAGCCCAGCACGTCCGTGAACCACAGCCGTACGAACCGGATGTCGCGCTCCTCCAGTGTCCGGAGCACGAACTCCTGCTGCTTGTCCATCTTCCGCTTCCCCATCCTTGCTGGTCAGGCCGCCTGTCTCCGTGTCCCGCAGGAGGCGGTCGGGCACCTGAGCATCACACCACAACAGCATTTCGTCCGCGTTGCCGACCATGATCGGCCGGCCGACTCGGGGCTGAACGCCTCACCAACGGCGGGTGTACTGCTCACCGCCCATCTTGCCTGCTCGGACCGACATCCGTAATGGGAGGCCCGGCAGAAGGTAACGAGCGCCTCCGCAGGGCCCGCCTTTCCCTTGCCCCGTCTGCAAAACGTCACCGGTCTCCCACTACGATCAGGCGACCCGACCGACATTTTTTCCCACTCCCCACCCGATTCCCCCAGAAGGACACTGCGATGGCCACCGCCAAGAAGAGCAGCAGCGCGGCACGCAAGGCGCGAATAGAGGAGATGCGACGTGCCGAGCAGGCCCGCGAGCGGCGCGGCCGGATCCTGACGATCGGCGCGAGCGTGCTGGTCGTGGCCGGTCTGGTGGTCGGCGGTGTCTTCATCGTGAAGTCGCAGGACGGCAAGAAGAGCGACTCGGCGAGCGACGCGCAGTCCTCGGGCGACGGCCCGGGGCACTTCGTCACGGGCAAGGACGGTGTGCGGACCTGGACGGGCAAGCTGGCCCGCACCCATGTCGCGGGGACCGTGAAGTACCCGATGCACCCGCCGGTCGGCGGCAACCACAACCTGGCGTGGCTCAACTGCAACGGCGACGTCTACACCAAGGCCGTGCACGACGAGAACGCCGTGCACGCCCTGGAGCACGGCGCGGTCTGGGTGACGTACACCGACAAGGCGAAGAAGTCCGACGTGGACAAGCTGGCGGCGATGGTGAAGCAGACGCCGTACTCGCTGATGAGCCCGTACCAGAACCAGTCCTCCCCGATCGAGCTGTCGGCGTGGGGGCACCAGCTGAGCGTGACGAGCGCCGACGACCCGAAGGTCGCCAAGTTCTTCGAGACGTATGTGCAGGGCAAGCAGACCCCGGAGCCGGGTGCCTCGTGCACCGGCGGGACGATGTGACATGAAGAAGCACATCGGGTGGATCGCGGGTGCGGCGGCGGCCGCGCTCGTCGCCGCGGGCGCGATCACCTACGCGGTCGCCGAGGACGACGGGTCGGACACGGGCGTGAGCACGCCCGCCGCCGAGTCCGCGGACGCCGGGTTCGCGCGGGACATGGCGGTGCATCACCAGCAGGCCGTCGAGATGTCGTACATCGTGCGCGACCGTACGAAGAACGCGGAAGTGCGACAGCTCGCCTATGACATCGCGCAGACGCAGGCCAACCAGCGCGGCATGCTGCTGGGCTGGCTGGACCTGTGGGGGCTGCCGAAGGTGTCGGCGAAGCCGCCGATGTCGTGGATGGGCATGGGCGACATGCCCGAGCGCGGCGACGGCTCGCTGATGCCCGGCATGGCGACCAACACGGAGATGAGGAAGCTGGGCACGCTGAGCGGCAAGCAGGCCGAGGTCTTCTATCTGCAGCTCATGACGGACCACCACAAGGGCGGTGTCCACATGGCCGAGGGCTGTGTCGCCAAGTGCAGGGTCGGGGTGGAGAAGAGCCTCGCGCAGGGCATGGTCGACGCCCAGCGGTCGGAGATCCAGCTGATGGCGGGCATGCTCAAGGAGCGCGGGGCGAAAGCGCGTTCATAACCCTCCGACGGGAACGAAAGCCCCAAATCGCCCCGGATGACGGTTCCTTGGGTTTCTCTTGGCTTGCGCATTCCCCTGGCATGAACGGTTCATCGAAAGAGTGGCCCCCATCGCTTGATCCACTGCCCGCGCCTCCGCCGCGGAGCGGGTGGTCTACGCGGATCACAGCGACGACCGACCACACATGCGAAGAACCGCATCGCAGGGGGTTCTATGAGATCCAACCGCGCCAGACTGCGCGCCGCGAGCATGGCAGCAACTCTGCCCATGATCGCCGGTGCGCTGGCGCTCGGCATACCCGCGGCGCATGCCGCGGACAACCCAGGCCGGGACGCACTCGCGGGCACCAAGCCCGCGTGGGCGACGGCCAGGGCGGACAAGGGCGACACCTCGAACGGCGCTCAGGTCAGCCTTCGGGTGTACCTCGCCGGCAAGGACGCCGCCGGCCTCGCCGAGTACGCGAAGGCCGTGTCCGACCCGAGCTCGGCCTCGTACGGCAAGTACCTGAGCGCCAAGAAGGCCCAGGCCCGATTCGGCGCGACCAAGGCCCAGGTGGCCGCGGTCAAGTCCTGGCTGAGGTCCGCGGGCCTGAAGGTCACGGGCGTCACGCAGCACTACGTCTCCGTCACCGGTGACGTGGCCGCCGCCGAGAAGGCGTTCGGCACCCAGCTGCACAACTACACCAAGGGCTCGAAGACCTACCGGGCGCCGGCCAAGGCCGCCTCCGTCCCGGACAGTCTCAAGGGCGCCGTCCTGACCGTCACCGGCCTGGACAGCGCGCCGCACAAGGCGACCCACGACGACCAGCTGCCGCCGCCGGAGACCGTGTTCCGCAACTCCGGGCCGTTCTCGTCGTACTTCGGCTCGAACATCGCGAGCACGCTGCCCGACGCCTACGGTGCGAAGGTCCCGTACGCGATCAAGGGCTACACCGGCAAGCAGCTGCGCGCCGCCTACGGTGCGGGCAGCTACACCGGCAAGGGCGTCAAGATCGCCATCACCGACGCCTACGCCTCGCCGTCCATCGCGTTCGACGCGCAGACGTACGCCGGCAAGCACGGCGACGCCAAGTGGACGACCGGGCAGCTGCACCAGGTGCTGCCGAAGAAGTACACGAACACCAAGGACTGCTCCGCCGCCGGCTGGTACGGCGAGGAGACCCTGGACGTCGAGGCCGTGCACGCGGTCGCGCCGGCCGCGGACGTCACGTACGTGGGCTCCGCGTCCTGCCTGGACGACGACCTGCTGGACTCGCTGAGCAAGGTGGTCGACAACCACCTCGCCGACATCGTGTCCAACTCGTGGGGCGACATCGAGGCCAACCAGACCCCGGACCTCGCCGCCGCCTACGACCAGGTGTTCCAGTTCGGCGCGGTCGAGGGCATCGGCTTCTACTTCTCCTCCGGTGACAACGGCGACGAGGTCGCCAACACCGGTACGAAGCAGGTCGACACCCCGGCCAACTCGGCCTGGGTGACGGCGGTCGGCGGTACCTCGCTCGCGGTCGGCAAGGGCAACACGTACCAGTGGGAGACCGGCTGGGGCACCAAGAAGGCCGTGCTGTCCGCGGACGGCAAGAGCTGGACCAACTTCCCCGGCGCGTTCACCTCGGGTGCGGGCGGCGGCACCAGCAAGACGGTCGCCGAGCCCTACTACCAGAAGGGCATCGTCCCGAACGCGCTCGCCACGGCCAACAGCGCCGACGGCAACCGTGTCGTTCCGGACATCGCGGCGATCGCCGACCCGAACACCGGCTTCCTGGTGGGCCAGACGCAGACCCTGCCGGACGGGAAGACCCAGGCGTACGACGAGTACCGCATCGGCGGCACCTCGCTCGCCGCTCCGGTCATCGCGGCCGTCCAGGCGCTGGCCCAGGAGGCGCACGGCAAGGCGCTCGGTTTCGCCAACCCGGAGATCTACGCCCGGTACGGCAAGAGCGTGTTCCACGACGTGACCGA
Source organism: Streptomyces sp. NPDC001492 (assembly GCF_053597275.1). Lineage (NCBI taxonomy): Bacteria > Bacillati > Actinomycetota > Actinomycetes > Kitasatosporales > Streptomycetaceae > Streptomyces > Streptomyces sp. NPDC001492. The sequence continues at coordinate 8,801 of NZ_JBSFHW010000047.1, read as the reverse complement.
CAACCCGACGGGCTCCGACCTGGCGGAGGCACGCGTGGACTTCGCCAACGGGTATGACGCCACCGGTGGTCTGGTCACCTCGGTCCGCAGCCTCGGCAAGGACAGCTCGCTGTCCGCGGTCAAGGGTTACGACGACGTCACCGGCGTGGGCTCGCCCGCGAACGGCTACGTCGACTCGTACCGCAAGCACTGACGCGGCGCCGGCAACGGCACCCTACGGAGGGGCGCGGGATGTGGTCATCCCGCGCCCCTTCGGCGTGCGTGGAGTGACGCACACCCCGCGCCCAGCGATCGCGTCGCTCTGACGATTACACTGGGCGCGTGCCTGAATTGAACTTCTGGTCGATCTATCAGCACGGCTTCGCCCGCGTCGCCGCGTGTACGGGCCACACCGTCATCGCCGAGCCGCATGCCAACGCCGAGGCGGTCCTGCGCCATGCCCGCCGGTGCGCCGAGGAGGGGGTCGCGGTCGCCGTCTTCCCGGAGATGGTGCTGTGCGGCTACTCCATCGAGGACCTGCTGCTGCAGGACGCCCTGCTCGACCAGGTCGAGCAGGCGCTCGGGGAGGTGGTGACCGGGTCGGCGGACCTGCTGCCGCTGCTGGTCGTGGGCGCCCCGCTGCGCCACCGCAACCGGGTCTACAACTGCGCGGTGATCGTGCACCGCGGCCGGGTCCTCGGCGTGGTGCCCAAGTCGTACCCGCCGTACTACCGGGAGTTCTACGAGCGCCGGCAGATCGCCGACGGCGCCGACGAGCGCGGCGGGTCGATCCGCGTCGGCGGCGAGGAGGTCCCCTTCGGCGTGGATCTGCTGTTCGCGGCCCAGGACGTCCCCGGGCTCGTGCTGCACGCGGAGATCTGCGAGGACATGTGGGTGCCGGTGCCGCCGAGCGCGGAGGCGGCCCTCGCCGGTGCGACCGTCCTGGTCAACCTCTCGGGCAGCCCGATCACGGTCGGGCGGGCCGAGGACCGCAAGCTGCTGTGCCGCTCGGCGTCCTCCCGCTGCCTCGCCGCGTACGTCTACGCGGCGGCCGGGCTCGGCGAGTCGACCACCGATCTGTCCTGGGACGGCCAGGCCATGGTCTACGAGAACGGCCTGCTGCTGGCGGAGACCGAGCGGTTCCCGCTCGGCGACGAGTACGCGATCGCCGACGTCGACCTCGACCTGCTGCGCCAGGAGCGGCAGCGGATGGGCACGTTCGACGACAACCGCCGCACGCACCGGGCGCGGACCGCCGACTTCCGGACGGTCGGTTTCGAGCTCGATCCGCCGCTGACCGACCTGGGGCTGCGCCGCCGCCTGGAGCGCTTCCCGTTCGTGCCGGCCGACGCGGAGCGGCTCGCCCTGGACTGCTACGAGGCCTACAACATCCAGGTCGAGGGCCTCCAGCAGCGCCTCGCCTCGATCGGCGGCCCGAAGGTGGTCATCGGGGTGTCCGGCGGACTTGACTCCACGCACGCGCTGATCGTCGCCGCGCGGGCGATGGACCGTGCGGGGCGTCCGCGCAGCGACATCCTGGCCTGGACACTGCCCGGCTTCGCCACCAGCGACCACACCAAGGACAACGCGCACGCGCTGATGCGCTCTCTCGGGGTCACTGCGGCCGAACTGGACATCACGCCGACGGCACGGCTGATGCTGCAGGAGATGGGGCATCCCTTCGCCTCGGGTGAGCCGGTGTACGACGTCACCTTCGAGAACGTGCAGGCGGGCCTGCGCACGGACTATCTGTTCCGCCTGGCGAACCAGCGCGGTGGCATCGTGCTCGGCACCGGTGATCTGTCGGAGCTGGCGCTCGGCTGGTCCACGTACGGCGTGGGCGACCAGATGAGCCACTACAACGTCAACTCGGGCGTGCCGAAGACGCTGATCCAGCACCTGATCCGATGGGTCATCAGCAGCGGCCAGTTCGACGAGGAGACGGGGAAGATCCTCGCCGCGATCCTCGACACCGAGATCAGCCCGGAGCTGGTGCCGGGTGAGGAGATGCAGTCGACCGAGTCGAAGATCGGGCCTTACGCGCTGCACGACTTCACGCTCTTCCACGTCCTGCGCTACGGCTTCCGGCCGTCGAAGATCGCCTTCCTGGCGTGGCACGCCTGGCACGACCCGGACGCGGGTAACTGGCCGCCGGGCTTCCCCGACGCCAAGCGGGTGGCGTACGACCTGCCGGAGATCCGGCACTGGCTGGAGGTCTTCTGCCGCCGGTTCTTCGCGTTCGCGCAGTTCAAGCGGTCTGCGATGCCGAACGGGCCGAAGGTGTCGGCGGGGGGTTCGCTGTCTCCGCGGGGGGACTGGCGGGCGCCGTCGGACAGTTCGGCGACGGTGTGGCTGCGGGATCTTGCGCGGTTCGACTAGGCCGGTGCGGGTGGTAGCCCGGTGCGGGTGAGTGGGGCGGGCGGCCCTGGGGGCTGCGCCCCCAGACCCCCGTCGGCCTGCGGCCTCGTCCTCGAGCTGCTCGCCACCCCGAAGGCCGTGCCGGAACTGCGCCACCACCTCCGCGCACATGTCTTCGAAGTCCGCCTGTGCGTGACGGAGTTGCTGACGAACGTGATCGACCTCCTCGGCGAGGGCACCCCGGTGACGGTCCGCGTCACCGGCACACCCGGCGGCCGCACCCGCATCGAGGTCACCGATCCGGACCCTCGCGCGCTGCCCACCCTCCCGGGAGCGGACCGCAAGACGGTTTGGTGCGAGCTGGCCGCACCGGGGCGGCAGTCGGGCGGCCGTCCTCACGCACAGAAACCCACGGGAACACCTGTACGAACACTTCTGGGTGTGTCTACAGTGATGCCGCGCCGCGGGGGCACATCGCCACGCAGCAGTGCCTGCACGTCGTGTCTCCACACCGGCCGAACCGCGGCTTCCTTCCCCCAACAGGGGGTGGACACTTGCGCTCCCAAGGATTTCGGATGACGAGCGGTCTACAGGCAGCCGAACGGGCGATCAGGCTGATGCGTGCCCACGAGGACATTGCGCAACATGGCGACGGCTGCCCAGCAGAGGTGATCGCCAGAGCCGAGGCTGAGATGGGTCTTGTTTTCCCTCCCTCATATCGGCGCCTGATCGAAGAGTTCGGAACGTGGGAGATTCCCCCCACCGAGTTCCCTGGCGTGTATACAACTCCGGCCCAGGGAGACAAGTTGTTGGGCTCTCCTGCGTACACCCTGGAGGACCGCGAGGTACTGGGACTGCCGCACGATTTCTTGGTCGTCATGCATGACGACATCTGGGAAGTTGTCGTCCTCGATACCTCGCAGCCGGACCAGGCGGGCGAGTACCCGGTTTACGCGTGGAACCCCGGGGTTCTGGAGGGCGGGCGCATGGAGAAGATCTCGGACAACTTCGGAGAGTTCACGCTCACCGAGTGCCGTCAGAAGCTGGGCTGATCCTCCCCCCGAGAGCGCACCTGGACAGGGGTCCGCACACCGACTGTGCGACCCCTCGGCCTCCGCACACAAACCCCCGGGGTGTCTCCCGCGTGCATGCGGGAGACACCCCGGGGCCATCACCTCAGTGACGAAAGCGACTTCGTGTGAGCTACAGCCCTTCGATCTACACATTCGTGGAAGGCAGTGACGCGCCCGTTCCCTTGGACACGCGCGTGGTACAAGCCGTCCTCAGCCCCTACGACGTGGGCGACCCGGACCTCACCGTGATGGACGACGGACGTCTGCAGTACAGGGTCCGGGCCGCGGACGGCAGCGAGGCCGAGATCTTCGTCGACCGGACCGGCATCCTGGTGGAGCGTCCGCACTCCGGTCCCGGTGTGTTCGCCATCGTGGCGGAACTCACGGAACGGCTGGTAGCGGTGATCTTCGATCCGAGCCAGGGGACGTTCTTCTGCGGCTCCGAAGCACATGCGCACCTTCCCGCGGACATGCGGCAAGAAGCCGTATTGATCGACATGACCGGTGAAGCGATCGAGGCCGCGCTGATCGGCCGGAGCACCCAGAACTGATCGGCGCGGACTTCTCCGTCGACTTCTTCAAGGCGGACCTGCGCTTCGCCGACCACAGGGTGAATTCCTACCTGCGCACGCCTGGACTACCGGTGGTCGGTGGTGAGGCTCACACGGGCCGCGATGGGCAGGTGGTCGCTCCCGGTCCTGGGCAGCGTCCACGAGGTCATCGGCTCGATGCCCTGGACCATGATCTGGTCGATCCGTGCCATCGGGAACGAGGCCGGCCAGCTGAACCCGAAGCCGCTGCCCGCCGCGCCCTGTGTGGAGCGCATCTGGGAGGTGATGCCGTTGAGGGAGCGGTCGTTCATCGTGCCGTTCAGGTCGCCGAGCAGCACCTTCCGCTTCAGCGGCTCATGGGCGATGGCCTCCCCCAGCGCGTTGGCACTCTTGTCGCGCTGCCGGGCCGTGAACCCGGCCTCCATCTTCACCCGCACGGACGGGAGGTGGGCGACGTAGAAGGCGACCTGCCCCTCGGGCGTGGTCACGGTGGCGCGCATGGCGCGCGTCCAGCCCAGCTTGATGTCGACGCCACTGACCCCGGTCATGGGGTACTTGCTCCACAGCCCGACCGTGCCCTGCACCGAGTGGTACTTGTACGTCGACGCCAGCGCCTTCTCGTACACCGGCACCGCCGACGCGTTCAGCTCCTCCAGGGCCAGCACGTCCGCACCGGATGCCGCCACGTCACGGGCCGTGCCCGAGGGGTCGGGGTTGTCGGCGTTCACGTTGTGCGTGGCGACGGTCAGGTCGCCGCCGCCGACGGTCTTGTCCGTCAGCAGACCGCCGAAGAGATTCAGCCATACGGCCGCAGGCAGCACCACCGCGATCAGCGCGGTCGCCGACCTGCGCACCAGCGCGAGCAGGAGCAGCAGCGGCACCAGCAGGCCCAGCCAGGGCAGGAAGGTCTCGGTGAGGCTGCCCAGGTTGCCGATGCGGTTGGGGATGCGGGCGTGCAGCAGCATCACCAGCGCGAGGATCACCGCGAGGGCGGCGACAACGATGCCGCGGCGCCAGATTCTGGGGTCGCCCCGCCATCCGGAGACCATGCGGTTGAGCAGGCGCCGAAGCCGGTCTCCCCGGTGCTCGGGCCCCGAGCCGCCGTTGTCCGTCTCCGTCACATACGCCTGCTGCGCCATACCGCGTCGCCTCACTGCCTGCCGTGCAACCCGTCCGTCCCCCCTGATCTGAAACCCTAGGGGATGATCGAGCCTGTCCCTGCCGTCGCATGACGGCCGTACGGGCACGAGGACGACGAACCCGGCGCGGGGAGTTCCGAATACGGCCCCCGAAAGCGCCCTCTGTGACGCAACGCGCACATTCGGTCTAGGTGGTTGAGGATTTGACGGACTGTGGTCCCTCGACGGGCCGTAGCCCTTCGAGAACGGTGTCCACGATCCGCTCCGACAGACCCTCGGAGAGGTCGGTCTCCTCCTCCACCGCCGGGCGCATGACCGTGCGCAGCAGCATGGGGCCGACGATCAGGTCGTTGACCAGTTCAAGGTCGATGTCCTCGCGGAGTTCGCCGTTCTGCTGGCCGCGGCGCAGGATCTCGATCTGCAGTCTGCGCCGCGGCCGGACGACGGAGGCGTGGTAGGCGGCCCAGATCTTGGGGCTGCTCTTCATCTGGGCGAACACGTTGTGCAGGAGCACCGAGGTGCGGGTCATGACGCCGCGCTGCCGCAGCTGCTCCAGGAGGGCCACCAGGTCGTCGCGCATGGACGTTCCGGGCAGTTCGGGGTCGGGGGGCTCGGCGGCGCGTACGACGTCGACGAAGAGCTCCTCCTTGCCGCTCCAGCGGCGGTAGATGGTGGCCTTGCCGACGCCCGCCGTGCGGGCGATCCGCTCGATGGAGAGTTCGGCGAGCGGGACGCCGTCCTCCAGGAGCTTCATCACGCCCTCTATGACGGCGCGTTCGACCGCCTCACTGCGGGGGCGTCCCCGTGCGGGGGCCCCGGGCGGGGCCGGACTGTCGGCGAGGCTCACTGCTGCGTCCCTTCGTCGTGCTGGAGCAATTCTCCCTGCCCCCCAGTGCGGCGGAAGACGCTATTCCGCCGCTGCCACCAACTCCTGCTCCTCCTCGCCCTGCTGACGGGCCGGCGGCTTCCCCGGCAGGAACAGGAACGCCACGAGCGCGCCGATGATCGCGACGACCGTGCCGCACAGCGCCGTGACGTGCATGGCGTGCAGGAAGGCGTCGTTGGCCGGGGTGACCAGCGCCCTGCCCTGCGGGCCCAGCTTCGCCGCGACGCCGAGGGTGGCCTCGATGGACTCGCCGGCCGTCTCCCGCAGCCCGGCCGGGAGGTGACCCAGCTTGCCCTCGATGCCATCGCGGTACGCCGTCGACAGCACCGAGCCGAGGACCGCGATGCCGAGGGCGCCGCCGACCTGGCGGAAGGTGTTGCTCAGCGCGGACGCGGAGCCGGCCTTCTCGCGCGGCAGGGCCTGCATGATGACCACGCTGGTCGGGGTCATGACGTGGGCCATGCCGGCGCCCATGAGGAAGAACACGACCTCCAGGACCCAGATCGGGGTGTCCGCCTCGAAGCCCGCGAACGCGGCGAGCATCCCCGCGAGCAGCAGCAGTCCGACCCCGGTGGTGACCTTGTTGCCGAACCGGTCGACGATCAGCCGGGCCCGCGGCGCGAAGATCATCTGGGCGGCGGCCAGCGGCAGCATCAGCAGACCGGACTGCAACGGCGAGTAGCCGCGCACACTCTGGGTGTAGAACACCGCGAAGAACGTGACGCCCATCAGCGCGAAGAAGACCAGCGCGATGGCGGCCATGGCGGCCGAGAACACCTTGTTCTTGAAGTACGTCACGTCGAGGGAGGGGTGGTCGCTGCGCTTCTCGAAGACGACGAACGCGGCGAGTACGACGAGACCGGCGGCGATGGTCGACAGCACCTGGGCGTCCGTGAAGTCGGCGAGCTCGCCGCCCTTGATGATGCCGTAGACGAGCAGGACCAGGCCCACGACGGACAGCACGACGCCGATGGGGTCGAGCCGGCCCGGCCGCGGGTCGCGGGAGTCGGGGACGAGCCAGATCATCAGGGCGAGCGCGAGGAGCACGATCGGCACGTTGATCAGGAAGACCGAGCCCCACCAGAAGTGGTCGAGGAGCACACCGCCGGTGATCGGGCCGATGGCGATGGCGAGGCCGACACCGCCGGCCCAGATTCCGATGGCCTTGGGCTGCTCCTCGCGCTCGAAGACGTTCATGAGGACGGCGAGGGTGGCCGGCATCACGAAGGCCGCCCCGAGGGCCATCAGGGCGCGGTAGGCGATCAGCTGGCCGGGCGAACCGGACTCGGCGGCGAGCGCGGAGCCGACGCCGAACACGACGAGACCGCCGAGCAGCACCTTCTTGCGGCCCACCCGGTCGCCGATGAGGCCGGCGGTGAACAGCAGACCCGCGAAGACGAGCGTGTAGGCGTTGATCGCCCACTCCAGCTCGCTCTGGGTGGCGCCCAGCCCGGTCGGGGCCGGGGTGGAGATCGTCTTGATGGCGACGTTCAGGATCGAGTTGTCGAGCACCACGATCAGCAGGCTGAGCATCAGGACGCCGAGGATGGCCCAGCGGCGCCGGTGCACGGCCTCGGGTATCCGGGGTGCGGGAACGGGTGGAGTCGTCATGCCGTCCAGGCTAGGCGAATTCCGATACGAGACGGTGCCGTATCGTAAATCTTTTACCTGGACCTTACGCCCGCTCCTGCGTGCGGACGTGACGGAGTTCCCTCTGGCCCTGGCTGGCACGAAGTGCCACCATGGGGGTGATCCGGGGACGCCGTCAGGGCGCCTCGAGATGACTGAAGGAGCCGTTGCAATGACGCAGCTTTCGGCTGCCCAGACTGTCCAGAACAGGTCCTCCGACGGCAGTAAGGCGCTGTACGGGGGCAAGGGCACACGCCGTATCACCGTTCGCGACATCACCCTCGCCAAGGAACGCGGCGAGAAGTGGCCCATGCTCACCGCCTACGACGCGATGACCGCGTCCGTCTTCGACGAGGCCGGCATCCCGGTGATCCTCGTCGGCGACTCGGCGGGCAACTGCCACCTCGGGTACGAGACGACCGTGCCCGTCACCATGGACGAGATGACCATGCTGTCCGCCGCCGTCGTACGCGGCACACAGCGCGCCCTGATCGTCGGCGACCTGCCCTTCGGCTCCTACCAGGAGGGTCCGGTGCAGGCGCTGCGCTCGGCGACCCGGCTGGTCAAGGACGCCGGGGTGGGTGCCGTGAAGCTGGAGGGCGGGGAGCGCTCGCACGAGCAGATCCGGCTCCTTGTCGAGTCCGGTATCCCGGTCATGGCCCACATCGGGCTGACCCCGCAGTCCGTCAACGCGATGGGCTACCGGGTGCAGGGGCGCGGCGAGGAGGCGGCGCAGCAGCTGCTGCGGGACGCGAAGGCCGTGCAGGACGCGGGCGCGTTCGCGGTCGTGCTGGAGCTGGTGCCGGCGGAGCTGGCGGCCGAGGTGACGCGGGTGCTGCACATTCCCACGGTCGGGATCGGGGCGGGTCCCGAGACCGACGCGCAGGTGCTGGTGTGGACGGACATGCTGGGGCTGACGTCCGGTCGGGTGCCGAAGTTCGTCAAGAAGTACGCGAACCTGCGTGAGGTCATGGGGAACGCGGTGAAGGAGTTCGCGGAGGATGTCGTCGGCGGGGTGTTCCCGTCGGAGGAGAACTCCGTCCACTAGAGCCACAGCGGCACAGAGGCAGCCCGTCGATCTTCCCCCGTCGACGGGCTGCCGTTTTGTCTGCGCCGACCGTGCCGGCCATGGCGGAGTAGCCGATGAGGGCGACGACCGTGGTGGTGGTGCTGGAGATCAGCGAGG
>NZ_JBSFHW010000046.1:0-84678 GCF_053597275.1 Streptomyces sp. NPDC001492 | reverse complement strand
CGGCGCGCTGGTTAACTTGGTTCGCCCCCGCCGCCCCTACCCGTCCCGACCGGGGGGCCGGCCCCCGGACCCCCGCTCCTCAAACGCCGGAGGGGCTGGATTTTGGCGGAGGAGCTGATCTTTCGCCGGCCGGGCTTTGATCTTTTCGGCCCGTCCGGCGTTTGAGGACGAGGCCGTTCAGGCCGAAGCGGGGGTCTGGGGGCGGCAGCCCCCGGGGACGGGAATGGGAAGGGGCGGCGGGGCGAAAAGATCATGTCCTGGACGGGCTGCGGTACACCGCCCTCGCCAGACGCGTCGCCGCCGCGGCTCTGGGGCGGCTGTCGGGCACCCGCCGCCGCGGATGCACCGCATTCGCCAGCAGCACCAGGAACGTGTCCGTCGCCGGATCCAGCACCACCGACGTCCCCGTGAACCCCGTATGCCCAGCCGCCCCCCGCCCCGCCAGCTCCCCCATGAACCACGCCTGGTCGACGGCGAAGCCGAGCCCCGGTGGGGTCAGCAGCAGCTCCACGAAGTCCGTGCCCAGGATGCGGGCAGGCCCGTACGAACCCCCGGCGAGCAGCGTCCGGCAGAACACGGCCAGGTCACGCGCCGTCGAGAACAACCCCGCATGGCCCGCGATGCCCCCCAGCGCCCAGGCGTTCTCGTCGTGGACGACACCGCGCACCATCCCGCGGTCGACCTTCGCCCACGGCCGCCGCTGATCCTCCGTCGCCGCCGCCCCCGGACAGGGCCCGAAGTCCGTCGACAGCATCCCCAGCGGACGGGTGATCCCGTCATGGATCAGGACGTCCAGGGTCCGCCCGGAAACCCGTTCCAGAACGAACTGGAGCAGCAGAAAGTTGAGGTCGGAGTACGTGTACGTGCCGGGCACCCCGATCGGCACCTCCGCCCGCAGCCGCTCCAGCCGCTCCGTGTCGTCGGCGCAGTCGTACAGCGGGAGTTCGGGGCGCAGCCCGGAGGTGTGCGTGAGCAGCTCCCGCACGGTGATGCCGTGCCGCACGGCCGCCCGGAACTCGGGCAGGTACGCCCCGACCCGCGCATCGATCCCGAGCGTGCCCCGCTCGATCTGCTGCACGGCGGCGACCGCGGTGAACAGCTTGGTGAGGGAGGCCAGGTCGACGGGTGTGTCGACGGTCATCGGGACCCGGTCCGAGGGCGGAAGTTCGACGCCGCGGTCGGTGTCGGGGTCGTAGGCCGAGTATCTGACGGCCCACCCCGCCGCCGCCTCGACGGCGATCACCGGACCGCGCCCGGCCACGACGACGGTGCCCGCGGCCCAGGGGCGGTCCCCGGTGGTGAGGTCGTGGACCTCCTGGACGAGGTGGCGGAGTTCGCCGGGGTCGAGTCCGGCCCGCTCGGGGCTGTCCCTGCGCAGTCTCGGTGCGCTCAGCTCCCCGCTCCTTCCACGCTGGTACGACCTGAGTCGTGAGATCCGCTGTGGCGTCGGCACATTCCCACGAAGCAGCCCAGTGCCACCAGCGCCGCGGCCAGTTGGACGACGGCCATCGGGACGGCGGTGCGCTCTCCGGCGATCCCGACCAGCGGGGAGGCGACCGCGCCGATGAGGAACGAGGAGGTGCCGAGCAGCGCGGACGCCGAGCCGGCCGCGTGCTTGGTGCGCATCAGGGCGAGGGCCTGGGCGTTGGGCAGGGTCACCCCCATCGCGGACATCAGGACGAAGAGGGCCGCGGCGACGGGCGCCAGGCCGACCCTGCCGAAGGCCCCGGTGGACATCAGCAGGAGGGCGGTCGCGGCAGCGATGACGACAAGCAGGCCCGCGCCCAGCGCCCGGTCCAGTCGGACCCTTCCGACCAGCAGCTTTCCGTTGATCTGACCCACGGCCACCAGCCCGACCGAGTTCAGCCCGAACAGCAGGCTGAACGTCTGCGGGGAGGCGCCGTAGATCTCCTGGATCACGTAGGGCGAGGCCGATATGTAGGCGAAGAGTGCCGCGAACGCGAAACCGCCCGCGAGCATGAACCCGGTGAAGGGCAGGTCGGCGAGGAGGCGGCGCATCGAGTGCAGGGCCTCGCCGACTCCCCCGCTGTGCCGCTCGGCCGTAGGGAGGGTCTCGGGCAGCTTCGCCCATACGGCCGCGGTCAGCACCGTCCCGACGACCGTGAGCACCACGAACACGCCCCGCCAGTCCGTCACCCGCAGGATCTGGCCGCCGATCAGTGGCGCGACGATCGGGGCGACCCCGCCGATCAGCATGAGGGTGGAGAAGAAGCGGGCCATCGCCACGCCGTCGTACAGGTCGCGGACCACGGCGCGCGCGATGACGATCCCCGCCGCGCCCGCCAGCCCCTGCGCCAGCCGGAACGCGACCAGCAGTTCGACGGTCGGCGCGAGCGCGCACAGGACGGTCGAGACGACGTAGGCGACCAGGCCGATCAGCAGGGGTCGCCGCCGGCCCCACCGGTCGCTCATCGGGCCGACCACCAGCTGGCCGAGCGCCATGCCGAGCAGGCAGGCGGTGAGGGTGAGCTGGACGGTGGCCGCGGGGGCGTGCAGGGAGTTCGTGACCTCCGGGAGCGAGGGGAGGTACATGTCCATCGCCAGCGGGGGCGTCGCGGTGAGGCCGCCGAGGATCAGGGTGACGAGCAGGCCGGTACGGGGAACGGTGCGGGCGACGGCCGGTTCCGCTTCCGGTCCGGCCGTCTGCTGTATGCGCGGTGTCGGCACGTGCGGCGTCGACGGCCCCTGCTCGGGCATGTGCCCCTCCCTCTCCGAGTGCTGCGCCCCTATGGTCTCAGCTCGCACACAGTGCCGAATGTCACGCGCGCGTCGGGCCGCCCGGACCCGGATGGCGGACGGTCTCGTCCCGTATGCCGGACCCTCGCCTACGCTGCGGGCCCATGAATGCCATGGAGACTGAGAAGCAGGGGACCAGCGGGCAGTCGAGGATCGCGGTGGTGACCGGTGCCGGCTCCGGCATCGGGCGGGCGGTCGCCGTGGAGCTGCTGCGTGCGGGCTGGTCGGTGGCGCTGGCGGGGCGGCGCCCCGGGACGCTGGAGGAGACGGCGGCCCTGGTACCCGGCGGCGCCTGTCTCGCCGTACGGACCGACGTCTCGCAGCCGGACGACGTGGCGGCGCTGTTCGCCGCCGCCGTCGAGCGGTTCGGGCGGGTGGACCTGCTGTTCAACAACGCGGGGACGTTCGGTCCCGGTGGGGTGCCGGTCGAGGAACTGGAGTACGAGGCCTGGCGGCATGTGGTGGACACCAACCTCAACGGGGCGTTCCTGTGCGCGCAGGCGGCGTACCGGCAGATGAAGGCGCAGGACCCGCGGGGCGGACGGATCATCAACAACGGCTCGATTTCCGCCCATACGCCTCGGCCGCACTCCGTCGCCTACACCGCGACCAAGCACGCGCTGACCGGCCTCACCAAGGCGCTCTCGCTGGACGGGCGGCCGTACAACATCGCGGTCGGGCAGATCGACATCGGCAACGCGGCCACCGACATGACCGCGCGGATGCAGACCGGCGCACTGCAGGCCAACGGCGAGATCGCGCCCGAGCCGGTGATGGACGTCGCCGATGTGGCGCGCACGGTGCGGCACATGGCCGAGCTGCCGCTGGAGGCGAACGTGCAGTTCGCGACGGTTCTGGCGACCGCGATGCCGTACGTGGGCCGTGGCTGACCACGCCCACGGATGCTCGAATCGTCAACTTGCACAAGCGGAATTAGTGCGTCCGGACCATTGCAGCCGGTCGTGGACTTATGCTCAAATCTCCTCCACAAGAGCTTCACACTTGGGGGAGAGCAGTTCCGTAGTCCACACCGAGGGGGGAGGCGGCAGCCGTTCCATCGCATCGGGTGGGGGTGGATCTCGCGTGGGACCGCGAGGTACGCACCGGTGCGTGGAACGGCTGCCGCGAACGTCAGTCGGCCGCCTCGTAGGTGAGTCGGCTGCCGCGTCCGTCAGTTGGCGTGTCTGCCGGCGCCCTTGCCGCGTCTGCGCAGCGCCCAGATGCCGCCCCCCAGCAGGGCGATCGTGCCGCCCGCGCCCTCCAGCAGCCGCCAGGCCGAGGGCTCCCCGGACCCGGTGCCCGGGGCGCCGGCCGCCGCCTGGGCCGTCTTCCGGGTGGGCGTCGCCCTCGCCCCGCCCTCGCTGAGCGGCTCGACCAGCGTGCCCACCGGTTCGGCCGAACCGCCGTGCGTGAAGCCCCAGTCGAGCAGGGCGGCGGTCTCCTCGTAGACGGCGTTGGAGCCGCTCTTGGGGTGCATCACGGTGGCCAGCAGGGTCCGGCCGCCGCGGGTGGCGGCACCGGTGAAGGTGTTGCCGGCATGGCTGGTGTAGCCGTTCTTGACGCCGATCAGTCCGTCGTACGTCTTCAGGCCCCACGCACCCGTGAGCAGACGGTCGGTGTTCTGGATCTGGAAGGTCTTCCTGCCGCCCGCCGGGAAGTCCGCGATCTTGGTGTGGCAGTACTCGCGGAAGTCGGCGTTCTTCAGTCCGTGCCGGGCGAAGAGCGTGAGGTCGTAGGCGGAGGAGACCTGGCCCTTGTGGTCGAAGCCGTCGGGGCTGACCACATGGGTGTCCAGGGCCTGCAGGTCCGCGGCCTTGGCCTGCATCTCGGCGACCGTCTTCGCCACTCCCCCGTTCATATGGGCGAGCACATGCACCGCGTCGTTGCCGGAGCGCAGGAAGACGCCCTGCCACAGCTGCTCGACGGTGTACGTGATCCCGGGCTTGACCCCGACCAGACTGGAGCCGGCCGGGATGTCGGCCAGATCGGCGTCGGTCACCTTGTACCGCTCGCTCCGGTGGAACTTCTTCAGGACGGTGTCGGCGAACAGCATCTTCAGCGTGGACGCGGGCGGCAGGCGCCGGTGCGCGGCGAACGAGGCGAGCACCTCTCCGCTCTCGCAGTCGGCGACGATCCAGGCGCTCGCGGTGAGTTTCCCGGGCAGACCTGTGGCGCCGCTCACCTGAATTCCCTTACGGGCGAGTCGCTCACCGCCGACGACGGTGCCGGTAGCGGATGCGGGAGTCGCCGAGGCAAGCGGAACGGCGGCTGCGGCAAGGCCGAGAGCGGCACGCCGGGAGAGGGGAGAAGAACCATGCACCCGGGGACCGTAACACCCACCCAACAGCAGTTTCCTGGCAGTACACCGTCTACGGCATAGGAATTGCCTGTCTTACGGAATTCTGACCAGGCATCCGACTTTCTCAGCCCTGACGCATCTTTTACTCAGTCCGGCTCAAAGGTTTCTCCCCAGCTTGTGGCATCGCCCACAGCGGGCGCCAAGAACCTTCGGGGAACGGGATGTTTGGCATCTGTCTCAAGCGCGAACCGGGCCCCAGCCGAGTGGGACTTATGCCTGGCCGGTCTCGAAGCGGGAGATCCTGCCGTCGTCCTCGATGGTGAAGTTCCAGCGGGTGCGCATCTCGCCCCAGGCGTCGTTGCGGTAGTGGGCGAGGAGGGCGCGGCCGCCCTGGGACTCGTTGTCGACGTCCAGGTGACCGTTGGAGGAGAAGATCTCCCGGTCGATCCACTCGCTGAGGTCCCGGTCGGAGCCGTCGTCCGCCATGGTCGCGTCCTCCGTGAGGAGGGCCAGGAAGGCGTCCCGGTCGTGGGCGTTGACGGCGGTGACGAAGGCGCGGACGGCCGGGTCGCTGAGTTTGGCTGGCTGAATCGTCATGCCAGCAGAGTCACACCGCCCGCCGGGACCCGCCACCCGAACGGCTGCGCGGAGGGGTCAGGGAGGTGTGAGGAGTGGGACGGTGGACACGCGGAGGGGAGTGTCCCGGTTTGCCGAACGCGTTGCCCGTCCCTCTGTCCCTGTTGTCTGTCCCTGTTGTCTGTCGCAGTTGTCTGTCGCTGTTGTCTGTCGCTGTTGTCTGTCGCTGTTGTCTGTCGCTGTTGTCTGTCCCGGGAGAAAACATGAGCTCTTACGACCGGCGTGATCTGGGCCTGCTGCTGCTCCGGCTGGGTACCGGCGGAGTGTTGGCGGCGCACGGCGCGCAGAAGCTGTTCGGCTGGTTCGGCGGACACGGCATCGAGGGGACCGGCCAGTTCATGGAGTCGGTCGGCTACGCGCCGGGCAAGGCGAGCGCGACCGCGGCGGGACTCGCGGAGGCAGGCGGCGGCACCCTGCTGGCGCTGGGCCTGGCGACCCCGGCGGCGGGCGCGGCGGCGGCCGGCGCGATGGCCGGGGCGTCCGCGGTGCACGCCCCGAACGGCTTCTTCAACGCGGAGGGCGGCTACGAGTACGCGGCGACCCTCGCCCTGGCCGCCACCGGCCTCGCGGTCGCCGGCCCCGGCCGTCTCTCCCTCGACCACGCGCTCGGCCATGTCTTCGACCGCGGCTGGATGGTCCCGACCGCACTCGGCGTGACGGCGGCGGCCACGGCGCTGGTGGTGGGCGCGCGCAACAAGCGGCTGCGGGACAAGAAGGAGCCGGACGAGCAGGAGGCGCTGTTCGCTGAGGAAGAGGCGCTGTTCAGGGAGTGATACGGGCGGGCAGGCTGGGCCTATGACTGATCAGCCTCCGCTTCCCGAGACCCCGATTTCCCCCACCTCTCCGACCTCCCCCGACGTCTGGACGGCCATCGACGACCTGTGGACCTGGCTCGACGCGAACCGTCCGCACGGCGGGCAGGAGGGCCTGCTCCTGCGCATGCTCAAACTGTCGGAGGAGGTCGGCGAGGTCGCGGAGGCGGTGATCGGCGCGACCGGCCAGAACCCGCGCAAGGGGATCACCCACACCTGGGAGGACGTCCAGGGCGAGCTCTGCGATGTCGTCATCACCGCTCTGGTGGCCCTGCGCACGCTGACGCCGGACACCCGGGAGGTGTTCACCCGGCATCTGGCGAAGGTCACCGAACGCTCCCTCGGGCCGTCCGCCTAGGCGGAGGGAGACAACTGGACTGTGCTGTAAGGGAATTGGACAGGGGGGTGGCGTACCGCCGGCCCCGCTCCGGATACTGACGCCGTATCCGACACGCACGGCACACAGCATTCCGGGGGCTGACATGGGGGCAACGTCGTACTGGGCGGGCGAGTCCGGCGAGGAACTCCTGGACGAGACCGTCGGATCACTGCTGCGCCGCGCCGCCCGGCTGGCACCGGAGACGGTCGCCCTGGTCGAGGGTGTGCCGGATCCCACCGAGCGCCGCCGATGGACGTACGCCGAACTGCTCGACGAGTCCGAGCGCGCGGCGCGGGCCCTGCTCGGCCGTTTCTCGCCGGGCGATCGTGTGGCGGTGTGGGCGAACAACATCCCGGAGTGGGTGATCCTCGAACTCGCCGCCGCCCTCGCGGACATCACGCTGGTCACGGTCAACCCGGCCCTCCGCGAAGCGGAGTTGCGCCACGTGCTCGGCCATTCCCGCGCGGCCGGCGTCTTCCTCCTGCGCGAGTACCGCGGCAACCCGATGGCCCGCACCCTGGCCGACATCCGCGCCGACCTCCCCGACCTGCACACGAGCGTGCTGTTCGAGGACTGGGCGGAATTCTGCTCCGAGGCGTCCCCCGACCGCGCGCTACCCGAGGTCGACGCCTCGTCACCGGCGCAGATCCAGTACACCTCGGGCACGACCGGCATCCCGAAGGGCGTGGTCCTGCACCACCGCGGCATCACCAACAACGCGCGCCTGGCCTACGTCCGCACCTTCGGGCTGCGGCCGGGCGAGGCGGTACTCAACCCGATGCCGCTGTTCCACACGGCGGGCTGCGTACTGGCCACCCTCGCCTCGGTCATCAGCCTGGGCACCCATGTCCTGCCCCCGCACTTCGAGCCGGGCCTGATGCTCGAACTCGCCGAGTCCGAAAGCTGCGTGATGCTGGGAGGCGTGCCGACGATGCTGATCGCCATGCTCGAACACCCGGCACTCCCCCGCACCGACCTCTCGTCCCTACGGTTCGTGCTGTCCGGCGGCGCCTCGGTCCCACCCGAGCTGGTCCGCCGGATCGAGCAGGTCTTCGGCGTCCCGATGGCCATCATCTACGCCCAGACCGAGGCGTCCCCGGGCATCACGATCACCCGCCTCGACGACACCCCCGATGACCGCGCCCACACGGTGGGCAAGCCCCTCCCCCTGTCCGAGGTGAAGATCGTGGACGCGTCAGGAACGGTCGTCCCACCCGGGACCACCGGCGAACTCTGCACCCGCGGCTACCACGTCATGACGGGCTACCTCGACGCCGCGGACGCGACGGCCGCCGCCATCGACGCCGACGGCTGGCTGCACACGGGAGACCTCGCCTCGATGGACGAGCGCGGCTACTGCCGTATCGAAGGCCGCCTGAAGGACATGATCATCCGCGGCGGCGAGAACATCTACCCGTGCGAGATCGAACAGGTCCTGGCCGAACACCCCGCGGTCGCCGAGGCCGCGGTGGTGGGCGTCCCCGACCCGGTCTGGGGCGAACGGGTCGCGGCCTTCATCCGCCTCACCCCGGATCACACGACGGGCGAGACGGTGGGCGAGACGGTGGGCGAGACGGTGAGTGAGGAGACGGTGGGTGAGACGGTGATGGAGAAGGAGCTCTTCGACCACGTACGCGCCCACCTGGCCCCGCACAAGACGCCGCGCACGTGGGTCTTCGTCGAGGACTTCCCCCTGACCGGCTCCGGGAAGATCCGCAAGAACACGCTCCGGGAGGAGTACGTGGCGGGTCGGCTGCCGAAATGATGTTCTGCGCGGCCGCCTAGGTGACGTCGTTCCGGGCGGCGAGGGCAAGCCGGCGATGGGTGCGGACCATCATGAGCCGGGCCATGAAGGGATGCACCCTCTTCACCACACCCCAATACAGCCTGGACCGCGCGCCGTTGGTCTTCACGGAGCTGCACAGCACGACGTTCTCGGCATCGACGACGATGGACGCCCAGGCATCGAGCCCGCCCGCGCTGACCTCCATGAGCACCTCGTCACCTTCCCGCCCGACGACCGGGAAGGCGTCACGCAGGATGCCCGTCCAGGCTGCGGGATCACGCGGCATCCCGGGCCACAGTGCCATGGCGTACGCGTCCTGATAGTCGGGCGCGGCCAGAGCCGCCCTGATCAACCGAGCACTCTCGGGAAACCCCACCGCCACAGGCCTGTCCTTGCGCATCGCGCACCTCCATACGCTGGCGTATGGAAACCATACGGTAGCGTATGGAGATGGCACAACGGCAGCAGCAGCCCAGGAAGCCCAGGCTCACCGCGCGCGACTGGGCGGACGCGGCCCTGACCGCCATCCGGGAGGGCGGCGGCCTGGCAGCGGTAGCAATCGAACCGCTCGCCACCCGCCTGGGCACCACAAAAGGCAGCTTCTACTGGCACTTCACCAACCGCGAGGCCCTGATCGAGGCGGCCCTCGCCCGCTGGGTCGAGTCGAACACGGACGAGATCATCGCGACGGTGGAAAAGGAACCGGATCCGGGCCTGCGACTGCGCGCCCTGTTCCACCGGGTCACCAAGCCGGGCACAGCCGACCCCCTGGAACTCTCACTCCTGGCCAGCACCGACCACCCACAGGTCGCGGCCGCACTGCGACAGGTGACGGAACGCCGGATCGACTACCTGACGGGACTCTTCGCCGAGCTGGGCTTCGGGGAGGCCGAGGCACGGGAGCGGGGGTTGATGGCGTACAGCTTCTATTTGGGGCACAGCCAGTTGGGGCATGCGGTGCCGTCGGTGCTGCCGTCGCCGGAGGGGTTTCCGGGGTATCTGGAGGGGGCGGTGGGGACGCTTTTGCGACGGGATTAGGGGGCGGTCCCGGGTCAGCAGTCACGCCTCGTGGACTTCTTCTGTGAGCCGGCACAGATGCCGTACATCACCCACCAGGCCACCCGAGGCGAGGACACGCACTGGGAACGGGCCCGCTTCCTCACCGCGAAACGGCACTTCTCATTGCCGGACACGGCCCTCCTCACCGGCGTCACGACGGTCGCCGACTGGGACACCGCACTGCGCCAGCTCGCCGCGGTGCTCCCGGACGGCGCCCCCCAGCATCGTCGTCCTGGACGCGCTGCCGAAGCGTGGGCGGCACTTCAGAACCTGACCGGCCACCTCAAGAATGGTCCAGGGGTCGCCAGTTCGGCCTAGCAGCCGAACCGCTGGGTGGGATGGCTTCAGACTGGCCGTGAACGACCCGCCATGCACGAGCTTGCCGAACCCGTAGACACGGGACGTGCTACTCACCCGCACCTGGGAACTGGCGCTCGTTCAATCCGAACAGTCCGTCAAAATTGCGCCACGCCGCCCACCCCTCACGCGCCGGGCGTCCATGATCGCCCGCATGAACAAAACCCTCGCCGCCGCCGCGCTCGCCACCGCCCTCCTCACGGGACTCACCGCATGCAGCAACGGCACGTCCAGCAGCGACTCAAGCTCGTCGCAGAAACCCAGCGCCACCGCGAGTAAGCCGCTCACCGCCAGCACCGCGTTTGCTTCCATCTCGGGCAAGGTCAGTTCCGCGAAGCTGTCCGGCACGGTCACGGCCGAGAACGACCCGAACCACCTCCTCGGCCGGCCGAACCAGTACACGTCGAAGGTCACCTTCACGGACAGCAGGATCAAGGCGGCCGACGTGACCGGTACGGAAAAGGGCGACGTCGAACGCGGCGGCGCCATCGAGGTGTTCGGCAGTCCGGCCGACGCGACAGCCCGCGCCAAGTACATCCAGGCCGTCACCAAGTCGATGCCCGCACTCACCGAGTACGACTACGTCCACGGCACGGTCCTCATCCGCGTCTCGCACTACCTGACACCAGCACAGGCCACCTCGTACAAGACCGCAGCCGCACACCTCTCCTGAGGGGCACGCTCGCCGCCCAAAGGCTGCACGACGGAGACATGGACGAATCGGCAGGGCCGACGGCAGAAGCACACATCCCGCCGGCCCCGGCTCACCCGCGTCTGTGGCGCGGATATGTCCGGGCTGCAGGGGCCTTTCTCAAAAGCGGCATCCTCCGATGGAGCGCGTGAGGCCGTCGAAGCCTATGTGACCGCACTGAGCTGATCGCCGTGGGTGACGTCAAGGACGCGAAGTGGTCAAGGCAGGAGGCGACGCAGATCCTGGCGGACCGGGACGGCGAAGACGGAAGATCAAAGACGTGCAGCCGACCCGCTGGATCGCCTCGCTGCGCTTCGTCCGGACGCGGTGGGCGAGCAGCGGGTCGAACCCACCGTCCCGGGCACGCGAGGCGGTCTGCCGGGAGTCCGGGAAGGTGAGGGTGCGCCTGACAGGGTCGGTGCTGCCGGTGCTGTTGTCGTAAGTGAGCGTCTCGACGGCCAGGCCTGCGTGGGATCACCAACCGGGGTAGCGATCCCACCAGTACGGGTCCCAGCCTTGGACGTACTCGCTCCCGCTGGGTGAGTCGATGATCTCGCTCAGCATGTCGCGGGCCAAAGCGTCGAGGACCCAGGCCAGTTCATGGCGGCTTACCAGGTCCATGGGCAATGCCTCAACACCGTGTACAGCACCGAGCAGCGCTCCCGTGACGCAGGCGACAGAGTCACCGTCCGGTGCGCCCGCGGCGAACTCCAACGCGGCCCTGACCTGGGCACGACCGGGGAACGCTGCCGCTGTGTAGAGGCCGCCGAGCAGGGCGGAGGGCGCGGTCGGGTCCGGTGCAAGTCGTGCGAGCCGCGCCGCGTCCGCGGGCCGGTGGACGGCCTCCCGGAAGGTCGTAAGGAGGCGCTCGTGCTCGTCGCCGGTCGTCTGCCGGCGGATGGACTGAATCGCCGCGATGCCCGCCTCTATCGCGTCCCGCGCGGGACGCTCCGAGACACCCCTGTGGTCGTGCTCCGGCGGTGAGTTGGTGAGGCAGTGATGGACAAGCACGGCTGCCTGGGCGGCAGCGGACTGTGCGGCCTGGTCGCCATGGGTGAGAGCGGCAAACTCGCCGGCTTGCTCGGCCCAGTCCAGTCCGGCCACCGCGACGGGGAGAGATCGGGTCAGCGCGTGACAGCCGCGGCTTGTGGTGGCCGTCGGCTCGTGGTTGCCCTCGATCCGGGACAGGGCCGTCACAGTCGCCGGGGCGCTGCCCCGCCGCTCGGCCAGTACGGGCACGCCCGCGAGCCAGCCGTCCGGCCACTCCTGTTCGTCCTTGAACGAAGCCCAGCGGCGCCGCATCCGTTCCACTTCGATGCCCTGCAGAGCCGCCCACCGGCCGTAGGCGTGCAGGACGACCCCCGGC
Source organism: Streptomyces sp. NPDC001492 (assembly GCF_053597275.1). Lineage (NCBI taxonomy): Bacteria > Bacillati > Actinomycetota > Actinomycetes > Kitasatosporales > Streptomycetaceae > Streptomyces > Streptomyces sp. NPDC001492. The sequence continues at coordinate 72,536 of NZ_JBSFHW010000046.1, read as the reverse complement.
GGATGGCAGATCCCCTTATGGTTTCCGCGCACCATGGCGCGAATGATGCCCTCGGCGGTGAAGCAGGCCAGTTGTGTACTGACGCCGGCACGCAGCGGACCGCTCGCCGGCAGCTTGCCCCGAACCGTTCCCAGAGTGTCACCGATGGCCAGCCCGAGCATCATTCCCCGCACCCGGGATTCAGTTCTCAGGGCCTTGCTCCGCAGGTCCTTTTCGTTGACCACGTCAGGCTGCTCTCTTTCCTGGGCTACAGGCCCTCGTTGCCCGGATCGGGCTCGTCGTCCGGCACGGATTGAGGAGCCTCTGGCGCGACGTCGGCCGTCTGCTGGTCCGCGCCGGCATGCACCTCCAGGTGACTCGCGAGGCGCTGACGCATACGCGCACGGCGGGCCTCGTAGAACTCCGGGAATCCGGCCACCTCCTCGGGCAGGCCGGTGGCGTCGTACTCCCTCAACCAGCTCTCGCGCGCGGCATCCGAGTCGAAATGCTTCCGCAGCCAGGCAGCCGGCAGGGCGGCCTGCTTCGCGATGTTCTCGGGCCCTCTCAGCAGTTGCAGGTTCGCCGCTCTGTCCACGCGGTCCTCGACAAGCGACAGCGCCTCCTCGGAGAGACCGGCCGCCCGCAGCTTGGTCCGTGACCGCAGCAGGCTGCGCGGGAAGATGTGATCCTCGTGGAAGTGGTCCCTGGTGTCGACGCCCGGGTACAACATCGCGAGCATCGGGAAAAGCCGCTTCGATCCGTACTTGAGGTCCAGCAGGTCGTCGATCTCGCTCTGGTCGAAGCGGAGCGACTTGCCCTGGCGGGCCATCTCACGTTCGACGGCCTCCGTCGGCCAGCCCTGTCCGCCCTCCTTCTCCAGGGTCGTACGCAGACCGGTGAGCAGCCGGTCCAGGCCGCTGCCCCACACACCGGACTTCATCAGTGAGCGCTGAAGCCAGCGGCGGATCGCCGCACGGTCGTCCCTGAACGCATCCGAGGTGCGGTAGTTGTCCCCGAGGCCTCGGTGGTGGAGGTAGTAAGCCAGAGGAATGACTGCGCTGTTGGCCGTGAGGGTGACACCGGAGAACCCGAAGTCGGCGAGCAGGGCCACCCCGAGACGCAACGCGTTCTCGATCTCGGTCCAGTGCTTCTCCAGATTGGTCATGGTGTCGCGGTCGAAGTTGTCCACCTTGAAGCGGATGTCGCCCTTCCCCAGCAGCACCAGTCCGGTCTTGAGGACCAGGTCCTTACCGAAGGCGAAGCCCTGCCCGATCCCGTTGAGTTCGTCGACGAGCCTGTGGATGGTCTCGCGTGCATCGTGCTCGATCCACTGGGCAGTGGCCACCGAGAGAAGGAGGTCGGAGTAGGAGAGGACGGCGCCTCCCGAGTTGACCCGGATGAAGATGTTGAGGACCTTGTCCAGCTCCTGCGCTTCCTCGAGAAAGAAGTTCACCGTCGGGGTGACGTGGACGACCTCGTGGAGCCTGGTGAGCACATCAGCGGCGGTGGCGTTGTCCGCGACCCCATGCTGCTGAAGCGTGCGAATGACGTCCCCGACAGTGCGTACCTCGCGCATGTCCTGAACGCGGTACCACTGGGCGTCGCCGCTCTCGGTGCCGGCCTCGGCTTCTTCTTGGGTGAGGAACCGGAAGTCGTACTCGACCCCCAGGTCGTCGTCCTGGCCGCGGTGCAGCAGGTTCAGGTAGAGGTGCTTCTTCGGGTACGCGAGCGGGTTGTTCGCCCACATACGCGGCAGCTTCGCGGTGAACGACCCGCACAGACCGATGTTGAGCGCCGTCAGTCGCTGCTGACCGTCCAGGATCGCCGTGATGGCCCGGCTGCCCAGCGGGCCGGTCGGCGTGCAGTGGGCGTTGTCGCGCTCGTGGTAGTCGCGCATGAAGTCGTAGAAGGCGAAACGACCGGAATTGCCCTCGTGGACCTGCCACATGAGGAACGAGCCGATGGGGTATCCCCGCATCAGACTGTCGTACAACCGTGTGATCTTGTCGCGCGACCAGACGAACTCACGCTGAATCGCCGGCAACACGTACTCGCGACGATGGATCTTCTCCAGCGCACTGGCGATCGTGATGGGCGTCTGGAATGACATGGGTCCCCCCACCGGACTCAGGTTTCACGCCCACCGTAGCGTCCGAAGTCAGGGCCTCGCAGCGCGTGGTGACACTCGGACCGCCGGGCGGTCCCAGCGGTATCCCTCACCGTCTCGCCGTACAGCTGGAGCGGCGGTTCAAGCTCCGTGCGTACGAGTTCGGCGTCAGCGGACGGCAGGGACAGCGACTCCCGCCGCATGCGGACACTCCAGGTCGCCAGGTTGGGAAAGACTGTCAGCCGCCGCACCGGATCGCCCAGAACCCCAGCGGCAGACGAGTCGGGCTATACGCCGGGTTCTGTCACCCGGCCGCCTCGCGGCGGCCGGGGAGACGGCCATCCATCTAGGACCGGTGTTGCCACCGGCCTCGTGCGGTCTACCCGGGGGCTCGGGCGGGCAGCCCTCGAACGTCCCCGCAGAGCGCTTTTTACGGCGCTCCTTTTGACCTTGCTCCGGGTGGGGTTTACCTAGCTGCCCAGGTCACCCTGGGCACTGGTGGTCTCTTACACCGCCGTTTCACCCTTACCGAGGACCGAGGTCCCCGGCGGTTTGTTTTCTGTGGCACTGTCCCGCGGGTCACCCCGGGTGGCCGTTAGCCACCACCCTGCCCTGTGGAGCCCGGACGTTCCTCGGGGAGCCCCTCAAGGGGACTCCACGCGGCCGTCCGCCCGGCTCGTCTGCCGTGTCGACCATGTTACCGGGCGGGCCGGACGAGTCGGACCAGTCGCCGTCGCCAGGACCGAGCCCGCCAGGATCAGGGTGAAGGCGATCCCGATGCCGACGGTGAAGGGCTCGTCCAGCAGGAGCGCTCCCGCTGCTACCGCTACCGCCGGATTGACGTACGTGAACACCGTCGCGCGGGTCGGGCCCACCTCCTTGATCAGTTCCAGGAAGGCCACGAAAGCGAGTGCCGTGCAGATCGCTCCCAGGCCGATCAGGGCCGTCAGGACCGAGGCCGATGGGAGGGATGACGGCCAGGTCGCCGCCGCCGGTGTTGCGTAGACCAGCGCCGCCAGTGCCAGGCACGGGGCCGTCAGTTGCAAGGTCGGGACGTCCTTCAGCCGGCGTGCCGCGATCAGCGGTGCCGTCGCGTAGCCCAGCACCGTCAGCATGACTTCCCCGAGGGAGCAGGCGTCGCCGCCGGTCAGGTGGGGGACGGTCAGGACGGCTACGCCCGCCAGGCCCAGTCCGAGGCCCGTCATCCGCCGTACGCCCAGGCGCTCCGTGTCGCCGAAGAAGCGGGCCAGGGCCACACCCACGATCGGCACGCCCGCGATCAGCAGGCCCGCCATGGAGCTCGACAGGTGCCGTTCCGCGTCGGTGAGCGTGAACCAGGGGCCGATGATCTCTATGCACGCGAAGGCCAGCATCGGCAGCCAGTGGGTGCGGACCGTGCGGATCAGGCCGCCCTGTCGTATCGCGAAGGGGAGCAGGAGGAGCGCGCCGAGTGCGCAGCGCGTGAAGACCACCATCGATGGGGACAGGGGGGCGTCCACCGCCACCTTGATCATCAGGTAGGGGATGCCCCAGACCACTCCCATCAGGGAGAACAGGAACCAGCCGCGTGCAGTCATGCGGACAGAATCGGCCCACGAGCTATCTGGCGTCTTGAACGCTGTTGCGGTACGCCGCCGGGGTCACCCCCAGCACGCGGCGGAACCAGCGCGTCAGGTGGGCCTGGTCCGCGAAGCCGACCAGGGTGGCCACCTCGGCCGGGCGCAGGCCCGACTCCAGCAGCCCGCGCGCCTGGCTCACCCGGTGCTGGGCCAGCCAGGCGTACGGCGGTATCCCCATCGTCGTACGGAAGGCTCGGAGGAGTTGGTAGCGGGACAAATCCAAATCGGCCGCGAGGTCGGCCAGGGACGGGGGGTCCAGGAGTTCGTCGGCCAGGCGGTCGCGGACCACGAGAGCGATGCGGTCCGCGCCCGGCACCGCGTCCGGCGCCGAGCGGGCCGTGGAGTGGCGGCGGGCCAGGGCCGTCAGCAGCCACGGGAGGCGCGACTCTGCCTCCAACGGGTCCGGGCAGACGCTGAGTTCGGTGTGGGCGAGGCGGAGGGCGGTGACCAGTTCGGGGTCGTCGATCACGGGTTCGCGGAAGTGCGGGAGGCCGCCGAGGGTGCCGTCGGTGAGGAGGGCGGGGTCGGCGTACAGGGCGCGGTAGGCGTAGCCGTCGGTGGTGGTGTCGGGGCCGCCGGTGTGCATCTCGCCGGGGTCGAGGACGATGATCGAGCCGGGCCCTGTGCGGATGTGGCCGCCGCGGTAGTCGATGACCTCGGAGCCGCCGACGCAGACGCCGATGGTGTATTCGGCGTGCGCGTGCGGGGCGTAGACGTGTCGCTGGAAGCGGGCCGTCAGCAGGTCGAGGGGCGGGCCGCAGCGGCCGAGGCGCGCGCGGGTCCACAGTGCCTGCTCGCTCACCGTGCGCCCCCATCGGTCGGTCTACGTCTCCGTCGTCGTACGGGGTGCAACAAACTCCTGGCCTGTTCCATGCCCCCGGCCCCCGCACCGCACGGGGCGCTATGGATCCATCCGCTCCAGTACGTCGAAGACCGCCTCGATGCGCGCCCGGTGGTCCGCGATCAGCTCGGCCGCCGGCTCCCCGGCGAGCAGGCGGCGGGCGGTGGTGACGTAGACCGAGCGGTAGGCGGCGACGGTCAGGGCCGCGAGCAGGTGCGGGTCGGCGACGGATGCTTCCGCCAGCGCCTCGGCCAGGGCCGTCTCCACCTCCTCCAGGCCTTCGCGGGCGCGGGCCCGCAGGCTGGGCGACTCCATGACGACCCGCCAGAAGGAGGGGAAGCGGTCGTTGACCCCGGCCAGCGGGTGGCCCTGGTCGAGGAGTTCCAGCGCCAGGCGGCGCAGGGCGGCCAGCGGGGTCTCGTCAGGGCGGCGGTCGCGGACGGCGCCGGCGAAGGTCGCGGCGGCCTCGGGGATCCGGTCGAGGTAGAGGTCCTCCTTGCGCGGAAAGTAGTTGAAGACGGTCATGGCGGACACGTCCGCGGCCCGGGCGACCTCCGCCACGGTCACCGCGTCGAAGCCGCGCTCCTGGAACAGTCCCGTCGCGACGTCGGAGATCCGCTGCCGGGTCTCCCTCTTCTTGCGTTCGCGCAGCGGCAGGTCCGGCAGGTCCGCACTCGTGCGTTCGTCTTCAACTGGCATGCAAAAAATTATAGCGAACAAAAAGTTTTAGTGACTACACTCAGGCTCATGGACAACCTCATGAACAACCCCATGAGCACGAAGACGATGTACGACGTCGTGGTGGCCGGCGCCGGGCCCGTAGGCCTGCTGCTCGGCTGTGAACTGCGGCTCGGCGGGGCGCGGGTGCTGGTCGTGGAGCGGCTGGCCGAGGTGGACGAGACGATCAAGGCGGGGGCGATCAATCTGCCCTCCGCCGAGGCCCTGTACCGGCGGGGGTTACTGCCCGCGCTGGCCGCGGTACAGGAGGAGGCGATGCGCGGCTTCCGGATGTTCCGCCGGGCGCGGGGCGAGGACGAGGACGCTCCGCCGCCGCCCAGGTTCGCCGGGCACTTCGCCGGGATCTGGCTGCACGGCGAGCTGCTGGACGAGAGCGATCCCGACTTCGCAGGATCGGGTCCCGCCGAGCGGGTCGGCTTCGTCCCGCAGGCCACGCTGGAGCGGATCCTCGCCGGGCGGGCGGAGGAGCTCGGGGTGGAGGTGCGTCGCGGGGTCGAGCTGACCGGGTTCGAGATGTACGACGACGAGGTGGTCGTCGACGTGGTCGATGCCGGGACGGGCGCGACGGAGGAGATCCGCGCCGACTGGCTCGTCGGCTGCGACGGCGGGCGCAGCAGGGTGCGCAAGCTGGCCGGGTTCGACTTTCCCGGCACGGACCCGGAGATCACCGGATATCAGGCGCTCGTCGAGATGACCGGCGCCGAAGGGCTCAAGACCGGCTGGAACACGACGGACGTGGGGACGTACGCGCACGGGCCGATACCGGGGCGCATCCTCACCGTGGAGTTCGACGGGCCGCCGGCCGACCGCCAATCCCCCATCACCGCCCGGGAGTTGGAGGGCAGCCTGCGGCGGGTGACCGGGGTGGACGTCACCGTGACCCAGGTGCACTCGGCGACCCGGTTCACCGACAACTGCCGTCAGGCGAGCAGCTATCGCAAGGGGCGGGTGCTGCTCGCGGGCGATGCGGCGCATGTGCACTCGCCGTTCGGTGGGCAGGGGCTGAACCTCGGCATCGGGGACGCGATGAACCTGGGCTGGAAGCTGGCGGCCGTGGTGCGGGGGCGGGCGCCGGAGGGGCTGCTCGACTCGTACACCGCCGAACGGCATCCGATCGGCGCCTGGGTGCTCGACTGGACGCGGGCCCAGATCGCCCTGATGCGGCCCGATTCGCATGCGCGCGCCCTGCGCGAGGTGATCACCGAGCTGTCGCGGACGGTCACCGGCACGACGTTCTTCGCCAAGAAGATCTCCGGTGTCTGGCAGCGCTACGACCTGCCCGGCGACCACCCGCTCGTCGGCCGCAGCACCCCCGACCTGGAACTCTCCGACGGCACCCGCCTCGCCGACCATCTGCACACCGGGCACGGTCTGCTGCTGGACCTCGCCGACGACCCGAAGCTGCGTGCCTTCGCCGACGACTTCGGCGACCGGGTGACCGTGGTGAGGGCCGGTTGCGCGGACCGCCCGGAGCTGGCCGGGCTGCTGGTCAGGCCGGACGGGTTCGTGGCCTGGGCGGCCGACCGTGAGAACGGCACCGACGCCGACACGAGCACGTCCCTGGCGGATGCGTTGGAGCAGTGGTTCGGCGTGCCCGCCGTCGCGGGGTGAACACCGTGGACCTGTGCGTCAGGCGAGCGCGAAGCTCACCGTCGGGACCTCCATGTCCGCCTGCTCGAGACGCAAGGGGCGGCGCTCGCCGAGGGATTCCTGGGTCGTCTCCATGATGTCGCCGATGACCGCCGGGGACGCCAGCTGCACGATGCCGGGTTCCATCCCGTGGTGTCCCGGGTGCTCCCGCTCGACCACGACGCCCTCGAAGATCTTGCCGATCTGGTCCTTGAGGAGGGCGGCCTCCACGAGGTCGACGCACTTGCGCTCGAGGTCACCCGCGCGGCCTCCGGCGGCGGCCATCCGCTGCCGCACGCTTTCGAGCCCACTGAGGACCCAGCCGGGTGGCTCCCGGCCGGCGACGGCGGCGAGGCAGATCTCGGTGGCGTACCGGTCGGCGAGGCGGCGCAGCGGGGCCGTGCAGTGCGCGTACGGCGCTGCCACGGCGGCGTGCTCGGGGTGCTGCGGCACATGGCCGCCCTGGAAGACGGTGTACTCGGCGCGAGTCATCAGGCCGGTGCACGCCTGGAGGAATGCCGCGTGCCGCGGTTCGCCCGGGTCGAGGGAACGCACCAGCTGCGCGTACGACATGTGGTGCGGCCACTCGATGCGCAGGGCGTGCGCGGTACGGCGCAGTTCGTCCAGCTTGCCGGCCGTGGTCGGCGCCTGGGTGCGCAGGATGCCCGTGCCGTGCGCCAGCATCAGCTCGGCGGCGGCCATGCCGGTGAGCAGGGAGATCTGCTCGTTCCAGCCCTCCGCCGCCAGCGGGGCGCGGTAGCTCAGCTCGTAGGAGTGGTCCCGTTCGGTGATCTCCTGCTCGGGGACACGCAGCGAGATGCCGCCGCGTCGGATCTCCAGCTGCTCGCGCAGCAGGCCGATCGTCTTGAGGAGGGCCAGGGGCTCCTCGGCCGTACCGGCGTCGATCTTCGCCTGTACGCCCTCGTAGTCGTACCTGGCCCGGCTGCGCACCAGGGCGCGGTGGACGTCGACGGCGATGGTACGGCCGTTCGCGTCGAGGTCGACGGTCCACAGCGCGGCCGGGCGGGTCTGGTCGGGCAGCAGGCTCGCGGCACCCTCGCTGAGCACGAACGGATGCAGCGGAACGCGCAGGTCCGGGAAGTACAGGGTCGTCACCCGCCGGTGTGCCTCCTCGTCCACCGGCCCGCCGGGTACGACGAAGGCGGCGACGTCGGCGATGGCGTAGTGGACGCGGTAGCCGGAGCCCTGCCGGGACAGGTGCATCGCCTGGTCGAGATCCGTGGAGCCGGGCGGGTCAATGGTGAAGAGGGGGATGTCGGTCGCGTCGTGTTCCGGCAGCACCGGCGCCTTCGCGGCCTGCTCGGCGGCCGCGAGCACCTCGGGCGGGAAGTCCGCGGGGACGTGGAACTTGGCGCGCAGCGCGGCGAGCGCGGCCAACAGCGGGCTCTCCGGGGCGCCGGTCACATGGATGGGGCGGCGGGGCATACAGCCACCGTAGGACGAGGGGCTCCGGGTGGCACGCCGTACGCTGTGGCCGAGCTCAACCGAAGGAGATCACCCGTGCTTGTCCTGCTGCCTCCCTCCGAAGGCAAGGCGTCCTTTGGCCGTGGCGCCCCCCTGAAGCTGGAGTCGCTCTCGCTCCCGGGGCTGGCTGCCGCCCGTGAGGCCGTACTCGGCGAACTGGTCGAGCTGTGTGCCGGGGACGAGGAGAAGGCGCGCGAGGTGCTCGGGCTGAGCGAGGGGCTGCGCGGAGAGGTCGCGAAGAACGCCGCGTTGCGCACCGCCGGGGCGCGGCCCGCCGGGGAGATCTACACGGGGGTGCTGTACGACGCCCTCGACCTGGCCTCCCTGGACGCCGCCGCCAAGAAGCGCGCCACCCGCTCCCTGCTCGTCTTCTCCGGGCTGTGGGGTGCGGTGCGCGTCAACGACCGCATCCCCTCCTACCGCTGCTCGATGGGCGTGAAGCTGCCCGGGATCGGGGCGCTGGGCGCGTACTGGCGTGCGCCGATGGCCGAGGTGATGCCCGAGGCCGCCGGGGACGGGCTGGTGCTGGACCTGCGGTCCTCCGCGTACGCGGCCGCCTGGAAGCCGAAGGGCGAGGTCGCCGGGCGGACGGCGAGCGTACGGGTGCTCCACGCCCCCACCCGCAAGGTGGTCAGCCACTTCAACAAGGCGACCAAGGGACGGATCGTGCGGAGCCTGCTGGCGTCGGGCGCGGCACCCAAGGGCCCGGCGGAGCTGGTGGAGACGCTGCGCGAGCTCGGTTACGTGGTGGAGGTGGAGCCTCCGACGGGCGCCGGGAAGGCGTGGCTGCTGGACGTGCTGGTGGACGAGATCCACTGACCCGCCCCAGGATCCGCTGACCCACCCCCCTCTCGCGTTGCAGCATGCGCAATGAGCTTTGCGCATGCTGCATACCGCGGGCACGATGACGCCATGGCCGCCTCATCGCTCCTCGACCTTGCCCCCGTCGTGCCCGTCGTCGTCCTGGAGGACGCCGCCGACGCCGTTCCGCTGGCGCGGGCGCTGGTGGCCGGCGGTCTGCCCGCCATCGAGGTGACGCTGCGGACGCCGGCCGCGCTGGAAGCCATCCGGGCGATCGCCGAAGCGGTACCGGACGCGGTGGTCGGGGCCGGGACCGTGATCACGCCGGAGCAGGTGAAGGACTCGGTGGCTGCCGGGGCGCGGTTCCTGGTCAGTCCGGGCTGGACGGACGTACTGCTGGAGGCCATGAAGGTGTCCGGGGTGCCGTTCCTGCCGGGGGTGTCCACCACCTCGGAGGTGGTGGCGCTGCTGGAGCGCGGGGTGCGGGAGATGAAGTTCTTCCCGGCGCAGGCTGCGGGCGGCACCGCGTATCTGAAGTCGCTGGCCGGCCCGCTGCCGCAGGCTCGGTTCTGTCCGACCGGGGGCATCGGGCCGGCCAACGCCCCCGACTACCTGGCGCTGGCCAACGTCGGCTGTGTGGGCGGCACTTGGATGCTCCCGGCGGACGCCCTCGCGGCCCGCGACTGGGGGCGGATCGAAGGCCTGGCCCGCCAGGCAGCGGGACTCAGCGCAGGTGGGACGTGTCGTTGAAGAGCCGTACGCTCGCGTTGCCGTCCGCGTAGTAGGCCACCGCGGACAGTGCGGCCGCCGACAGCTCCATGCGGAACAGGGACTCGGGCGGGGCGCCCAGCGCCAGGCGTACGAACGTCTTGATCGGCGTGACGTGGGAGACCAGGAGCACCGTGCGGCCCGCGTACGCCGCCACCAGCTTGTCCCGGGTGGCCTCGATACGGGTCGCGGTCGCCGCGAAGCTCTCGCCGCCGCCCGAGGGCTGGGCGTGCGGGTCGGCGAGCCAGGCGTTCAGGTCGTCGGGGTAGCGCTCGCGCACCTCGGCGAAGGTGAGGCCCTCCCAGGCGCCGAAGTCGGTCTCGATGAGTCCGTCGTCGATGCTCACCTCCAGGCCGAGGTGGGAGGCGACGATGCCGGCCGTCTCGCGGGTGCGGGCGAGGGGCGACGCGACGATCGCCTGGATCGTGCCGCGCCGGGCCAGCGCGGCCCCGGCGCGCTCGGCCTGCTCCCGGCCGACGTCGGACAGGGAGGGGTCGGTGCCGCCGCTGCCCGAGAAACGCTTCTGCGGGGTCAGCGGGGTCTCACCGTGCCGCAGCAGCACGAAGGTCGCGGGCGCGCCCAGGTCGGCGGGGGCCCAGCCGGGGCTGGCGACGGCTGTCGCGGCCCGTACATCGGCCTCGGCCTTCGGGACCTCCGCGGGGGCCGGCTCAGCGACCGTGGTCCTCGCGGCGGCCGTGTCCAGCTCCGCCGTCGAGGTCGCCGGCGACCACTGTTCACCGCGCTTGCCCGCGTCCATCGCCTCGTTCGCCAGCCGGTCCGCGTGCTTGTTCTGCTCCCGCGGGATCCACTCGTACGTCACCTGCTCCGGCGGGAACACGCGGGACGCCACCGTCGCCAGCGGCTTCATGTCCGGGTGCTTGATCTTCCAGCGGCCCGACATCTGCTCGATGACCAGCTTGGAGTCCATACGGACGTGGACCTTGGCCGAGGGGTCCAGTTCGTGCGCGGCGCGCAGGCCCGCCAGCAGGCCCCGGTACTCGGCGACGTTGTTGGTCGCGACGCCGATGTACTCGGCGACCTCGGCCAGGGTCTCCCCCGTAGCCGCGTCGAGCACCACGGAGCCGTAGCCCGCGGGTCCCGGGTTGCCCCGAGAACCGCCGTCGGCCTCGACGATGAACTCCCGCACGCCACCCGCCCCTTACAGACCGGACTCGGCCGTGCGCACCAGGATGCGACGGCAGTTCTCGCAGCGCACCACCGTGTCGGGGGCGGCCGCGCGGATGTCGTTGATGTCGGTGATGGACAGCTCCTGGCGGCAGCCCTGACAGGTGCGCTGGTACAGCTTGGCCGCGCCGATGCCGCCCTGCTGCTCACGCAGCTTGTCGTAGAGCTTGAGCAGGTCGGCGGGGATGGCGCCGGCGATGACCTCGCGCTCCTTGGTCACCGTCGCCACCTCGCCGTCGATCTCCTCGAAGGCCGCGTCACGGCGCGCGGTCGCGTCGTCGATCTTCGACTGGACGGAGGAGACCCGCTCGGTGAGCTCGGCGACCCGCTCCTGCACGGACTCGATGCGCTCCATGACCTCCAGGACGACGTCCTCGAGGTCGCTCTGCCGCTTGGCGAGGGAGGCGATCTCGCGCTGGAGGTTCTCCAGGTCCTTGGGGGAGGTGACGGCCCCGGAGTCCAGGCGCTGCTGGTCGCGGGCGGCGCGCTGGCGCACCTGGTCCACGTCCTGCTCGGCCTTGGTCTGCTCGCGGGCGGTGTCGCTCTCCTCGGTCTGGGCGGCCACCAGCAGGTCGCGCAGCTGGGTGAGGTCCTTGGTGAGAGACTCGATCTCGGCGTGCTCGGGCAGGGACCGGCGCCGGTGCGCGAGCTGCTGCAGGCGTACGTCGAGGGCCTGGACGTCGAGGAGTCGGATCTGGTCGGCGGGCGCGGCGTTCAGTTGGGGGCTCCTGCAGTCGGATCGGGGGAGGCCGCGTGGGCCGTCCAGGGGTCGGTGACCGTCTTGGAGACATGGACCCTGAGGTCCCATCCGTGGCGGTCGGAGATCTCGTCGAGCTGGGTGGCGGCCAGCTCGCACCAGGGCCATTCGGTGGCCCAGTGCGCCGCGTCGAGCAGCGCGAGGGGGCTTTGGAGCACGGCCTCGGAGGCCGGATGGTGGCGCAGGTCGGCGGTGAGGAAGGCGTCGACACCGGCCGCGCGTACCTGGTCGAAGAGGCTGTCCCCGGAGCCGCCGCTGACGGCGACCGTGCGGACGACCGCCTCGGGGTCGCCGGCGACGCGGATGCCCTGGGCGGTGGCGGGCAGCCGGGCGGCGGCCTTCTCGGCGAACTCGCGCAGCGGCAGCGGGTGGTCCAGCTCGCAGATACGGCCGAGGCCGCGGCGGCCGGACGGATCGGCCGGGTCCGGCACCAGGGGGCGTACGACGCGGAGGTCCAGCGCACCGGCCAACGCATCGCTGACTCCGGGGTCGGCCGTGTCCGCGTTGGTGTGGGCGACGTGCAGCGCGATGTCGTTCTTGATCAGCGTGTGCACGACGCGGCCCTTGAAGTGGCTCGCCGCGACCGTCGTCGTACCGCGGAGGTAGAGCGGGTGGTGGGTGACCAGCAGGTCGGCACCCAGCTTCACCGCCTCGTCGACGATCTCCTGCACGGGGTCGACCGCGAACAGGACCCGGTTGACCTCCTGGTCGGGGTCGCCCACGACGGTGCCGACCGCGTCCCAGGACTCGGCCCGCTCGGCGGGCCACAGGTTCTCCAGCGCGGCGATGACTTCAGACAGACGGGGCACGCCAAAAGGCTACCTGGCTGATCTGCGCCGCTGAACCGATGCCCGGGATCGGATGGAGCGGGACCGGTGCCCGGCCGCTCACCCCGGCCCCCTTCAGCACACCCGCCCCCGTTCCCTCAGGCGAATCGTTCCCTCGCCACCCTTATGTGTGAAGCAGGAGCCTCGTGGTCCCACGTGTGTGCGTGCGAAAACTAGCTTCGTCGCCGGAGGTGACCAGACCATGACGGCGTGTGCGATCGAGCCCGAGGCTGCTCCCGAGGACGGCGCCCCGCAATCCGGCTGCACCATCACCGTGGACGGTGCCTACGCCGCCCGCCTCGCGCCGGCCGGCGACTCCTGGTTCCCGGAGCGCTGGACGCTGGACGGCCCCGAGCCGTACGCCGTGCCGCTGCCCGGCAACCAGCCCGAGGAGCCCGGCACCGAGGTCCAGCCGATGGGCGACGGGCGGGTCCTCATCCGCCGGCGGGCGGAGGGACGGCACCTGTTCTCGCTGCTGTACCCGACCGGACCGGGCACGGGCGAGCTGCTGCTCGGCGCGGTGGAGTGCCCGGAGGAGGGTGCCCGGCTGCGGCTGCTGCCGCCCGTACCGGGCGGGGAGAAGGCGTACGCCCTCGCCGTGGGCCGGCGCTCCAGCACGGTGTGGCTGGTGGCGGGCGGCGCCTTCGGGCCTGAGCACGTGGCGGAGATCCCGGGCCGCTGCTCGGGCGGGGTGTGGCTGGACCGGGCGGGGCGGCTGCTGGCCCTCGACCGGGAGACCGGCGGCCGGACCAAGGCGGTCGCGGTCGACCTGGAGCGGGCAGGAGAGGTCTCGCCGCTGTTGCAGATCGCCGAGGGCAGCGACGACCGGCTGCTGCTCGCCGACCCGGACAGCGGTCTGCTGCTGATCCGCTCCGACGCGCCCTCGCCGGGCGAGGAGCGGCTCGGCTGGGGCGTGCTGGGCAGCACCCTGCCGGTGCGTTTCCCGGAGTGTCTGCGGCTGCCCGAGTGTGCCGTCACGCCCTTCGCCATCCAGCCGGGGCAGGTGCTGCTGCCGGAGAGCTGCGGGGTGGCGCTGCGCATCGACGGGCCCGTGGGCAGCTGGGTGGGCCTGTGGCGGCCGGACCGGCGGCAGGTGGACCATCTCGCCGCGCCGTACGGATGGTTGGCGGGCGCGGGGATGTGGACCAGGGACGGGGTGCTCCAACTGCCCTACGCCACGGCCGAGGTGCCGTGCGGCGTGGCGCGGGTGGCGGCGCCCACGGGGGAGCCGGGGGAATCGGGGGATGCAGGGGGATCGGGGGGCGCGGGCCCGGAGGATCCGGCACGGGGTGAGCCGGCACAACCGGATCCTCCGGGGCCCGTCGCACCGCGTCCCGTGCCCTTGCAGCAAGCGCCCTTGGGACGTCTTGTAACGAAATAGTGCCGATGGGCGTGCCCGTCTGGAGTCGCGAGGAGGGTGGCCGGTTAAACTCGCCCGGCTGTTTGAAAGATCATGTTGACGGGGTGAATCCTTCCGATGAGCGACACAAGCACCATGCAGCCGCTGTCCGCCGAGTCCCGGGAAGACGCCGGTCACGGCCGGCACCGGGGTCCGAGTTCGGCCCAGGACGGTGACACGGCCCCTCACGGCCGGCACCGCAAGCCGGCCGAGGACAGCGAAGCGGCTGCCTGAGGGTACGCAGGGAAGGGGCCCGCACACCTGACCGGTGTGCGGGCCCCTTCCGTATGTCTACGCCTGCTTGATGTCCACGCCTGCTTGATGTCTACGCCCGCTTGAGTCCCAGCACTTCCGCCGCCGCGAACGTCTCCCCCGGCGGCCGGTCCGCGTAGTGCGGAGTGAGGACGGCGTCCAGCTCGTCGTAGGTGAAGGTGTCCTGCTTGCTGTCGAACTTCACCTGCACCCGCGGGCGGTCGACGACGGCGACCATGCCGCCGTGCACGACGAGCAGCTGGCCGTTGACGCGGGCCGCGGCGGGCGAGGCGAGGTAGCCGACGAGCGGGGCGACATGCTCGGGGGCGAGCGGGTCGAGGCCGTCGGCCGGCTGCTCGAAGCCGGCGAAGACGTCCTCGGTCATCCGGGTGCGGGCGCGCGGGCAGATCGCGTTGGCCGTGACGCCGTACTTGGCCAGCGCGAGGGCCGTGGAGGTGGTCAGGCCCACGATTCCGCCCTTCGCGGCCGCGTAGTTGGGCTGCCCGGCCGAGCCCGCCAGGAAGGCCTCGGACGAGGTGTTCACGATCCGCCCGTAGACCGGCGCTCCCGCGGCCTTGGAGCGTTCGCGCCAGTGCGCGGCCGCGAAGTGGGTGGTGTTGAAGTGGCCCTTGAGGTGGACCCGGATGACCGCGTCCCACTCGTCCTCGGTCATGGAGAAGACCATGCGGTCGCGCAGGATGCCGGCATTGTTGACGAGGATGTCCAGCTTGCCGAACTCGCCGATCGCCAACTCCACCAGTTCTCGGGCCTGTTGGAAGTCGGCGACGTCCCCGGTGTGGGCGAGTGCCTTGCCGCCCGCGGCGCGGATCTCGGCGGCGACCTGTTCGGCGGGACCCGCCGAGGCCTGACCCGAGCCGTCCCGGCCCGGCTGCCCGAAGTCGTTGACGACGACCGCGGCACCGAGCCGGGCGAGTTCGAGCGCCTCGGCCCGGCCCAGTCCGCGACCGGCCCCGGTCACGACGGCGGACAGCCCCTCCAGCGGCCCCTGCTGTGGCAGCGACACAGGCACCCCCGTCAGATCTCGATGCATGTGCGCAGCGCCGTGCCGGTGCGCATCTGGTCCAGTGCCTCGTTGATGTCGGCCAGCGGCACCCGGTGGGTGATCAGGCCCTCCAGGTCCACGCGGCCCGCCCGCCACAGGGCGATGGTCCGCTCGTAGGAGCGCATGACGTCGCCGCCGCCGTACATCGAGGGCAGGATCCGCTTCTCGTCGAAGAACAGCTCGAACATGTTGAGCTGGAGGAAGTCGTCCATGGCGCCCGCGCCGACGACGACGAGGGTGCCGCCGCGCCGTGTGTTCTCGTACGCGGTGCGGGCGGTGGCCGACTTGCCGACGACCTCGAAGACGTAGTCGAAGCCCTCGCCGCCGGTGACGTTCTGCTTGGCGTCGGCCAGCTCGTCCGGCGAGACCGCCTTCGTGGCGCCGAACTTGAGGGCGGACTCCCGGCGCGAGGCGACCGGGTCGACGGCGACGATCTCGGCGGCGCCCTTGAGCCGCGCGCCCTGGATCGCGGAGATGCCGACGCCGCCGCAGCCGATGACCGCAACCGACGAGCCGGCCTCCACGTCGGCGGTGTTGAGCGCGGCGCCGAGCCCGGTCGTGACGCCGCAGCCGATCAGCGCGGCGATGTCGAAAGGAACGTCGCCCGGGATCGGCACCGCGCAGCCCGCGTCCACGACGACCTCTTCGGCGAAGGTGCCGGTGCCCGCGAAGCCGAAGACGTCACCGCCGGGGCGGCGGAAGTTGGGGGTGCCCGCGTTCATGAACCCGGCCAGGCACAGCTCGGTCTGCCCGCGCTTGCAGGCCGGACAGGCGCCGCAGGCCGGCAGCCAGCAGACCACGACCCGGTCGCCCGCCTTCAGGTGGCTGACGCCTTCGCCGACCTCGACGATCTCGCCGGCGCCCTCGTGCCCGGGCACGAACGGCGCCGGCTGCGGCAGCACCCCGCTCATCGCGGACAGGTCCGAGTGGCACAGCCCGGTGGCCCGCACCCGGATCCTCACCTTGCCGGGCCCGAAGCCCGTCGCCTCGACGTCCTCGAAGACCTCGAGTTTGTCCTGGCCGATCTCGTGCAGTACGGCTGCGCGCATGGTGCGGCTCCCCTCAACTGCCTGCTGGATCAAGTGTGTTCGACGATCGTGTCGGCGAGGACGGGCGCGTCGTCCCGCTCCACGGCGCTCACGGCCACCCGGACCTGCGTATCCCCCCGCCACATACGGACGCGCAGGGTCTCCCCGGGGAACACGACGCCCGCGAACCGGGTGGCGTACGACCGCACCCGTGTCACGTCCCCGCCGAGGAGCGTGTCGACGACCGCCTTGAGCGTCATGCCGTAGGTGCACAGGCCGTGCAGGATGGGCTTTTCGAAGCCGGCGGTCTTGGCGAAGTCCGGGTCGGCGTGCAGCGGGTTCCAGTCGCCGGAGAGGCGGTAGAGCAGGGCCTGGTCCTCGCGGGTCGGGCGCTCGACGGTGCGGTCGGGGTCGCCCGCGGGCGGCTCCAGGCGGCCGGAGGGACCGCGGTCGCCGCCCCAGCCGCCTTCCCCTCGTACGAAGATCTCGGCGTCGTTGGTCCACAGGGGGCCGTCGGCGTCGGCCACCTCGGTGCGCATGACGAGGACGGCCGCCTTGCCCTTGTCGTACACGGCCGCGATACGGCCGGTGGCGGTCGCGGTTCCCTCGACGGGGATCGGGCGGTGCAGGGTGAGGGACTGGCCGCCGTGCAGGACACGGGCCAGGTCCACGTCGACGCCGGGCATGGACAGGCCGCTGATCACCCCGGGCGAGCCGTTGCCCGCGACGGTGGCGAAGCTGGGCAGGACGTGCAGCCGGGACTCCAGGGTGTAGCGCAGCTCGTCGGGGTCGGTCGCCGGGATGCCTGCCCCGATGCCGAGGTGGTAGAGCTGAACGTCCTTGCGGTCCCAGGTGATCTCGCCGGAGCGGGGTTCGGCGGCGAGGGCCTTCGCTGCGTCGATGGGCATACGGCTCCTGGTGGCTCGGATGGTTCAAGACCTCGGCGCGGCCGTCCGCACCGTCGGCCGCGACCGAGGTCGTCACGAGTGCCGATCTAGAACGCGTTCCAGTCCGGCGCCCTCTGTATAGCCCAGCGCTCCGCACTTGTGAAGGCTCCTGACACTGTGTCAGTTGAGTGCGCGGACGGCCGTGACATTTGTCCTGCCGGAGTCCGTACAAGCGCATCTGCCGGGCGGGCCCCTGGTCTCCGTAGCGTCGTAGGCATGACGAAGACAACGGGGATGACGACAGGGACGACGGCCGGGGTGACGGCCGGGGCGCCGCCCGCCGTGTCCTTCACGGGGGCGGTCAAGACCTTCGGCGCCGTGCGCGCCTTGCGGGGCGTGGACCTGGAGATGGCGCAGGGCGAGACCGTGGCCCTGCTCGGCCGCAACGGCGCCGGCAAGTCGACGGCGATCTCGCTGCTGCTCGGCCTGAACGAGCCCGACGAGGGCACGGTACGGGTCTTCGGCGCTCCCCCCGAGCAGTCGGTGCGCGCCGGGCGGATCGGCGCGATGCTCCAGGAGGGGCGCGCGGTGCCTCGGGTCACCGTGCGGGAGCTGGTGGCCTTCGTGGCCGGCCGCTACCCGCACCCGATGCCGGTCGCGCGGGCCCTGCAACTGGCCGGGATCACCGAGCTGGCGGGGCGGCGCGTGGACCGGCTGTCGGGCGGCCAGACGCAGCGCGTGCGGTTCGCCGTGGCGCTCGCCGGTAACCCCTCGGTGATCGTCCTGGACGAGCCGAGCGCCGCCCTGGACGTGGAGGCACGGCTCGCCTTCTGGGCGTCGATGCGGTCCTACGCCCGCCTCGGCCACACCGTGCTGTTCTCCACCCACCATCTGGAGGAGGCGGACGCGCATGCCGACCGCATCCTCGTCATCGACCGGGGCCGGATCGTCGCGGACGGCACCGGCGAGCAGCTCAAACGGGCGGTGGGCGGCAGCCTGGTCGCCTTCGACCTCGCGGGGCGGGGCACGGAGGGTCTGGAACTGCTTCCGGGGGTGCGGTCGGTGGAGGTGCGCGGAGAGCGGGCACGGTTGCGCACCGACGACCCGGACGCGACGGTGGTCGCACTGGCGGAACTGGGCGCGATACGCCGCCTGGAGGTGGCGCCCGCCTCGCTCGACGACGCGTTCCTGGCTCTGACCGCACGGGTGACGGAGGCGGCGTGATGCTGGACTATCTGCGGCTCGAAGTGCGCCGGACCCTGCGGGACGCGGGTTTTGTCATCGGTGGGATCGCGATGCCGGTGCTGATGTATCTGCTGTTCACCAACCTCGGTACGGCCGACGGGAGTTGGAAGACCGGCGCGATGGTCGGCATGGCGGGCTACGGCGCCGTCGGCTGCGCCCTCAACACCGGCGGCGGGGTCGCCGAGGACCGGGCGATCGGCTGGCTGCGGCAGTTGCGGGTGACCCCGATGACTCCGCGCCAGGTCGTCGTCGGCCGGACGCTGACCGGCTCGGTGACGGTGCTGCCCGCCATCCTCGCGGTGCTCGCCGCGGGCGGCCTGCTCAACGGCGTACGGATGGCGGCCTGGCAGTGGGCGGCGGTCGCGGCGCTGCTGTGGCTGGGCTCGCTGCCCTTCACCCTGCTGGGCCTCGGCAACGGCTACCGGCTGACCGGGCAGACCACCGGCGTGACCAACATGGCCTGCAACCTGGGTCTCGCGGTCCTCGGCGGCCTGTGGTTCCCGGTCACCCTCTTCCCGGACTGGCTGCGCACGCTGTCGGCGTACACCCCCACCTACCGCTTCGCCCAGCTCGGCACCTCTGCGGCGGAGGGCCGCGCCCCGGCCCTCGGCGCGGTCGCGGTGCTGACCCTCTGGCTGCTGGCCTTCGGTTCGTACGCTGTGCTGTCGTACCGGCGGTCCGGACGGACCGCCTGAACGGGGGAGCGAAGACATGTCCTGGACACGAGGGGTCGCCTGTCAGCTGCGTGAGTGGCGGGCCGTGCGGGCGCGATGGCAGGCGGACATGCAGGCCTTCAACGTCGCTCAGAGACAGGCGCGCCGCACCGGCGCCGAGGCCCCCGAGGACCCCGGGCCACCGCCGACCGCCTTCTCTCTGCTGCCCTGGCTGCTGATGGGAATGGGAGCGTTCTCCAACCTCTTCCAGGGCAAGACCCCCAACCCGTGGATCGGCGGCCTGGGACTGCTCGCCTTCAACTCCCTGTACATCTACGTGGCGACCCGCTCGTTCGTGAAGGAGAAGCGGAAGGCGACCTCCACACGGGTGGCTCTGGCCCTGTTGGCCGCGATCACCTGCGGCCTCGCCGGCGGCTACGGCGGCAGCTGGCTGCTGTTCTTCCCCCTGCTGGGCCTGGCGACGGGCGCGGCGCTGCGGGGCGAGCACCTGCGCTGGGCCGGTTTGGGCGTCACGGCGCTCGCCGCCGCGGTCTCCGCCGTCCACGAGGGCTGGAACGGCCTGAACATCGCGTACGCCGCCTGGATCTCGACGATGGTGACGGCGGCCATCCTGTCCCTGTCCGAGGCGGTACGGGAACTGCGCGCCGCCCGCGAGAAGCTGGCCCACCAGGCGGTCGAGAAGGAGCGCCTGCGCTTCTCCCGTGACCTGCACGACCTGCTCGGGCACACCCTCTCGGTGATCGTGGTGAAGTCGGAGGCCGCCCGGCGGCTGGCCCCGCACAACCTGGACGCCGCGCTCACCCAGATCGGCGACATCGAGTCCGTCGGCCGCCAGGCGCTCACCGAGATCCGCGAGGCCGTGACCGGCTACCGCGAGGGCAGCCTCGCCACCGAACTGGACCGGGCCCGCTCGGCCCTGTCCGCGGCGGCCGTCGAGCCGGTGGTCCTGCGCTCGGGCGCGCCCCTCGCCCCGCAGACCGAGGCGCTGCTGGGCTGGGTGGTGCGGGAGGCGGTCACGAACGTCGTGCGGCACGCAGGCGCCACACGCTGCGAGATCACAGTGAAGAGCAACCCCGAGCGTGTGAGCCTCACGGTCGCGGACAACGGGGAGGGTGTGCCGTCCACGCCCTCCTCCCCGCCCTTGCCGGGCATCGGCGGCACCGGCCTGAAAGGGCTGACGGAGCGCCTCGCGGCGGCCGGCGGCTCCTTGCGGGCCGGCCCTTCGCCGCGAGGCGGTTTCACCGTCACCGCCGAACTCCCGGTGGAGGCCGACGACGTGTCCGTGCCGGTGGCGGCTACGGGGCCCAGGGCGAGCTGACGACCCAGCTCACGTCGTCCGCCCAGGAGGTGGAGCTGTCCTGACGAGCCTTTCATCGGGCCGCGGTCCCGTCCGCTCCCTACTCTTGGACCGTGAACGAGATGCCCCGGGATCACCGGCCGTCGAAGAACGTGCGGGTCCTGCTCGCCGAGGACCAGGGAATGATGCGGGGCGCGCTCGCCCTGCTGCTCGGTCTGGAGGCCGACCTGGAGGTCGTCGCCCAGGTCGCCGCGGGCGACGCGATCGTGGACGCCGCACTCACCCACCGGCCCGATGTGGCCCTGCTGGACATCGAACTGCCGGGCATGAGCGGCCTGGACGCGGCGGCCGAGCTGCGCGAGCAGGTCCCGGACTGCCGGGTGCTGATCCTCACCACCTTCGGGCGGCCCGGCTATCTGCGCCGCGCGATGGAGGCCGGGGCGGCCGGCTTCCTCGTGAAGGACGGTCCCGTCGAGGAGTTGGCCGCCTCGATCCGCCGGGTGCTGACCGGCGAGACCGTCATCGACCCGGCGCTCGCCGCCGCCGCGCTCAGCGCCGGGCCCAGCCCCCTCACCGCCCGTGAGTGCGACGTCCTCAAGGCGTCCGTGGACGGTGCGACCGTCGCCGACATCGCGGCGAAGCTGCATCTGTCGGAGTCGACGGTCCGCAACTACCTCTCGTCCGCCATCGGCAAGACGGGCACCCGCAACCGCATGGAGGCGATGCGGGAGGCCCGGCAGCAGGGGTGGCTGTGACCTCCCGGCGGGTCGGCCGACGCGGTCACTTCGTCACCTTCACCTCCTTGAAGGTCTTGCCCTCCGGGGACACGCACACGAACCAGTTGGCCCACGGGTAGCCGGCGGCGGGCCGGATCGCCGACACGGGGCTGCCCGGCGTGTGACCGGTCGCGGGCCGGGCGACGGTCGAGGTGCCGTCCTTCCACTGGCAGGTGACCTCCCGCGCGGTCGTGGCCACCTCCCCGACCACCAGTTGACCGGAGCTCGCCGAGTCGGGCGCGAAGCGGGTCGCCATGGACTGGAGGTCCGTGCCGCTCATCCGGTCCGGTACGGCGACCGAGTCGTACATCAGCTGCTGCGGGCGGCCACCGCCGTTGGCCCGGGTCGCGAAGTGGGAGGTTCTTCCCACTAGTTCCGCAGGCTTGTCGACGGCGGGCTTCATGCCGAGCGCGGCCATGGCGTGCCACTGCCGGACCGCCTCCGCATCGGTCCGCGGCGCTCCCCAGACCTGCACCGAGACATGCCACTCGGTGCCCTTGTAGACACCTCGCGACAATTCGGTGATCTGCGGCTCGTACACATGCCGCGCCTCGGGAGACGTCGGCTTTGCCACCTCCTGCGCCCTGTGCTCCCCGGGCAGCCCCGCGAACGCCAGCGTCGCTCCCGCCGACCCGCCCAGCACCACCACTGCCGCGGCAGCCGCCACCGCCCAGCGCCGGGCCCTGCGCCGCCGTCCACCGCGGATCACCGCCTGGGTGGGGGCTATACCGATCTCGACCCGGTCCGCGGCCTCGGCCAGCAGGAGGGCGATGTCGGAGTTCGTCATGTCGTGGTTCGTCTCCCGGTCCGCACTCATCACTTGCGCCCTCCCCCACTGATCACCATGTCCGCCAGTCCCGGTATGGCGCGGAGTTTCGCGATCCCCTTGGCCGCGTTGCTCTTCACAGAGCCGACGGAACACCCCATCGCCTCCGCCGCCTGTGTCTCGGTGAGGTCCTCCCAGTACCGCAGGACCACCGCCTCCCGCTGCCGCACGGGCAGTTGGCCGAGCGCCTTCAGCAGGACGCCCCGGTCGTCGGCCTGCGCGATGCGGTCACCCGTGTCGGCGATCTCGCGCACCAGCCCCGAGTCGTCCTTCGGCGCCAGGAACTCCCGCAGTTTTCTGCGGTGTTTGCGCGCATGCGCGTTGATCATCACGCGCCGTACATACGCCTCCGGGTCGTCCGCCGAGCCGACCCGGCGCCAGGCCACGTAGACCTGCTCGAGCGTCGACTGGACCAGGTCCTCCGCGGCGTGCTGTTCCCCCGTGAGGAGAAAAGCCGTGCGCAGCAGCCGCGGCCAGCGGCCGGTGACAAAGCTCTGGAACTCCTTGTCCCGAGCTTCCTTGCGATCCCCCATGGGCACCTCCTAGATGTGTAAAGGAGTCCATGGGCGGCCCGAACCGTTGCCTCGCTCCCCCGACTACTTCGCCGGCTTCGCGGAAATTCTGCGCGGCAGCCACACCAGCATCAGCACCGCCCCCGCGAGCAGCACCCCGGTGCCCGTCCGGAACACCAGCGCGTACCCCTCCGTGAGCGCGCGGGGAGTACCGCTGCCCGCCGTGCGCGTGGCCGCGATCGTCGACATCACCGCGAGCCCCAGCGAACCGCCCATCGTGCGCGAGGTGTTGACCAGCCCCGACACCAGCCCGGCCTCCCCCGGAGCCGCCCCGGACGTGGCGAGTGCGGCGAGTGGGGTCGCCGTGAGACCCGCACCCAGCATCATCAGGATCCCCGGGAACATGATCTCCGTCAGATAGTTGCCCTCGGGCGTCATCATCGACTGCCAGGCGAAGCCCGCCGCCGCGAGGAGCGTCCCGAGCACGGCCACGTTCCGCGCTCCGAACACCGGCAGGAACCGGGGCGCCGACTTGGAGCCGAGCAGCACCGCCAGGGAACTCGGCACCAGCGCCAGCCCGGCTTCGAGGGGCGTGTAGCCGAGCACGTTCTGCGCGTACAACGTCATGAAGAACCACATGCAGAACATCGCGGACCCGTTCACGAACATCGCCGCGTTCGCCGAGGACACGGCCCGCACCCGGAACAGCCCGAGCGGCATCAGCGGCGCCGTCGTACGGGCCTCGACGACCACGAACAGCGCGATCAGCGCGAGCCCGGCGGCCAGCGGCACGAGGGTGGCCGCCGCCGTCCACCCCTCGGCCTCGGTCTGCGAGATCCCGTACGCCAGTGTCCCCAGCCCCGCCGTCACCAGCAGCGCGCCCGGCAGATCGAGCCGCCGCCCCTCCCCGTTGCGGCTCTCCGCCAGCCACCGCATCGAGCCGGCCAGCACCAGCGCGCCGATCGGCACGTTGATCAGCAGCACCCACCGCCACGACAGCCCGTCCACCAGCGCCCCGCCGACCAGCCCGCCGGCGGCTCCACCGCCGGCGCCCACCGCGGTCCAGGTCGCTATCGCCCGGGCCCGCGCGGCCCCCTCCGGAACGGCCGAGGTGAGAATGGTCAGCGTCGAGGGCGCGAGCACCGCGGCCCCCAGCCCCTGCACGGCCCGCGCGACCAGCAGCTGACCGCCCTCCTGCGCGAGCCCGCCGCCCAGCGAGGCGGCGGTGAACAGGGCAAGCCCGACCAGGAACATCCGCTTGCGCCCGTACAGGTCCCCGGCGCGTCCGCCGAGCAGCATGAACCCGGCGAAGGCGATCGCGTAGGCGTTCACCACCCACTGCAGCCCCTGCGGGCTCAGCCCCAGGTCGGCCCGCATCGACGGCAGCGCCACATTGACGACCGACACATCGAGCACCACCAGGAACTGCCCGGCGCAGGCGAGCGCCACGACCAGCCAGGTGGGAGGGGCGGAACGGCGGGACGAACTCCGGGTGACGTCAGCGGCTTCCAGCATGCCTGTCATGCTCTCAACCGGGTTACGGTCCTTGCATCGGGATTTCGCCCCACGGGATCCTCCTCCGCAGGACCTACACCGCCCGTACGAGCGTCACCACCGCCGCCCCGCCCAGGCCGATGTTGTGCGCGAGCCCGACCTGCGCCCCCGGCACCTGCCGCTCCCCCGCCTCGCCCCGCAGCTGCCACACCAGCTCGGCCACCTGGGCGATCCCGGTCGCCCCCAGCGGATGCCCCTTGGAGATCAGC
The DNA here is from genome assembly GCF_053597275.1 of Streptomyces sp. NPDC001492. Taxonomy (NCBI): domain Bacteria; kingdom Bacillati; phylum Actinomycetota; class Actinomycetes; order Kitasatosporales; family Streptomycetaceae; genus Streptomyces; species Streptomyces sp. NPDC001492. The sequence goes on along the minus strand of NZ_JBSFHW010000046.1, from coordinate 48,078 downwards.
CCGCCGGACGGGTTCACCACCCACCGTCCGCCGTACGTCGTCGCCCCGGACTCGACCAGCTTCCCGGACTCCCCCTCCCCGCACATCCCGAGCGCCTCGTACGTCAGCAGCTCGTTGACGGAGAAGCAGTCGTGCAGCTCCACGACGTCCACGTCGCCGATCCCGAGCCCGGCCCGCTCGAACACCTGCCGGGCCGCCTCCCGGGACATCGGCCGGCCCACGACGTCGATGCACGACCCGGACGCGAAGGACTCCTCCGTGTCGGTCGTCATCGCCTGCGCGACGATCTCGACCGCCTTTCCGCCCAGCTCCCGCCGCTCCACGAACCGTTCGGAGACGACGAGTGCGGCCGCCGCGCCGTCCGAGGTCGGCGAGCACTGGAGCTTGGTCAGCGGCCGGTGGACCGTGCGCGCGGCCAGGATGTCGTCCACCTCGTACACGTCCCGGAACTGCGCATACGGATTGTGCGCCGAGTGCCGGTGGTTCTTGGCGGCCACGGCGGCGAGCTGCGCCTCGGTCGTGCCGTACCGCTCCATGTGCTCACGGGCCGCGTCGCCGAAGATCTGGGCGGTGGGCGGGGTCATCTCGAAGCCGTGACGGGCGGCCATGATGCCGTAGTGCCGCGCGACCGGAGATGTGGAGAAGTCCCCTCCGTCGGCGCCCCCACCCAGCGCCCCCTTCTTCATCTTCTCGAAGCCCAGCGCCAGTACGCAGTCGGCGGCCCCGCCCTCGACGAGCTGCCGGGCCAGCATCAGGGCGGTCGAGCCGGTCGCGCAGTTGTTGTTGACGTTGTAGACGGGCACGCCGGTGAGACCCAGCTCATACGCGGCACGCTGTCCGGCGGTCGAGGGCTGGAAGCAGTAGCCGACGGGAACCTGTTCCACATCGCCGTACGAGATCCCCGCGTCGGCCAGGGCGGCACCACCGGCCTCCCGCACCATGTCCCAGTACTGCCAGTCACGGGTCTCGGGCTTCTCGAACCGGGTCATCCCGACCCCGACGACGTAGGCCTTCATGGCGCGGTTCGCCTTGCGCGGTATGCCTTCATGGCGCGCGAGACTAGAACACGTTCCACCAAGCCGCCAGACCTGACGAATGATCAGATTCCCATGACCGGGTCAAGAATTCATTAGAGGCCCGAAGCAACGGAATAGTTGCCTGTGCATACGAGGTTTACCCAGCACTTATCTCGCACAGCTCTTCATCTCGTACGGCCTGGAGGCCTCAGCCCATGACGCACACGACGACCGAACAGCCCGCCCGGCGGGCGAGCGGGGCCGTGGTCCCGGTACTCGCCTTCGCGGGCATCGTTGTCGCGGTGATGCAGACCCTGCTCGTCCCGGTCATCAAGGACCTGCCGCAACTGCTGGACACCGCACCCAGCAACGCCACCTGGGTCCTGACCTCGACACTCCTGTCGGGAGCCGTCGCCACGCCGATCATGGGCCGCCTCGGCGACCTCTACGGCAAGCGGCGCATGCTGATCCTCAGCCTCGCCGTGATGGTGGTCGGCGCCCTGATCAGCGCCCTCACCAGCGAACTGCTCACGATGATCGCCGGCCGTACGCTCCAGGGCTTCGCGATGGGCGCCATCCCGCTCGGCATCGGCCTGATGCGCGACATGCTGCCCCGCGAGAAGCTCGGCTCGGCGATGGCCCTGATGAGCTCCTCCATCGGCGTCGGCGGCGGCCTCGCCCTGCCGCTCGCGGCCCTGATCGCCCAGCACGCCGACTGGCACGCCCTCTTCTACGGCGCCGCGGGCCTCGGCGCCCTCTCGATCCTGCTCACCCTCCTGGTCGTACCCGAGTCCCCGATGCGCGCCGAGGGCTCCTTCGACCTGCTCGGCGCACTCGGCCTCTCCACCGGCCTGGTCCTCTTCCTCCTGCCGATCACCAAGGGCAGCGACTGGGGCTGGACCTCCGGCACGACGCTCGGCCTGTTCGCCGCGTCGGCCGTCGTACTCGTCCTGTGGGGCGTTCTCGAACTCCGCATAAAGGCCCCGCTGGTGGACCTGCGGACGACGGCCCGCCCTGCCGTCCTCTTCACCAACCTCGCGTCGATCATGGTCGGTGTCTCCTTCTACGTCGTCTCCCTCGTCCTTCCCCAGCTGCTCCAGCTCCCGAAGGCGACCGGCTACGGCCTCGGTCAGTCGATGGTCGTCGCGGGCCTGCTGGTGGCCCCGCTGGGCCTGACGATGATGTTCACGGCGCCGGTCTACGCCCGCCTCTCCGCGAAGTACGGCCCCAAGGTCACCCTGATCATCGGGCTGCTGATCATCGCGATCGGCTACGGCGCCGGGCTCGGCTTGATGAGCGCGGCCTGGCAGAGCCTGGTCATCGCGGTGGTGCTCGGTGCGGGCATCGGCCTCGCGTACTCGTCCCTCCCCGCGCTGATCGTGGGCGCGGTCCCGGCCTCCGAGACGGGCGCGGCGAACGGTCTCAACACCCTGATGCGCTCCATCGGAACGTCCGTGTCCAGCGCCGTCATCGGCATGGTGCTGGCGAACACCGCGAACAACGTCGGCGGCGTCGAGATCCCGACCATGCACGGCTTCCGCGTCTCCTTCCTGATCGCGACCGGCGCGGTCGCCGTGGGCCTGCTGATGGCCCTGTTCCTGCCCAGGCCGAACCGGGCGCCTCAGCTGCTCGCGAGCAGCGAGGAGGACGACGCCGTCGTGGAGCTTGCGGAGGAAGTGCTGCGCGGGTTCCGTGGCCGGGTGCTCGGTGCGGACGGCTCTCCGGTGGCCCGGGCCAAGGTCACGCTGATCGACCGGCGGGGCCGGCAGGCGGGCGCGACGCTGTCCGAGGAGGACGGCAGCTACGCACTTGCCGTGCCGGCCGAGGGGGCGTATGTGCTGGCCGCACGGGCTGTGGGGCACGGGCCGCTGGCTTCGTCTGCGACGCACGGGGGTGAGGAGGGGACGGTCGAGTTGGATCTGCCGTTGCCGGGGGAGACTGTCAGCGCATAGCGCCTAGTGAGGTGCCTCGACAGGTCGTCTGGCGTGGTGCGGCTTCATCGTGGCTTGTCGCGCCCAAGCGGCGGAGCCGCAAATCGACACAGCCCCGCGCCCCTTTTGTCTGCACCCCCCGGTCACCTAAGTGGCCGGGGGTGCGGCAACATTGGCGGCCGAACCCACGTACGACCGAAAGGAACCCCATGACCGCGGCCCCCAAGCCCGAGATCCTGGCCGCGTTCGAGGCGGCGAAGGGGTTCATGCCCGTCGATGAGGGGCTGGCGCTCTACGCGGCCGCTGTCGAGGCGGGCGGCCTCGGGCTGCCCCTGCTGGAGGTCGGTACGTACTGCGGGCGCTCCGCGATCCTGCTCGCCGATGCCGCCCGCGAGACCGGAGTCACCGCGCTGACCCTCGACCACCACCGTGGCAGCGAGGAGCAGCAGCCGGGGTGGGACTACCACGACCCCGAGACGGTCGACCCGGAGATCGGGCTGATGGACACGCTGCCGACGTTCCGGCGGACGCTGTACCGGGCCGGTCTGGAGGAGCACGTGGTGGCGCTGGTCGGCCGCTCGCCGCAGATCGCGAAGTTCTGGCGGACCCCCCTCGGCCTGGTCTTCATCGACGGCGGCCACACCGACGAACACGCCACCGCCGACTACGAGGGCTGGGCCCCCCATGTGGCCGAAGGCGGCCTGCTCCTCATCCACGACGTCTTCCCGGACCCGAAGGACGAGTTCACCGGCCAGGCGCCGTACCGGGTCTACCTGCGGGCGCTGGAGTCCGGCGCGTTCACGGAGGTCTCGGTGACCGGCTCCCTGCGCGTGTTGCGGCGAACCGGTGCGCGTACGTGACAGGCCGCCGGCCTCAGCTGTAGTGATAGCGGGCTTTGAGGATCTTGACTTCTTTGTCGTCTGCTCGGTACACGAGACGGTGTTCGTCGTCGATCCGTCGAGACCAGTAGCCGGACAGCTCGCCTTTCAGCGGCTCCGGCTTGCCGATCCCCTCGAAGGGCGTGCGTTGGATCTCGCCGATCAACCGCGTGATCCTCCGGGCCGTCCTGCGGTCGGCGGCAAGCCAGTACAGGAAGTCCTCCCACCCGTCCGGGTCGAAGGAAACACCCCTCACGCCTCGCCCCCAGCCAGGTCGCGGAGCTCATCCATCGACTTCGCGATGCCCGCCTCACCTGCCTTGTCGCGCGCGACGGCCTCCATGAGGCGTCGAGCGTTGGCAGGGGAACGCAGGAGATAGACCGTCTCCTGCCAGGCGTCGTAGTCATCGGCAGACATCAGCACGACATCGCCGCTCTTCGAGCTGATCCTCACGGGGGTGTGATCGGTGTTGACGCGCTCGATGAGCGGAAACAGGGTCCTCCTGGCCTCGCTGGCGCTTATCGACATGAGCCACACTCCCCTCCCGTGGGTAAAGCCGTACCCAAAAATGGTACTGCACTGGTACAGGTTTCGAGTACCACGCAAGGTCGGCACACGAACTCAGGAAGCCTGCGGATCGGCCTGACGCCCCGTAGGGTGGCAGCCGTGTCGTACGTAGGCCCGGACTTCGATCCTCCCCAGCCCCGCCGCCCCCGGCGCAGCCCCCTGACCGTGGCGGTCGCCGCGCTCGTGCCGGGTGCGTTGCTCGGGTGGCTCGTGTACGAGACCGTGGGCGGGAGCGGGGGCGGCGCCGGGACGGCCCAGGCGACCGTACGGACGTCCACGACGGCGACGTCCGGCGCGCCCGTCCCCTCCCCCTCCGGCGACGACAAGAACCCGAACAGCCCGCCGCCCACCCTCGCGGCCCCCACCTCGTCGGCACCCGTCGCCTCCGGCCCCCTCAAGGGCAAGGTCGTCGTCATCGACCCCGGCCACAACCCCGGCAACTTCCGGCACGCCACCGAGATCGCCCGCAAGGTGGACATCGGCACGAACAAGAAGGAGTGCGACACGACGGGCACGTCCACCAACTCGGGCTATACGGAAGCCCAGTTCACCCTGGACGTGTCCCATCGCCTCAAGGCCTTGCTGCAGAAACTGGGCGCCACGGTGAAGCTGACCCACGACGCCAACTACCCCGCCTGGGGCCCCTGCGTGGACCAGCGGGCGCAGATCGGCAACCGGGCCCATGCCGACGCCGCGATCTCCCTCCACGCGGACGGCTCCGCGGCCGGCAACCGCGGCTTCCACGTCATCCTTCCCGGCTCCGTCCACGCGGGCGCCGCCGACACCCGCCCCATCGTCGCCTCCTCCGCCGACCTCGGCGAGCGCATCGCGGGCAACTTCCTCCGCGTCACGGGTGAACCGCCCTCCAACTACATCGGCGACGGCACCGGCCTCGTCACGCGTAAGGACCTGGGCGGTCTCAATCTGTCAACGGTTCCGAAGGTGTTCATCGAATGCGGGAACATGCGCGATAGCAAGGACGCGGCACGGCTCACCAGCGGTGCCTGGCGTCAGAAGGCCGCGCAAGGAATTTCTGATGGAATCGTGAGTTTCCTGCACGGTTCGTGATCAGCGGGCTGATCCCGGCGGACGCCTTGCTCGGACGGACGATAGTGTCTACCGACGACGAGACGACTTACGAAGGACCTGAAGTGAATATCCGCTCCCTCACACGAGGCGACGGCGTGGTGATCGGAGCAGCGGTGTTGCTCTTCATCGCGTCGTTCCTCAGCATCTACTCGATCGACGGCGCAAACAGCAGCGACATCCCGAGCCTCTGGGGGAGCGGGCCGGTCGTGCTCAGTGTCGTGCTGGCGGGAATCATCGGCGCCGCGCTCGTCGTCGTCAGCCGGGCCCTGCCGCAGCCGCGCAAGGTCGCGGGGCTGGACCTCGGTCAGTTCGGCATCGCCTTCACGGTCTTCGCCGCATGGAGCGCCCTCGGTAACGTCTTCGACCCGATCGGCGCCGTGGACAACATCCGCAATGCGGGCAGCGGTCCCGACGCCGGCACCGGCCTGATCCTCGCCCTGGTCGCCACCCTGGTCATGGCCGGCGGCGCCATCGCCACCCCCCTCGTCCCCGCCCTCCAGGCCGCCCTGATCCCCGCCCCCAAGCCCGCCGCCCCCCAGCCCTACGGCGCCCAGCCGTCCGGCGGTTACGGCTACCCGGGCGCCCAGCAGCAGCCCTACGGCGGACAGCCGCAGCCCGGGCAGCCCTACGGGGCCCAGCAGCCGCAGGCACAGCAGGGGCAGCCGCCGGCCGGGGACTTCTCGCCGTTCTGGTTCGCCGTTCCGGTGCCGCGGCCGCTGTTCGCGGAGGACGGTTCGCCCACGCCGATCGCCGAACTGGCGCCCGGCACCTGGTATCTGGCCGTCGAGCAGCGCGGTCCGGCCCTGGTCGCCCAGACCCAGGACGGCCGCCGCGGCGTGCTGCAGGACACCTCCGGGATCCAGCGCGGCTGACGCCCGCCGAAGGAGCAACCAGCGGCCCCTCGCCCTTCCGGGCGGGGGGCCGTTGTCGTACAGTCGCAGCTCCCAGCCCGTAACTGACTGACCGTCAGATATCTGATGGAGGCGTCATGCGACTCGGTCTCGCCCTCGGCTACTGGGGTCGCGGCCCCTCCCCCGACCATGTGCCGCTCGCGCGGGAGGCCGAGCGGCTCGGGTACGACTCCGTGTGGACCGCGGAGTCGTGGGGGTCCGACGCCTTCACCCCGCTGACCTGGATCGCCGCCCAGACGTCGACCATCAAGCTGGGGACGGCCGTTGCCCAGATGGCCGCCCGCTCCCCGACCACCACCGCCATGCACGCCCTCACCCTCGATCACCTCTCCGGCGGCCGCGTGCTGCTCGGCCTCGGGCTGTCGGGGCCGCAGGTGGTGGAGGGGTGGTACGGGCGGCCGTTCCCGAAGTCGCCGCTGACCGCGACCAGGGAGTACGTGGACGTCGTACGGCAGGTGCTCAGGCGTGAGGGGCCGGTGGTGCTCGACGGGCGGTTCCACTCCCATCCCTACAGCGGCGCGGACGGCACCGGTATCGGCAAGGCCCTCAAGTCCATCACGCACCCCTTGCGTCCCGGCCTTCCCGTCCTCCTCGGCGCGGAAGGGCCGAAGAACGTCGCGCAGACCACCCGTATCGCCGACGGCTGGCTCCCCCTCTACTGGTCGCCGACCCGCCCCGAGGTCTATGAGGCCTCGCTCGCCGATGCCCCCGAAGGCTTCCTCGTCGCCCCCATGGCACAGGTCCGGGTCTGCGACGACGTGAGCGAAGGCCTGCTGCCCGTGAAGACCATGCTCGGGTTCTACATCGGCGGGATGGGGCACGCGGCGCGCAACTTCCACGCCGATCTGATGGCGAGGATGGGATACGAGGAGGAGGCCCGCCGGATCCAGGAGCTGTTCCTGTCCGGGCGCCGCGAGGAGGCCGTCCTCGCCGTACCGGACGCCTTCGCCGACGAGATCTCCCTCGTGGGGCCGCGGGAACGGATCGCCGAACGGCTGGAGTTGTGGCGCAAGGGGCCGGTGACGGACCTGCTGGCCCTCTCCCCGGACCGGGAGTCCCTACGGGTGCTGGCCGAGCTGAACTCCTGAGAGAACCCGTTCGGGTTTCATAAAGCGTCCGGCGGCAATCCGCAGAGTATGTCTCGATACAGCAGCGGTAATCGAGCCGGCGCGGTCATAGCGATCGTCGCCGACATCATGGCCCTCATCCTGGGCCTGTGGATCCTGATGTACCTGTTGGACGCCAACCGTGCCAACGACCTGGTGCAGTTCGTCCACAACGTGGCCAACTGGCTGGCCGGGTGGTCGCGTGACCTGTTCACCTTCGACAAGGCCTGGGCCCGCGTGGTCGCGGGTTACGGCCTGGCAGCGGTGGTCTACCTGTTCGTCGGCCACGCGATCGCCGGACGGATGACACGGCACTGACCACCCACCCGGTCGCGCCCGGAGATCAGGCGCAGCAGTCCGGATCCAGCCCCCTCGGCAGCTGCTCGCCGCCGAACACCGTGCAGGTCGCCTCGTGGCCGCCGAGGGCGGCGACGGCGAGCAGCAGTGAGCCCGCCGTCCAGGTGGTCAGCTCGCGTGGCCAGATCGCCTGGTCCTCGAAGACGTAGCCCGTCCAGTACAGGCCGGTCTCCGGGTCCCGCAGGTGCTGGATCGACTGGAGGATGTCCAGCGCGCGGTCGGACTCGCCCATCGCCCAGAGGGTGAGGGCGAGTTCGGCCGATTCCCCGCCGGTGACCCACGGGTTGGGGACCACGCAGCGCACGCCGAGGCCGGGGACGACGAAGCGGTCCCAGTCCTCCTCGATACGGGACTTGGCCTCCGCACCCGTCAGCGCGCCGCCCAGCACCGGGTAGTACCAGTCCATGGAGTAACGGTCCTTGTTGAGGAACCGCTCCGGGTGGCGGCGGATCGCATGACGCAGGGCGCCGACGGCCAACTCCCAGTCCGGCTGCGGCTCCTCGCGCTGTTCGGCGACGGCGAGCGCGCAGCGCAGGGCGTGGTGGACGGAGGACGAGCCGGTCAGCAGGGCGTCGGGGGTGAAGCTGCCGTCCTCCTCGCCCTTCCAGCCGATCTGGCCGCCGGGCTGCTGGAGCCGCAGCACGTACTCGACGGCCGCGTAGACGGACGGCCACATGCGGTCCAGGAACGTGTCGTCGCCCGTCGACAGGTAGTGGTGCCACACGCCCACCGCGATGTACGCGACGAAGTTCGTCTCGCGTCCGCGGTCGGTGACGTCCTCGGCGTCCCCGTCGGCGTAGGCCGCGTACCAGGAGCCGTCTGTGTTCTGGTGGCGTGCGAGCCACTCGTACGCCCGCTCGGCGGCCTCGTGCTCGCCCGCCGCGTCCAGGGCCATCGCGGCCTCGGTGTGGTCCCAGGGGTCCAGGTGGTGCCCCCGGAACCACGGGATCGCGCCGTCCTCCCGCTGTACGGCGAGGATGCCGCGCACGGTCGCGGCAGCCTGCTCGGCGGTGAGGACCCCGGGCAGGACCAGGTGTTCTGTCCGGGGAGTGGTCACCGGGCGTCCACCGAGGGCAGGTGGGGCTTGGTCGCGTAGGCCACGAAGCTCTTGCCGATCAGGGGGTTGAGGGCCTGTTCGGCGACCCTGGTGGCCAGGGGCTTCTTCATGATGTCCCAGACCAGGAGCTTGTGGTACGCCTTCACCGGCAGCGCCTTGTCGTTGTCGACGCCGAACGCGCACTTCAGCCACCAGTACGGGGAGTGGAGCGCGTGCGCGTGGTGGGTGCCGTAGGGCTTCAGGCCCGCCTCGCGGATCTTGGCCAGCAGTTCGTCCGCCTTGTAGATGCGGATGTGGCCGCCCTCGACCTCGTGGTAGGCGTCGGACAGGGCCCAGCAGACCTTCTCGGGGCCGTAGCGCGGGACGGTGATGGCGATGCGGCCGCCGGGCTTGAGCACGCGGACCATCTCGGCGAGCACGCCCTTGTCGTCCGGGATGTGCTCCATCACCTCGGAGATGATGACGACGTCGAAGGACTCGTCGGGGAAGGGCAGCGCCAGGGCGTCGCCCTCCATCGCCGTGGCGGTGGCGCCGGCCGGGGCCTCACCCGCCTCCTTCATCGCGGCGAACCACTTCGCGACCTCGCGGATCTCCTCGCCGTTCTGGTCGAGCGCCACGACCTGGGCGCCGCGCCGGTAGCACTCGAACGCGTGCCGGCCGGCCCCGCAGCCGAGGTCCAGGACGCGGTCGCCCGGGGCGAGCGGGAACCGGGAGAAGTCGACGGTCAGCACGTGGCCCTGCTTTCGGGATGGGTGGCGGCTAGTTCTTCTACGGCTTCTACGGCTTCCACGAGGGCCTTCGGCGGTTCGGCCGCGGCGGGTTGCGGCGCCGGGGTGCCGGAGATGGCCTCGCGGTATCGGGCGACCGTTCCCTCGGCGGCGCGGGCCCAGGTGAAGTGCCGCAGCACCCGCTCCCGGCCGGCGCGGCCGAGCCGCACGCGCAGCTCCGGATCGCCCAGCAGGCGGCTGAGGCCCGCGGCCAGGGCGCCGGGGTCACCCGGCGGCACCGCCAGGCACGTCTCGCCGTCGCGTCCGGCGACCTCGGGGATCGCACCGCCGGTCGTCGCGACCAGGGGCGTGCCGGTGGCCATCGCCTCGGCCGCCGGGAGGGAGAAGCCCTCGTACAGGGACGGCACGCAGGCGACCTCGGCCGAGCGGACGAGGTCGACCAGTTCGGCGTCCGAGATGCCCTTGACGAACTCGACGGCGCCTTCGAGGCCGTAACGCTCCATGGCCTGGGCGACGGGTCCCTCGGTGGGCCGCTTGCCGACGACGACGAGGTGGGCGTCCGGGTGCTCGGTGCGGACCTTGGCGAGCGCCTCGACGAGGAAGACCAGGCCCTTGAGCGGGACGTCCGCGCTGGACGTCGTCACGATCCGGCCGGGTACCACGGGGACGGCCGGGTCCGGCGAGAAGAGGTCGGTGTCGGCGCCGATGTGCACCACGTGGATACGGTCGTCCCGCACCCCGAGGTGGTCGATGATCTCGGCGCGCGAGGTGCCGGAGACGGTGAGGACCGAGGGCAGGCGGCGGGCGACGCGCTTCTGCATGCGGGTGAAGGCGTACCAGCGCCGTTTGCCCCAGCGCTGCTGCCAGTTCTCGGCGGCGTCCAGCTCCAATTGGCGGTCGACGGTGATGGGGTGGTGGATGGTGGTCACCAGGGGGGCGCCCACATCGCCCAACAGGCCGTATCCGAGGGTCTGGTTGTCGTGCACGACGTCGAACTCGCCGCGGCGGGCGCGGAGGTGGCGGCGGGCGCGCAGGGAGAACGTCAGCGGCTCCGGGAAGCCGCCGGTCCACATGGTCGCGACCTCCAGCGCGTCGATCCAGTCGCGGTACTCGTCGCGCTTCGGGGTGCGGAAGGGGTCCGGCGAGCGGTAGAGGTCGAGGCTCGGCAGCTCCGTCAGGCTCAGCCGGCCGGCGTAGTCCTCGCCCTCGTCGAGGACGGGGTAGGGCTGGGAGCCGATGACCTCGACGCGGTGGCCGAGGCGGGCCAGCTCGCGGGAGAGGTGGCGGACGTAGACGCCCTGTCCGCCGCAGAACGGGTTCCCTTTATAGGTGAGGAGCGCGATGTGGAGCGGTCGCTCGCCGTCGGCGGCGAGGTCCTCCTGGGGACCCGCCTGACTGGCCTCAGCGGTCACTCTGGGCCCCCTTCTGCGTGCACTGTCCCGCGAGATTACGCCGGGACGCTAATCTAGAACAAGTTTCAGACTTGATCGTCCAGGAGGCTCTGAATCTACCGGCAGGTAGGGGCGCGGTGAGCAGTGGATCAGGTGATTCGCGCCACGGCTGAGGCCCTGCCAAACTCGGTGCGATCACCAGCCCTCACCGACTGTCACGGAACGGGATCCATGCCTGCGCAAGCGAAGGTGGCCAAGGTGGAAACACGTACCTCGCAGCCGGCCTCCCCGCCCCTCACGGAGCGGCAGGAGGCGCGTCGTCGGCGCATCCTGCACGCGAGCGCGCAGCTGGCCAGCCGGGGTGGTTTCGACGCGGTGCAGATGCGTGAGGTCGCCGAGTCCTCGCAGGTGGCGCTGGGCACCCTCTACCGCTACTTCCCGTCCAAGATCCATCTGCTGGTCGCCACGATGCAGGACCAGCTGGAGCACATGCACGGCACGCTGCGGAAGAAGCCGCCGCAGGGCGAGACGGCGGCCGAGCGGGTCGCCGAGACCCTGATGCGGGCCTTCCGCGCACTGCAACGCGAGCCGCATCTGGCCGACGCGATGGTGCGTGCGCTGACCTTCGCCGACCGGAGCGTCTCGCCCGAGGTGGACCAGGTCTCCCGCCAGACCACCGTGATCATCCTGGACGCGATGGGCCTGGAGAACCCGACCCCCGAGCAGCTCTCGGCCGTCCGTGTCATCGAGCACACCTGGCACTCGGCCCTGATCACCTGGCTCTCGGGCCGCGCCTCCATCGCCCAGGTCAAGATCGACATCGAGACGGTGTGCCGCCTGATCGACCTGACGGATCCGACGGCGCCCGGGAAACCGTCCTAGCCGCACCCCCCGGCTCTCTCAGCCGACCGCGGCCGGCCCGCTCCAGCTCCGTCCGATCGCCGCGCCGTCCGCCCACTGCGTCAGCAGCCTTCGGGCGTCCTCCTCGGGGGCCGCGAGGGACACCGTCCGGGTGCCCGCCGGCAGGCCGCGGTCCTGCTGATGGGTGCCCTCGCCGCAGCAGGCGCAGAGCAGGCGGACGCTGCTCGCCGGTTCGGCGCCGTAGTCGTGCTCGCCGAACAGGTCGAGCAGGGCCCGCAGGTCGTCCGCCTCGCCGGCGGCCACGGTCACCTCCAGGGTGGGCAGGTCGGAGGCCTCGAAGAGGAGCAGCTCGTCGAAGACGGGGAAGGTCACGCCGTCGACCGCCCCCCCCTTCGGCTCGCCGTCGTGCACGACGATCTCGCCGTACCGGCGGCCTCCGGTCACGGGTGCGTTGACCACCCGCCCGCGCGTCGGGCACAGCCGCTCGATCCACACGACCTCGCGCTTGCCGCCCGTGTCGAGCCGCACGCACGCGTTGCCGAAGCGGCCGGCGATCTCACCCTCGCCGTCCGGGAGGTCGATGCCGAAGCCGGCCCAGGCGTCGCGGGCCGTCGCCCAGTCGCGCTGGACGGTCGCCGCGATGCCCAGGTTCCAGAACGCCGGGTCGCCCTCACCTCGCGGGCTGCGCGCGGCGGCCTCGCGTCCGAGCTCGTACGCCTTGGCCCAGTTGCGCAGGAACTTGTGGGCGAGCGCGGCGTCGTACCACCACACCGGGCTCGCCTCCTCGTCCGGGAAATGGGCGAGCACGCTTGATCAGCTTTCCGGCCTCGGCCTTGCGCACGCTTTCCCGCCCTCATCGCTCCTACGGCAACCGCAGGAGCGTAGTGCCGGCACGCGAAGGACCTACGAGACGGGTTCCCTTCGCCGGCATTACCCGGGTCAGGTGGTGGAGGTCGCCTTCCAGCCGTAGACCTTGTGGTCCACGACCTTCCGGCCTCTCAGCCCGGACCGTCGACGTCGGTCCCGGCGGACTGACTGCTTCACGCCAGAATCGGCTACTCCGGTTCGGACTCCCTCACTCGTCCCGTAGGCCAATTCCCAGAATAGAACTTCCGAGCGGGAATGAAACCCCCTAAAAGGCACTTTTCGTGCACTACTCCTCGGGCGGAAACACCGGCTCCCCACTCCCCAGCAGCGTGATCACGATCGCCTCCACCGGGCAGTTCTCGGCCGCCTCCAGGATGCGTTCGCTGGCGTCGGGCTCCGGCTCGACGGGGTGTGACTGCATGGCGGAGTCGAGGCGGAAGGCCCCGGTCGCCCGGTGGACGCACTGGGCCGAGCCGATGCACACGGAGCGGTCGACCTCGACGTGCCAGCGGTCGCCCGCCCCCACGCTCGAATACGCTCGCGCGGGAGGTACCCCCATCCGCTCAGCCCTCCCAGCCGGCCGGGAGATGGATCATCTTGTGTTCGAGGTACTCGCCATACCCCTCGGGGCCGAACTCCCGCCCCAGCCCGGAGTTCTTGTAGCCGCCGAAGGGGCCGAGCATGTCGAGGCTGAAGGTGTTCACCGAGTACGTGCCGGTGCGGACCCGGCGGGCGACCTCGATGCCGTGCGCCACGTCCGCCGTCCACACGCTGCCGCTGAGCCCGTAGTCGGAGTCGTTCGCGATCTTCAGGGCTTCGGACTCGTCGCCGTACGGGAGCAGGCAGATCACCGGGCCGAAGATCTCCTCCCTCGCTATCCGCATCGAGTTGTCGACGTCACCGAAGAGGGTCGGCTCGACGTACCAGCCGCGGTCCAGGCCGGGCGGGCGGCCGCCGCCGGTGAGGATCTTGGCGCCCTCCTCCTGGCCGATGCGGATGTAGTCGAGGTTGCGCTGCTGCTGGCGCCTGGCCACGAGGGGGCCGACCTGGGTCGCCGCGTCCAGCGGGTCGCCGACGACCAGGGCGCTCGCCGCCGCCGCGAAGGCCTCGGCGAACTCGTCGTAGCGCGAGCGCGGCAGGAGGATGCGGGTCTGGGCCACGCACGCCTGGCCGTTGTTCATCCAGGCCGCCGGCACCACGCCCGCGACGGTGGTGGCCACGTCCGCGTCCGGCAGGACGACCGCCGCCGACTTGCCGCCCAACTCCAGTGTCACGCGGGTGAGGTTGCGGGACGCCACCTCCATCACGCGCCTGCCCGCCGCCACCGAACCGGTGAAGGCGACCTTGTCGATCCCGGGGTGGCCGACCAGGTACTCGCTGACCTCGCGGTCGGCCGGAAGGATCGACAGCACGCCCTCGGGCAGCCCGGCCTCGCGGGTGATGTCGGCCAGGATGTACGCGTCCAGCGGCGACTCCGGCGACGGCTTGAGCACCACCGTGCAGCCGGTGAGCAGCGCGGGCGCCAGCTTGGCGGCGGCCACGAACTGCGGGACGTTCCAGGGGACCACGGCCGCCACGACCCCGACCGGCTCCCGCCGCACCAGGATCTTCCCGAGCACGCCGTCGCGCCGCTCCTCGTACGTGAAGTCGCGGGCGACGGTGATCGCCGCGTCCCACACCATCATCGCGCCGAGCGCCTGCGCGAGGACGCTCCAGGAGTAAGGGGACCCGTTCTCGGAGGAGATGACGCGGGCGATCTCCTCGTGCCGTACGGCGATCGCGTCCTTGATGCGGGTGACGACCTCGATCCGTTCGTCGAGGGTCATCCGCGGCCAGGGCCCCTCGTCGAAGGCGCGGCGCGCGACGGCGACGGCCCGGTCGACGTCCTCCCGGGAGGCGTGCGGCACCCGCCCGATGACCTCCTCGGTGTGCGGCGAGATCACCTCGATGACGTCCTTGCCGAGGGGGTCGGTCAACTCCCCACCGATGAACAGCTGTCCGTGTTCCACGAGCTCGGTCATGGCCGACTGCCTCCCCGGAGCGCCTGTCTCTGACGGTTCATCAGATACGGCACTGATACCAGTTCCCCTCGGAGGAGTCCACGGGCCGCACACGACTTGACCGCGGGGACAGGTGACTTGGGCTCCCATCGAAACGCGTTCTAGTTATACTCGTGCTTGCCTCGCGATGTCCGCGTCGGCCGCCGTGGCTGACTCGCTTTTCTGCTGGGGGTCCGGGGGCCCGCGGCGAAGCCGCTGATGTCACGGCCCCCGGAATGGCGCAGCAGTGGGCCGAGCGTGGCCGGTCCGCGGCGATTGGGGAGCCCATGACGCAGGTGTACGACCACGGCGGAGGCGTCCGGTCGATCAAGGTCCCCATCCCGGACAATCCGCTCGGCCATACGCTGGTCTACGTCGTCGACACCGACCGCGGGCCGGTACTGGTCGACACCGGGTGGGACGACCCCGCCTCCTGGGACACGCTCGTCGAGGGGCTGTCCGCCTGCGGTACGGCGGTGGGCGAGGTGCACGGCGTGGTCATCACCCACCACCACCCCGACCACCACGGCCTCTCCGGCAAGGTGCGTGAGGCGTCCGGCGCCTGGATCGCCATGCATGCCGCGGACACGGCGATCGTGCGGCGCACCCGCGACACCCGGCCGGGGCGCTGGTTCGCGTACATGACCGCCAAGCTGGTCGCCGCGGGCGCCCCCGAGGAGCACGTGGCGCCGTTGCGCGACGCGGCCCCCCGCACCACCCTGCCGGGCTTCTCCCCCGCCCTGCCCGACCGGGAGATCGTCCCCGGCGAGCTGCTCGGCCTCCCGGGCCGCCGGCTGCGCGCCATCTGGACGCCGGGGCACACCCCCGGCCATGTCTGCCTGCACCTGGAGGAGCAGCATCCGGCCCGACTCCCGGGCCACGGACGGCTGTTCTCCGGCGATCACCTGCTCCCCGAGATCACCCCGCACATCGGCCTGTACGAGGACCCCGACGACACCACGGTCACCGACCCCCTCGGCGACTACCTCGACTCCCTGGAACGCGTCGGCCGTCTCGCCCCCGCCGAGGTGCTCCCCGCCCACCAGCACGTGTTCGCGGACGCGCCCGCCCGCGTCCGGGAGTTGCTGGACCATCACGAGGAGCGGCTCACCGGCCTCCAGTCCCTCCTGGTGGAGCCGCTCACCCCCTGGCAGCTGGCCGAGCGCATGGAGTGGAACCGGCCCTGGGCCCAGATCCCGTACGGGTCGAGGAACATCGCGGTCTCGGAGGCCGAGGCGCATCTGCGGCGGCTGGTGAAGCTGGGGCGGGCCGAGGCGGTGGCGGGGAGCGACCCGGTGACGTACGTGGCGGTGTAAAGCGGTCGCGCCCGGTGATCCGCCGCTGGTACCAACGGTCTCATGGACCCGTTGCAGCAACTCCTCGCCGAACGCGCCTGCGAGCGGCTGATCCTCGACTTCGTCCACCGCCTGGACCTCGGCGAACCCGCCTCCGTGGCCGAGCTGTTCACCGAGGACGGCTGGTGGGAGTGGCCGCCGCCGGGGGACGGCCGGCGGTCCGAGGGGCGGGAGGCGCTGCGGACGTACTTCGGCGCACGGCCCGCGGACAAGCTCTCGCGGCGGGTCATGTCCAACATCCGCGTCACGGTGACGTCGGCGGACACGGCCGAGGCCACGTCGTACTTCACGACGTACCGGATCGAAGGCTGGACGGGCGACATGGTCCCGGCAGGACCGCCCGTCCAAGTGGGCAACTACGAGGACACCTTCCGCCGCGTCGACGGCCGTTGGCTGCTCGCTTCCCGCACCCTGCACCTGCCCTTCGGCGGCCCGACCCCGCACCTCGGCCGCGGCCCCCGCGAACCCGTCCCTGTCCGGAGGTGAACAGCAGCGGACCACTCCGCACCCCTGGGGACGCGGCGGCGCGCTGCCGTCGGCGAAGGGGGCGAAGGGCGCGCGGTCGGTGCGGCGACCGCACCCACTTCGCCGAGTTCAACCGCGTCTGCCGGGAGTTCTTCACGGACTGCTCGCCCCTGCCCGCTCGTACGACGGTGGTGGCGCGGCCGGTCCGGGAGGGTGTGCTGGTCGAGGTGGACGCGGTGGCCGTCGTCGGCTGACCTCCCTACGTGAACGTACGGATCAACTCCTCGGCCTCCCCGAGGAGTTCGACCTCCCGTCGGCTCATCGTCGGGTTGGCCGCGCGCCGCCGTCGGGCCTCCTTCAGGCCCTCGTCGGTGAGCTGGGAGGCGTCGGCGAGGAGGGCGGCCAGCATGGCGCGGGCGGCGTCGGCGACCGGTTGGTCCCCGACGGCGACCTGCGCGAGGATCACGGCGGAGATGCCCCAGTCCAGGCCCGGGTGACCCTCCTCGGTGTTGCTCCAGTCGATGACGTACGGGCCCTCGGGCGTCAGCATCACATTGTCCGGGTGCAGGTCGAGGTGGAGCACCCGGCCGTCGGCGGAATCGCGGGCGGGTACGGCGTGGAGTCGGCGCAGGAGTTCGGCGAGCGTCGCGCCGGCCTCCTCGGCCCCGAGCGAACCGGTCAGGCACGCGTCGAGCATCGTCGGCCCGGACAGCCGCTCCATCACCAGCTCGGTGGGCGTGGAGTCGGACAGCCGTACCCGGGGCACGGGGTATCCGTGCGCGCGTACGTGCTCCATCACGGCGCCCTCGGCGAGGGCGTCACCCCATCCCTCGCGGTTGCGCCGCAGCACCCACGCCGCGTCGAGTTCGTACACGTCGTTGACCCGGCCCGTGCCGAGCAGCCTCCCCGTTGCCATGAGCCGAACATAGCGCCGCGCACCTCACAGGCGGCTCTCAGCGTGTTCCTACGGGCCGGTACAGTGGCCGGGTCGTCATCACGCCGTACGGGGGGAAGCCGGTGCAATTCCGGCGCTGACCCTCCCCCAGTGCCTCAAGGGCCTGGGAGGTGCCCCCACCCGTGACCCGCCCGCACCGGGCGGCCAGCCGCATCGCCCCGCGCGGTGGTGACCGGCTCACGCGCGTCGGCAACCCGTCGGCGCACGGCACCATCGAGGCATACGGAGCCGAGCCGCCGGGGTTGTCCCGTGCTGCCCGCTCCCGCAGGGAGAGGCACCCGCCGATCATGAACGTCGTCCGCCACAGCGTCGCGGTACTGGCCGCCGGCACCGTCGTACTGGGTGCCGCCGGCCCGGCCTTCGCCGCGTCCCCCTCCCCGTCCCTGCCCGACGGCCTCTACGGCACGTCAGATCCGAAGTACGACGGCGTGTGGCGCCAGTCGCTGGCGCTGCTCGCGCAGGACACCGTGGGGGTGAAGCCGGCGGCGAAGGCGGTGGACTGGCTGGCGGGACAGCAGTGTGCGAACGGGGCCTTCGCGCCGTTCCGCGCGGACACGGCGAAGGCCTGTGACGCGAAGCTCATGGTCGACACGAACAGTACGGGCGCCGCCGTCCAGGCCCTCGCCGCGCTCGGCGGACACGAGAGCACCACCGGCAGGGCGGTCTCCTGGCTGAAGTCCGTGCAGAACAAGGACGGCGGCTGGGGCTACGCCCCGGGTGGAGCGAGTGACGCGAACTCGACGTCCGTCGTCATCGGCGCGCTGACCGCCGTGGGTGAGAAGCCGGACCAGGTCCTCAAGGACGGCACGTCCCCTTACGACGCCCTGCTGAAGCTGGCCCTGCCCTGCGCCGGGGACGGCTCGGGTGCCTTCGCCTTCCAGCCGGACAAGAAGGGCGGACTGTCCGCCAACGCGGACGCGAGCGCGGCTGCGGTCGTGGGCGCACTCGGCAAGGGCCTGGCCGGGGACTCCCCGAAACCCGCCGGCACCGCTCCGGCGTGCAAGAAGGCCACCGGCCCAGAGGAGGCGGCACAGAACGGTGCCGCGTACCTCGTCAAGGCCCTGGCCAAGGACAAGCACCTGACGTCGACGCTGCCCGGCGCCAAGCCCCAGCCCGACTACGGCAACACGGCCGACGCGGTCCTCGCCCTCGCCACCGCCGGCCACGGTGACATGGCCGCCGACGCCATGCGCTGGCTGGAGGCCAACTCCGGGGCGTGGGCGAAGCAGGCCGGACCGGCCGCGTACGCACAGCTGATCCTCGCGGCGCACGCGGGGACCGCCGACTACCACGACTTCGGCGGCCAGGACCTGGTCAAGCTCCTCAACGCGACCGGCCCGAAGCCCGCCGCCCTCCCGGCGGCCGGCGCCTACCCCGGCAAGGCCTCGGAAAGCGCAGGGAGTCGCGCCGCGAAGAAGGACTCGGAGAAGGACTCCGGGCTCGGGGTCTGGTGGATCGTCGGTGTGGGGCTCGTCGCGGGCATCGGCCTGGGTTTCCTGCTCAGCGGCCGCAACAAGAGGCGACAGCCGTGATACGACGCTGTGTTCTCCTCCTCGCCGCGCTGTTGCTGACCCTGGTCGGCAGCGGCCAGGCACAGGCCGCCGGTTACCGCTACTGGTCCTTCTGGGACTACGACGCCGGCCACTGGACGTACGCCACCCAGGGCCCCGCCACCGCCCGCCCCTCGGACGGCGCAGTCCAGGGCTTCCGCTTCTCGGTGAGCGAGGACTCGGCCGACTCGGCGAAGCCGCGCGGGGCGGTGTCGTTCCCGGTGATCTGCGCGCGGACGCCCGCGCAGCAGGGCAAGAAGCGCGTGGCGCTGGTCCTCGACTTCGGCACGGCGGCCGACGCACCTCCCGGCGAGACGCCACCGGCCCGTCGCACGGTCTGCGCGCGGGTGTCTGCCGACGGCACGACGGCGGATGCGCTGGCCGCGGTGGCGAAGCCGCTGCGGTACGACACGAACGCGCTGTTGTGCGCGATCGGGGGGTATCCGCGGAAGGGGTGCGGGGAGCAGGTCGCGTCGGGCAAGCGGCCCGCGCCTGCCGCGAAGGACGGGAAGCAGGACAGCGGCCCGTCGGTGGGTCTGCTTGCGGGGGCGGGCGCGGTCGCGCTGCTGGCCGCGGCGGCGGTGTGGCAGGCGCGGCGACGCACCCATGCATAGCCGCGCCGCCAAGCCCGCGCAGTCTGCGGGCAGTCCTGCCGCCGGGGCGGCTCCCGACCCAAGGAGAGGCGGCACCCGGCCGGCGCCGGTGAGCGGCCGCACCCGCCCCCACCGCCCCGCACAACTCCACCCCGGCGCCTGGTGGCTCTGGTCCCTGGGCCTGGGCACCGCGGCCACCCGCACCACCAACCCCCTCCTCCTCTCCCTCCTCATCACGGTGTCCGCCTACGTCGTAGCCACCTGCCGCCCCCGAACCCCCTGGTCCCGCTCCTACTCCGCCTTCCTCAAACTCGCCCTCGCCGTCCTCCTCATCCGGCTCGTCTTCGCGGTGGCACTGGGCTCCCCCATCCCCGGCACACACGTGATCGTCACGCTCCCCGAACTCCCGCTCCCCCACTGGGCGCAGGGCATCCGCCTGGGCGGCAGGGTCACGGCCGAGTCACTCCTGTTCGCCTTCTACGACGGCCTGAAGCTGGCCGCGCTCCTCATCTGCGTGGGCGCCGCGAACGCACTCGCCCACCCGTCCCGTCTCCTCAAGTCCCTGCCGGGCGCCCTGTACGAGACCGGCGTCGCGGTGGTGGTCGCCCTCACCTTCGCGCCGAACCTCATCGCCGACGTCCAGCGGCTGCGCGCCGCCCGCCGTCTGCGCGGCCGCCCCGACAGCGGCATCCGCGGCCTGCTGCAGGTCGGGCTCCCGGTCCTGGAGGGTGCGTTGGAGCGTTCGGTCGCCCTCGCCGCCGCGATGGACGCCCGTGGCTACGGCCGCACCGCCGAGGTCCCGCCCGCCGTGCGGCGCACCACCGCCGCCCTCACCCTCGGCGGTCTGCTCGGCGTCTGCGCGGGAACGTACGGGCTGCTCACCGCCGAAGGCGGCACGTACGGCCTGCCCCTGCTGCTCGCCGGACTCGCCGCGGCCCTGGCCGGTCTGCGGCTGGGCGGCCGGCGCAGCCTGCGCACCCGTTACCGCCCGGACCGCTGGGGCATCCGCGCCGGGCTGGTCACCGTCTCCGGCGCCGCGGTCGCCGCGCTGCTCACCCTCGCCGCCGACACCGACCCGGCGGCCCTGCACCCCGGTGTCGTCCCGCTCGTCGCCCCCACGCTCCCCCTGTGGCCGGCGGCGGCGGTACTCCTGGCTCTCCTGCCCGCTTTCATCGCCCCGAAGGAGCCGTCGTGATCCGCTTCGAGGATGTCTCCGTGACCTACGAGGGGGCGGCCGAACCCACCGTGCGGGGTGTGGACTTCGAGGTCCCGGAAGGCGAACTGGTCCTCCTGGTCGGCCCTTCAGGAGTGGGCAAGTCAACGATCCTCGGCGCGGTCAGCGGTCTCGTCCCGCACTTCACGGGCGGCACCCTGCGCGGCCGCGTCACGGTGGCGGGCCGTGACACCCGTACGCACAAGCCGCGCGAACTCGCGGACGTGGTGGGCACGGTGGGCCAGGACCCGCTCTCCCACTTCGTCACGGACACCGTCGAGGACGAACTCGCCTACGGAATGGAGTCGTTGGGCCTCGCACCCGATGTGATGCGCCGCCGCGTCGAGGAGACCCTCGACCTCCTCGGCCTCGCCGACCTCCGCAACCGCCCCATCGCCACCCTCTCCGGCGGCCAGCAGCAACGCGTCGCCATCGGCTCGGTCCTCACCCCGCACCCCCAGGTCCTGGTCCTGGACGAACCGACCTCCGCCCTCGACCCGGCGGCGGCGGAGGAAGTCCTGGCGGTCCTCCAACGCCTCGTCCACGACCTCGGCACCACGGTCCTGATGGCGGAACACCGCCTGGAACGGGTCATCCAGTACACGGACCAGGTCGCCCTGCTACCTGCCCCAGGAGCCCCACTGCAACTCGGCCTCCCGGCCGACATGATGGCCGTGTCACCGGTGTACCCCCCGGTGGTGGCCCTGGGCCGCCTGGCCGACTGGTCCCCGCTCCCACTGACGGTACGAGACGCCCGCCGCCGGGCAGGCGCACTGCGCGAGCAACTGGCACTGACGCCGCCCGCGGACCCGCCGCAGCCTGCGGACAGTCCTGCCGCTCGGCCCCGTAGCCTGCGGGCATGCGTGCCGCCTAGGGCGGCACGGGTGGGCGCAGGCGGCACCCCGCAAGCGCGGGCCAGCGACACCGCCCCTGCCTCAGCCCCCACCCGCCGATGGCGAGCCCTCCTCCGCAAGCACAAGCCCACACCCCCAGCCACGGTCCAACCCACCGCGGAGATCCACGCCCTGTCCGTCCGCCGCGCAACCATCCAAGCCCTCCGCCACATAGACCTCACCATCACCCCCGGAGAAACCCTCGCCCTGATGGGCCGCAACGGCGCCGGCAAATCCACCCTCCTCAACACCCTCGTAGGCCTGACACCCCCCACCACGGGCTCGGTGAGCGTCGCCGGCCTCACCCCCCACCGCACACCACCCCCCACCCTCATCCGCCACGTAGGCCTGGTCCCCCAGGAACCCCAGGACCTCCTCTACGCCGACACGGTCGCAGCCGAGTGCGCCGCAGCCGACCGCGACGCCGACGCCACCCCCGGCACCTGCCGCACCCTCCTCTCGGCCCTCCTCCCGGAGATCACCGGCGTCACCGACGTCTCCCACCCCCGCGACCTCTCCGAGGGCCAACGCCTCACCCTCGCCCTGGCGGTCGTCCTCACCGCCCGCCCACCCCTGCTCCTGCTCGACGAACCGACCCGCGGTCTGGACTACGCGGCAAAGGCCCGCCTCGTCACCCTGCTGCGAAACCTCGCAGCCGAGGGACACGCGATCGTCCTGGCCACGCACGACGTGGAACTGGCCGCCGAACTCGCCCACCGCGTGGTCCTGCTCGCCGACGGCGAGGTGATCGCCGACGGACCGACGGCCGAGGTGGTCGTCTCGTCCCCGTCCTTCGCCCCGCAGGTCACCAAGATCCTCGCCCCGCAGCAGTGGCTCACGGTCGCGCAGGTACGGGAGGCCCTGGGATGACACCGCAGGCCCGCCCCATCCGCCTGGGCCCCCGCTCCCTCACGGCCCTCGGCCTGGTCAGCGCCGTGGGTGCGGCCGCCTTCGGCTGGCCCTTCCTCGCCCCGCCCGGCTCACAGCTCGGCGCCCACGCCCAGGACGCCCCCTGGCTCTTCGCGGGTCTGCTGGTGCTGCTGGTCGCCGTAGTGGCCGCGACCATCGCGGAGTCCGGGCTCGGCCCGAAGGCGGTCGCCATGCTCGGGGTGCTCGCGGCGACCGGCGCGGCCCTGCGCCCGCTCGGCGCCGGGACCGCGGGCATCGAGCCGATGTTCTTCCTGATGGTGCTGAGCGGGCGGGTGCTCGGCCCGGGCTTCGGCTTCACCCTCGGCTCGCTCACCATGTTCGCGTCCGCGCTGCTCACGGGCGGGGTGGGCCCGTGGATGCCGTTCCAGATGCTGGCGATGGGCTGGTTCACGATGGGGGCCGGGCTGCTGCCGGGACCCGACCGTCTGCGCGGCCGGGGCGAGCTCGCCCTGCTCGCCGGCTACGGCTTCCTCGCCGCCTTCGCCTACGGCACGGTCATGAACCTGGCGGGCTGGCCCTTCATGGGCGCGCTCGCCTCGGGCATCGCCTTCGACCCGCGGGCAGCGGTCCCCGCCAACCTGGCCCGTTTCCTCGCGTACTGCGCGGCCACCTCGCTGGGCTGGGACCTGGGCCGGGCCGTCGTCACCGTCGTACTGACCCTCTCGGTCGGCCCGGCGGTGCTCAGGGCGCTACGCAGAGCCACCCGCAGGGCGGCTTTCGAGACCGCGGTCACTTTCGACCCCCGTTGACCGGTGAACCACCCCACATGACCCACATCACCCACTATCTGCTCTAGTAGTGCAAACCGGACGCCATGTCCACGCCATAACCGCCTCTGACCTGCACTTTGAGAGCCAGGTCACACGAACCCCGCCCCGCCCACATACGACCACAACTAGCAAATACGGTCATTGCGGACCCCTTCCGAGCCTGCTTCTCTGGATGACGTCGCACGGCGCCGATGTGCCCACAGGGCCACGGCGCCGACGTATGCCCCCCGGGTTCTCGCACGACTCCCGCGGACTGCGTGCGACCCCCTGTCCCCGAAGGAAAAGGTTCCCCGTGTTCGTCTCCCGCATCGCCCGCCGCATCGCGTCCCCGAAGAAGGCCCTCGCCTCCGCCGCCGTGGCCGCCGCCACCGCCGGCATGGTGCTGACCGCGGCTCCCGCTCACGCCGCGACCGCCTCCTCGGCCGCCAGTGCTCAGGCGATCGCGCACAAGATGATCCCGAGCGCGGCGCAGTACAACGCCTTCAGCAAGATCGTCGAGCGCGAGAGCGGCTGGAACGTCACCGCCACCAACTCCTCCTCCGGCGCCTACGGCCTGGTCCAGGCCCTCCCGGGCTCGAAGATGGCCAGCGCCGGCTCGGACTGGAAGACCAACCCCAGGACCCAGATCAAGTGGGGCCTGGACTACATGAACTCCCGCTACGGCAGCCCGACCGCCGCCTGGGCGTTCTGGCAGGCCAACGGCTGGTACTGAGCCGCCGCCCCTCGGGCTCACCCCCGGGCCCGTACGCCGTCGAAGAACCGCACCACCTGCGGAGCCGACACGGCGAAGGAGCCGAAGTGGTCCACGGCTCCCTGATCGACCACCCGCACCCTCGTTCCCTGACCGGCGAGGGTGCGGGCGCATGTGCGGGCGTTGCCGATGGGCACGTCGGTGTCGTTGGCGCCGGCGTACAGCCGCACCGGTACGTCCGGTTTCCAGTCGCAGGTGTGGTCGGCGGCGCGCGTCGCGTCCAGCAGCGCGCCCGACGGGTGCCGCAGCCGCTTCTGGAAGGCGGGCGTGAGCAGGTCCTTCACCGTGGGGGCGAGCCCCTTGACGACGTCGTCCTCCTCGTGGTTTCCGTCGTAGAGGCCCTCGACCCGGCTCGCGTACGGGGCGCGGAAGACCTCCGCCGGGTCCTTGTAGATCGGGTGGAGACGGTTCTGCGCGACCAGCCAGTACGAGATGTAGAGCACCCCGCTGGTGTCATTCACCCGGCCGTCGAACAGCGCGGGGAGCTCCTGGCCCTCCAGGTCGTACGGGCCGCTGATCGGTGCGAGGGCCTTCAGGCGGAAGTGCCCGTCGGCGCCGTGCTCCAGCGCCTTGCCCAGCGCCATGGCGACCTGGCCGCCCTGTGAGAAGCCGGTCGCGTAGACATCGCCGGTGAGCGGGCGGCCCAGGCGCTGAGCCGCCGTGCGGGCGGCGCGCAGCATGTCGACGGAGGCCGTGACGGAGGAGCGGGTGTCCATGTACGGATGCGGGCCCGGCCCCTCGCCCAGGCCCAGGTAGTCGGGGGCCGCCACCGCGCGCCCGGCGCTCGCGTTCAGATACGACGGGATCCGGCCGAAGTCCTCGCTCGCGGAGGGCGCGTAGCTGCGCTTGACCATCGTGCCGTGCGTGTCGGACACCAGGTCGAGCCGGTGGGCGCCGCCCTTGGGGAGGGTGAGGAGCCCGGTGGCGGTGGTCGGTTTCCCGTACGGGTCGACGGTCCGGTACGTCAGCCGGTACGCCCGTACGCCGTACCGCACGGGGTCCGCGGCGACGCCCCGGTCGGCCACGAACTTCCTGAGCTGCCCGGCGTCGCGGTCGGCGACCGGCGTGACGGAGATCAGGTCTCCGCGGCGCGTCCCGTGGTGCGTCTGCTCGGCGGCGGTGGCCACGGGTGCCGCGGCGAGGCCCGCGAGCAACAGGGCGGCCGCTGCCGCGAGAGCCCGCCGCGTCCGCCAACTGATGGGTTTTTCATATGATTTGCACGTCTCATCACTCATGTCCTCGACGCTACGGACGTGCACCTCATGTCGGCATCCGAGTGACCCCCGCGTCCATGGTGGACTTGAGTGCACCCTGCCCGTCCGGCCACCCGGAGAGTCGATGAGCGTGAGCGTGAGCGAGAGCGAACCGGAGGCGCACGGACTGCGCCTGGTGTTCGTGCTGTTGGGGCTGGCGGTGGTCAGCGGGCTGATCGACGCGGTGAGTTATCTGGGGCTCGGGCATGTCTTCACGGCCAACATGACCGGCAACGTGGTCGTGCTGGGCTTCGCCGCGGCCGGGGCGCCGGGCTTCTCCGTACCCCACACCGCGACCTCGCTGGGCTGCTTCCTCCTCGGCGCAGTGGCCGGAGGGCGGGTCACGCGGGGGCTGGGCGACGGCTCGCGGCGCACTTGGGCGCGGCTCACGCTCGCCGCCGAGGCGGTGCTGGTGGGCGGGGCCGCCGCGGCCGCCTTCGCCGCGCCGCACGCCACCGCCACCCGCTACGCCGTGATCGGGCTCACGGCCGTCGCGATGGGCCTGCGCAACGCGACGGTCCGCAAGCTGGACGTCCCCGGCCTCACGACGACGACCGTCCTGACGATGACGCTGACGGGCCTGGCCGCCGACTCCCGGGCCGGCGGCGGCTCGGGCCGCCGTTCGCCGCGCCGTTCGGCGGCGGTCGTCGCGATGGCCTCCGGTGCCTGCCTCGGCGCCTGGCTGGTGCTCCACCACGGCCTGGGCATTCCGCTGCTGGTGGCGGCGGGGGCGGCGGGCGTGCTCGCGGTGGTGGCGTCGGGGCGGGAGTGACCCCGACGCCCCCGTGCCGCTTACTCGCCGATCACTTGCCGCTCACTTGCTGAGGAAGCTCAGCAGCGCGGCGTTGACCTCCTCCGCGTGGGTCCACAGCAGGCCGTGCGGGGCGCCCTCGATCTCCACGTACTCGGCGGAGGGCAGCAGGGCGCGGAAGGGCCGCCCGGTCGAGTCGATCGGCAGGATGCGGTCGCCGGTGCCGTGCAGGATCAGCGTCGGCACGTCGACCTTCGCCACGTCCGCGCGGAAGTCGGTGATCCAGGTCGGCACGCAGGCCACCGAGGCGTGCGCCGAGGAACCGGCCGCCACGTTCCAGCTGTTGCGCACGGCCTCCTCGCTGATACGGCTGCCGAGCGTCTCGTCCAGGTTGTAGAAGTCCTGGTAGAACGCGGTGAAGTAGGCGTACCGGTCCTTGCTGACGGCTTCCAGGATGCTGTCGAAGACGTGCTGGTCGACGCCCGCCGGGTTGTCGTCGGTCTTCAGCAGGAAGGGCTCGAGCGAGGCCAGGAAGGCGGCCTTCGCCACCCGGCCCGAACCGTAGGTGCCCAGGTAGCGGCCCACCTCGCCGGTGCCCATCGAGAAGCCGACCAGGACGGCGTCCGTCAGGTCCAGCGTGGTCAGCACCTTGTCCAGGTCGGCGGCGAAGGTGTCGTAGTCGTAGCCCTTGGTCGGCTGCGAGGAACGGCCGAAGCCCCGGCGGTCGTAGGTGATGACCCGGTGGCCGGCCTCCAGCAGGGCGGGCACCTGCCGCTCCCAGGAGTGGCCGTCGAGCGGGTAGCCGTGGATGAGCACGACCGGCTGCCCGGTGCCGTGGTCCTCGTAGTAGAGCTCGATGGGCGCGCTGTTCTCTTCGCCGACGGTGATGTAAGGCATGTCGGTTTCCCCCTCCATGGGCGGGATTCGGGTACGGGTTTCAGCTCACCACGCGTGACGGGATGTCACCAGGCAGAAACACAGGCAGAAGTGGACAGCGCTTGCTGTAATTGTCGTGATGACAAGTCATGCTTCCGACACACTCCGAGGCGGCACGCCCTTCGGGGTGATGCTGCGATCCCTGCGCCGGGCCGCCCGGATGACCCTGGAAGAGCTGTCCGGGGCCTCCGGGGTCAGCGTCCGCGCGCTCGGCGACATGGAGCGCGGACGCAGCCGCGGACCGCAGCGCCGCACCGTCGACGCGCTCGCCGCCGCGCTCGCGCTGGAGGGCGAGCAGCGTGAGCGCCTCCAGCGGCTGGCCGACGCGGGCCGGGAACGCGGCGGCCCGAGCCCGTCGCCGTATCTGCTGCGGACCGTCGCGGACTTCACCGGCCGGGAGCAGGAGCTGGCGGACCTGGAGGCGCTCGTCACCGGTACCGGCACCCGGGCCGCGGTGCTGTTCGGGCCGGGCGGGCAGGGCAAGACGACGCTCGCCGCGGAGGCCGCGCGGCGGCTGGCCGGGCACTTCCCGGACGGCTGTGTCAGTGTGCGGCTGCACGGCATGAGCGAGGCGCCGCTGCCCGCCGCCGAGGCCCTGGTCCTGCTGCTGACGGCCCTCGGTCATCCCCCCGAGCGGATCCCGGTGGACCCGGTCGCCCGGGAAGCCGTCTACCGGGCCACCCTGGCCGCCCGGCGGGCGCTGATCGTCCTCGACGACGCGGCCGACGAGGAGCGCACCAGGCCGCTGCTGCCGGACGCCGAGGGCAGTTTCGTGCTGGTCACCAGCAGACGGCCGCTGGCCGGTCTCGAAGGCGTACGGCGGATCAGGCTCGGCGGGCTCAGCGGCCATGAGTCGGCGGTGCTGCTGGAGCGGATCCTCGGGTCCGCGCGCACCGGGGGCCAGTCCGAGGCGATCGCGCGGCTGACCGGGCTGTGCGGGCATCTGCCGCTGGCCCTGCGGATCGTCGGCAACCGCCTCTCCAGCCGCCCGGGCTGGCCCCCGTCCCGCCTTGCCGACCAACTCGGCGACGAGGAACGGCGGTTGAACGGCCTGATCGCCGGCGACCTGGCGGTGCGCAGCGCCCTCGCCCTCTCCTACGGCCAGCTCACCGGCCCCCACCGGCTGCTGCTACGCCGGCTCGCGCTGCTGCCCGGCCGCGACACCGGCCCCGAGCTGGCCGCCCTCCTGACCGGCGACGACGGTTCGCTCGCGGTCGAGGACTCCCTCGATGTGCTGGTCGACCGCGGCCTGCTGGAGGAACCGACGCCCGGCCGTTACGACCTGCACGACCTGGTGCGGCTCTTCGCCCGCGAGCAACTGCACGCCGAGGAGAAGGAGTCGACGGTCGGGGAGGTCCGGCTCCGCATGGCCGACTGGCTGCTGCGCTCGGCCTCCGCGGCGGGCCGCTGGTTCGAGGCGCCCGGCGCGCCGGAGCCGTGGCCGGGCGGGCCCGACCCCTTCACGCCCGCCTCCGCCGAGGAGGCGGAGAGGTGGCTGAGAGCCGAACGTGCCCACTGGGTGGGGGCGTTGCCCCTGATGTTCGCGGCGGACCGGCACGCGGAGATCCTGCACACGGCCCGCACCCTGTACTGGTTCTCCGACCGCTGGGAGAAGTCGCCCGAGTGGCGGACCCTGTTCACGTACGGCGTCCGGTCCGCGGCCGCCCTCGGCGACCGCGCGGCCGAGGCGCACCAGCTGAACTGCCTGGCCTGGGCGCACTGGGTGGGCGCCCACGAGTACGCGCGCTCCGAGGAACTCGCCCGGCAGGCACTGCGTCTGGCGGAGGAGACCGGCGAGAGGGCGCTCCAGGCCTGGGCGTGGGTGTACATCAACAGTGCCTGCATGAACCTGGGCCGCCCCGCGGAGGCGGCCGAGTCGGCGGGAAAGGCAGTGGAGCTCTTCGAGGCCATCAGCGACACCACCGGCGCGGCGATCTCGCGGCGGATGCTCGGCAGCGCACTGCGCGAGGCCGGCCGCCCCGAGGAGGCACTGGCCATCCACCGCGCACTGCTCGGCGGCTCCGCCGGCGACGTACCGGGCCTCAACGCCCTCTCCCAGGCCCTCATCCAGACCGAGACGGCCTACGACCTGTCGGCCCTGCACCGCTGGCCCGAAGCGGTGCAGGCCTTCCGGGCCATCACTCCTCCGCCCACTTACAAGGACAGCGACCGCTTCCGTGCCAGGGTCCACTCCGGTCTCGCCACGGCCCTGGAACAGGTCGGCGAACTCCCCGAGGCCCACCAGCACTACCTCCGCGCGCACCGCCTGTTCACCGAGATAGGCGACAGAAACTCGGCCGCCGGAACGACCGTCTCGATCGACCGGACCCGCCCGCTCGGGGAAGCCGGACAGACCGGGCGGTAGGCCGCTCCGCACGAACTCACCGGGCTCACCGGGCTCACCGGGCTCACCGGGCTCACCGGGCTCACCGGGCTCACCGGCGGATCCTCCGGTACGACAGGGGGAAGTCCTGCTGCCAGCCGTCCGAGTCGTCCCGCAGGATCTCCCAGACACCGCGGATGGTGTTCCCGTCCTCGCCGACCCGCGCGGTGTACCGCTGCCGGAAGTCCAGGGGCGAGAAATCGGGGGTGTCCCGCAGCAGCTGCCAGATCCCCTCGGCGAAGGTCATCGCGTACAGCCGTACGACGCCCCGTGAGTCGTAGTAGTGCTGCGTGTAGCCGCCCGTCTCGGGGTCGACGGCGATGATCGCCATGCTGTCGGGGGCGGGGTTCGGCGCCTCCATCCGCTGGACCAGGAACTGTCCGTCCAGGGTCCACTCGAACACACTGCGCCCCGGAGGCACCTGGAGGCCGGGGAACTCGGCCTCCACCACCCACTCCCCGACCAGGACGTCCAGCCGTTCCAAGGCTTCCTGCTGTGCCGCTGCGCGCATCGCGAGCACCTCCCTCTCGTCAGTGCAGACGGCAGCGGCAGGCAAAACTCATCGCTCAGCGAGCCGGCCGCAACCGCGCCGTGCACAGCCCGGTCTCCTCGGGCCGTCGCAGCCGGTTGCCCACGGTCGTGCCGGGCACCTCCCGCGGTGGGCCGATCTCGAAGCCGAGGCTTCGCAGGAAGCCCAGCCCCGGCTCCCAGCCCGACGGACAGGTGGCGGTCACGTCCCGCATCCCGCGCCCGGCGGCCTCCGCGATGAGTCGACGAGCGGCACCCGTACCGATTCCCTCACCCCGGACCTCCGGGGCGAGGAGGAACATCCCCACCGAGCAGGTGTCGGCATCGGGATACCGGTCCACGACATCGACCATCCCGACGACCCCCTCTCCCCAGCACATCACCAGCAGCCGCTTCTGATCGGGATCCGCGCCCTCGGGAAGCGCGTAGTACAGGCTCTGCACGTCCGCGGGGAGCGCCGGGCCGCCGGTCGCGGCGGCGAAGTAGTCCTCGCAGGACGCGAACAGGGCGGCGACCCCCGGCTCGTCCTCCGGCGTCATCTCACGCACCGTCACGGGGCTGCCGCCCGCGACCTCGATCTCGTCCACGGTTCTCACCGCCTCACATCGCACACTCGAACCACACCGTCTTACCACCCCCGACCGCCGGACCCGCGCCCCATTTGTCGACCACCGCGTCGAGCAGCACAAGCCCGCGCCCGCCCTCCGCGTCCGGCGACAACTCGGCTGGAACGCACGGCAGTTGAGGACAGTCGTCCGCCACCTCCACCCTGACCCCGGCCGCCGACCGCAACACCAGCAGCACACAGCGCCGGTCCGGAACATGCCGTACGACATTGGCGACCAGCTCGGTCACGCCCAGCTCCACGGCGTCGGCCAGATCCGCCAGCCCCCACTCGTCGAGCAGCGAGCGGACGATACGGCGGATGTGGCGGGCCGAGTGGGCGCCGACGGTGAGGCTCATGCGGTAGGTGGGGGGAATGAATTGATTCACAGGACGAGCTTGACCTTGCGCGACTACTCTGGGCTACGGGACGAGCACAACAAGTCCCGTAGTGGGCGGAGTTGTTGCACAGGCAGGGGGCCGAACACGTGACCCAGATCAACACCCTCGACCCGGGCGCCTCGCCGCTCGATTACTACGGCTACGAGTTGCGTCGGTATCGCGATGCGGCGGGGCTGACGCAGCGGCAGCTCGGGGACATCGTCAACTACACCGGCTCGATGATCGGCCAGATCGAGACGGCCAGGAAACTGCCGACACAGGACTTCAGCGAGCGGGCGGACGCGGCGCTGGGGACGGGCGGGGCGTTGTCACGGCTCGTCGAGCTGGTGATGCGGAGTCAACTGCCGGGCTGGTTCAGGCAGGTGGTCGAGCTTGAGGCGCGCGCGACAGAGATCTGCACCTTCCAGATGGGCATGATCCACGGTCTCCTGCAGACCCATGCGTACGCACGGGCCACCCTCGGCACGCTCGACCGGACCAACCTCGACGACCGCACTGCCGTACGGCTGGCACGCCAGCGCATCTTCGAGAAGAACGAGCCGCCGGTCTTCTGGATGGTCATCAGCGAGGCGGCGCTCTACCAGGAGATCGGCGGCCCGGAGACCA
The DNA here is from genome assembly GCF_053597275.1 of Streptomyces sp. NPDC001492. Lineage (NCBI taxonomy): Bacteria > Bacillati > Actinomycetota > Actinomycetes > Kitasatosporales > Streptomycetaceae > Streptomyces > Streptomyces sp. NPDC001492. The sequence goes on along the minus strand of NZ_JBSFHW010000046.1, from coordinate 16,343 downwards.
TGCGCGACCAACTGGACCAACTGTTGAGCTTCGAGGACAACCCTCGGATCAACGTCCAGGTGCTGCCGTTCTCTGCGGGCGCTCACGCGGGACTTACAGGCTCATTCAACCTCTACCGCTTCGCGAGCGATCCGACCATCGTCTACACCGAGGGGTACGGCAGCGGGCATCCGACCGCGAATCCGGACACCGTCAAGGACTGTTCACTCCGTTACGATCATCTCCGGGCCGCCGCTCTATCCCTCAAGGACTCGGCGGAATTGATCCGGCGCGTGATGGAGGACCGCTATGGAGAGCAACTGGCGTAAGTCCAGCTACAGCAGCGACCAGGGCGGCGATTGCGTCGAATGCGCACCGATCGGCGCCCTGGCCTGGCGCAAGTCCACGTACAGCGGCGACCAGGGCGGCCAGTGCCTCGAAGTCGCCGAAGCCCCCTGCGCCACCATCGCCGTCCGCGACTCCAAGAACCCCGCCGGACCGATCCTCACCCTCACCCCCACCACGTTCTCCGCCTTCGTCAACTGGACGGCATCCACCACTCCCCGCGTTTGACAGCACCCCCAACCCGATCAAAAGTGCATTCCATGCCATAACGGACATGGACGGGAGTCAGGAATGCACTTGCACATCGGTCGTCGAGGTCGCGCCGCCATCATTCCCGCGCTGGCAGCGGGTCTGACCCTGCCTCTGATGCTGGCGACGCCCGCCGCGGCGGCCTCCACCGGCACGGTCTCCCGCTCCGGTGGGACGGTCACGTTCGTGCCGCTCCCGGGTGCGGCCAACCGGGTGACCTTCTACGTCGCGGGCGACCTCACCCATCTGCGGGTCTCCGACCCTTCCGGCATCACCGCGGGAACGGGCTGCACCCAGACCAGTGCGACCACCGCGACCTGCGGAACGATCACCGCCGTCACCGGCATCCACGCCGACGGCGGCGACGGGAACGACCGGCTCTCGGCCGAGCATCTCAACATCCCAGCCGTCTTCGACGGAGGCCCCGGCCAGGACGTGCTGGTCGGCGGTACCGCCGACGACCGGCTGACGGACCCCGACGGCTGGCCCTCCCGCCCGCTCCAGGCCACCTTCCGCGGCGGCGCCGGCAACGACACGATCACGAGCCGCAACGGCGGCTACGACCGGGTCGAATGCGAGGGCGGCACCGCCGACACCGTCACCGCGGACAGCGTGATCCTGGACCGGGTCACGAACACCTGCGAGACGATCAACCGCGGCTGACGGCACCCCCCGCCTTCGCCGCCTTGTGGGCTCTCCACTCCTTGCGGAAGAAGTAGGCGCGCAGGACCGCGATCGCCAGGAACAGCAGCCCGAAACCGCCCCGGCCCCAGCCCCCTACCTGCACGAAGTAGTAGAGGGCCAGGCCGGCGAAGGACAGGCTGACGGCGATGACGATGGGTTCGCGGAGGTAGAAGGGCAGGACGCGGAGGATTACGTTGATCAGCATGGGGTAAGTTGACCAGTCCGCGTCAATGCGCGCTACCGACTTACCCCTACAGGCGCTGAATGATCGTGCCCGTGGCCAGCCCGCCCCCCGCACACATGGTGATCAGCGCGAACTCCTTGTCCGCCCGCTCCAGTTCATGGAGCGCGGTAGTGATCAACCGCGCACCCGTCGCCCCCACGGGATGTCCGAGAGCGATGGCGCCGCCGTTGACGTTGACCTTCTCCAGGTCCTGCTCGAAGACCTGCGCCCAGCTCAACACCACCGACGCGAAAGCCTCGTTGATCTCGACGACGTCGATGTCCTTCAGGGACATGCCCGCCTTGCCCAGCACGGCCCGCGTCGCGTCGATCGGTCCGTCGAGGTGGAAGTGCGGGTCGGCGCCCACCAGCGCCTGGGCCACGATCCGCGCCCGCGGCTTCAGCTTCAGCGCGCGGGCCATCCGCTTCGACGCCCACATGATCGCCGCCGCGCCGTCGCTGATCTGCGAGGAGTTGCCCGCCGTGTGGATGGCCGTCGGCATGACCGGCTTCAGGCCCGCGAGCGCCTCCATGGTCGTGTCGCGCAGCCCCTCGTCGCGGTCGACGAGCCGCCACATGCCCTGGCCGGCGCGCTGCTCCTGCTCGGTGGTCGGGACCTGGACCGCGAACGTCTCCCGCTTGAAGCGCTCCTCTGCCCAGGCCGCGGCGGCCCGCTCCTGCGAGATCAGGCCCAGTGAGTCGACGTTCTCGCGCGTCAGACCGCGATGGCGCGCGATCCGTTCCGCCGCCTCGAACTGGTTCGGCAGGTCGACGTTCCACTCGTCGGGGAACGGCTTTCCGGGGCCGTGCTTCGACCCCGACCCCAGCGGCACCCGCGACATCGCCTCGACACCGCACGAGATACCGACGTCGATCACGCCCGCCGCGACCATGTTGGCCACCATGTGCGAGGCCTGCTGCGAGGAGCCGCACTGGCAGTCGACCGTCGTCGCCGCCGTCTCGTAGGGCAGGCCCATGGTCAGCCAGGCGGTGCGCGCGGGGTTCATGGACTGCTCGCCGGCGTGCGTCACCGTGCCACCGACGATCTGTTCGACCGCGTCGGCCGGCATCCCGGTGCGGCCGAGGAGTTCGCGGTAGGTCTCGCCCAGGAGGTAGGCGGGGTGGAGGTTGGCGAGCGCGCCGCCGCGCTTGCCGATGGGAGTGCGTACGGCTTCTACGATCACGGGTTCCGCGGCCATGGTGGGGGATCCTCTCCTCCGGTACCCGCGCGGCGCGGGGGCGTCCCGGCCGGCCCCGCCACGCTGAACTAGTACGTGTTCTAGTTCTGCCAGCAGTCTGCTGACAGCGCGTCCACAACCGCAAGAGTCGTGCATGCAATACGGCTCCAATTCGGCTTGCCGCACCTCTTGCCTCTTGTAGAACCCGTTACTACCTTCACGGCAAACCTGAACCTGATGGTCCGTCAGAATCCGAGCCGGAGTCGCCCATGTCCTGTCCTGCTCTCCCCGACGGGTTCGACTTCACCGACCCCGACCTGCTGCACCACCGTGTGCCCCTGCCGGAGTTCGCCGAGCTGCGGCGGGCCGAACCGGTGCGCTGGATCCCGCAGTCGGGCAACATCGCCGGCTTCCAGGACGAGGGGTACTGGGCCGTCACCCGGCACGCGGACGTCAAGTACGTCTCCACCCACCCCGAGCTGTTCTCCTCGTACCTCAACACGGCGATCATCCGCTTCAACGAGCACATCGAGCGCGACGCCATCGACGCCCAGCGGCTGATCCTGCTCAACATGGACCCGCCGGAGCACACACGGGTCCGCCAGATCGTGCAGCGCGTCTTCACCCCGCGTGCCATCCGGGCGCTGGAGGACCGCCTGCGCGAGCGGGCCCACAGCATCGCGCAGAGCGCCCGCGCGCAGAGTGGCCCCTTCGACTTCGTCACCGAGGTCGCCTGCGAACTCCCCCTCCAGGCGATCGCCGAGCTCATCGGCATCCCGCAGGACGACCGGGCCAAGATCTTCGACTGGTCCAACAAGATGATCTCGTACGACGACCCGGAGTACGCGATCACCGAGGAGGTCGGCGCCGAGTCGGCCACCGAGCTGATCGCCTACGCCATGAACATGGCCGCGGACCGCAAGCAGTGCCCGGCGAAGGACATCGTGACGACGCTGGTGGCGGCCGAGGACGAGGGCAATCTCAACTCCGACGAGTTCGGCTTCTTCGTGCTGATGCTGGCCGTCGCGGGCAACGAGACGACCCGTAACGCCATCACCCACGGGATGCATGCGTTCCTGACCCACCCCGAGCAGTGGGAGCTGTACAAGCGGGAGCGGCCCCAGACCGCGGCCGAGGAGATCGTGCGGTGGGCGACCCCGGTCAACTCCTTCCAGCGGACGGCCACCCAGGACACCGAACTGGGCGGGAAGCTGATCAGGAAGGGCGATCGGGTCGGGATCTTCTACGCCTCCGCCAACCACGACCCGGAGGTCTTCACCGACCCCGACGCCTTCGACATCCTGCGCGACCCCAACCCCCATCTCGGGTTCGGCGGCGGGGGCCCGCACTACTGCCTGGGCAAGTCCCTGGCCGTCCTGGAGATCGACCTGATCTTCAACGCGATCGCCGACGCCCTGCCGGGGCTCACCCTGGCCGGCGACCCGTCCCGGCTGCGCTCGGCGTGGATCAACGGCGTGAAGCACCTCCAGGTCCAGGTCCACTGACGGTCTCCGGCCGGCCATGGTCTCGGGCCGGCGGCCTCCCGGCGCCGCCGGCCCGTCAATGCCCCGAGGGCGCCGGGCCGGCGTGCGCGGTCTCCGCGTCCGAGGTGGATTCGTCCTTGACGGCGGTGGCGGCCGCGGTGGCCGCCCGCGGGCCCGACGCCAGGTACTGCAGCCCGAAGCCCGCCCCGACCACGGTGGCCCCGCCGACCGCGTCCAGGAACCAGTGGTTGCCGGTCGCGATGATCGAGGACAGCGTGAACAGCGGGTGCAGCAGACCGAAGGGCTTCAGCCACCACCTGGGCGCGAGGGTCACGATCACGATGCCGCACCACAGCGCCCAGGCGAAGTGCAGGGACGGCATGGCCGCGTACTGGTTGGTGAACTCGGTCAGCGTGCCGTAGTTCGGCTTGGAGAAGTCCTGGACGCCGTGCACCGTGTCGATGAAGCCGAGCCCCGGCATCAGGCGCGGCGGCGCCAGCGGGTACAGCCAGAAGCCCATCAGGCCGAACCCGGTGGCGAGGCCCAGTGCCGAGCGCGCCCAGCGGTAGTCCACGGGGCGCCGCACATAGAGCACGGCGAGGATGGTCAGCGGAACGCCGAAGTGGAACGACAGGTAGTAGTAGTCGAGGAAACCGCGCAGCCAGTCGACCTTCACCACGGTGTGGTTGACCCAGTGCTCGAAGTCGACGGACAGGAACTGCTCGATCCGGTGGATCTGGTGGCCGTGGTGTTCCGCGGTGGCCCGGTCGGCGGTCACCCCGAGCCGGATCTGCTGGTAGGCGGCGTAGGTGACCCGCATCAGCAGGACTTCCAGCAGTAGGTTCGGGCGGGTCAGGACGCGGCGCAGGAACGGGACGACGGGCACGTGCCGGAAGCGGGACGGTACCGGGGCGGCGTACTCGGCCGGGACCGGGGACTGGTAGTACGGCGAGGTGCGGGACAGGAACGGCACGACGGTGGCCGCGGCGAGAGCGGCGACCAGCACCACGGTGTCCCGCAGCGTGTTCAGCCGCTCCATGTGCGGCAGCAGCATCTTCGCCGGCAGCGTCATCACCAGGATGACGGCGACCGGCCACACATAGCGGTCGCAGGCCCGCCTGCCGACCCGTCCGACCACCGCGAGCAGCACCCACAGCAACTGGTGCTGCCAGGCGGTCGGCGACACCGCGTTCGCCGCGCAGCCCGTGACGGCGACCGCGAGGAGCAGCTGCCCGTCGCGGGCGTAGCGCACGGCGCGGCGCACCCCGAGCACGGCGACCGCCGTGCCCAGCGCGAGGAAGAGGACGATCTCCGCGGGGCCCGAGCAGCCGAGCCGGAGCAGCGCACCGTGCAGGGACTGGTTGGCGAGGTCGTCCGCCCTGCCGCCGAGGCCGGCGCCCGCGATGTGGTGCACCCAGTAGGTGGCGGAGTCGTGCGGCATCGCGGCCCACGCGAGCAGCGTGCAGGCGGCGAACGTGATCCCGGTGGAGGCCGCGGCGCGGCGGCGGCCGGTGAACCACAGCAGCGGGGCGAAGAGCAGCACGGTCGGCTGGAGGGCGGCCGCGAGCCCGACCAGCAGGCCGCTGGTGCGCTCGCCGCGGACGACGAAGCAGCCGACCAGTACCAGCAGGACCGGCATGATGCTGGTCTGCCCGAGCCACAGCGTGCTGCGCACCGGCAGCGACAGCATCAGCAGGCTGATCGCGAGCGGTGCGGCGAACAGGGAGGTCCGGCGGCTCACCGGCTGCGGCAGCGCACGGGCCGCGATCAGGCCGAGCGCGACCACCAGCAGCAGCGTGCCGAAGGTCCAGCCCCAGCCGAGGGCCTGTTCGGCCGCCCGGGTGAGCGGCTTGAGGACCAGTCCGCCGAACGGTGTGCCGGTGAACCGCGTCGAGTCGTACAGCGAACCCTTCACATGCAGGACGCCGTGCGGACCCACCCAGGTCTCCAGATCCGTCAGCCGTTCACCCTGGGGCGTACTGAGGACGGCGGCCACCTGGCGCACGGCGAGCACGGCGGCGACCAGCCACAGGCCGAGGCGGATCACATGCAGGCGTCTGGGAGCTCCTCCGACGGCTGTCGCGCCGAGGGCTTCCGCCGGTCGCCCGCTGTGCTCCACGTTCGCCACGCCTGGTCGACCTCCCGCCCATTCGCCCCTTTTCGAGATCTATGACTTACATCGTCCCTATTTATCGCCTATTTATCGGGATGACCATAGTGCGCCCGACAAGCGATCGCCTCCGGAACCGCCGCGGCCCCCGTACCGTGTGAACCTCTGTCCACGGCAGCACGGAGGCTTCGGGGAATGGCCTGTTTCCTGCGGAAATGCACACGCGCGCGGTTATTCGCGGTCCTGGTGGCCCTGCTGGCGACACAGCTGGGGTCACTGATCGCACCGGCGTACGCGTGCGGCTGCGGCGCGATGATCCCCGACGGGCAGCGGCGGGTGAGCGTGGGCCGTGAGGAGTCCGTCGTGCGCTGGGACGGCAGCCGGGAACAGATCGTGATGTCCCTGACGGTCGGCGGGGACGCCGACCGGGCCGCCTGGATCATGCCGGTACCGCACCGGGCGACGGTCGGGCTCGGCGATCCGGCGCTGTTCACCCAGCTCGCCGCCACCACCGCGCCCGTCCACCGCGAACGCCACCACTTCTGGCCGCAGGACGGCGACTGGCCGCTGGCGACCGGCGACGGCAGCAGCGCGGCCGGGCCGCCCGGGGCCGGTGCCGCCGCGCCCGGCGTGGGCGTGGTCGGCCGCCAGAAGCTCGGCCCGTTCGACGTGGCCCGCCTGACCGCCACCGACCCGGCCGCCCTGGACGACTGGCTCGACGCCAACGGTTTCGCCATGCCGCCCCGGCTGCGGGACGCCCTGCGGCCGTATGTGAGCCACCGCTGGGAGTACGTCGCCGTGCGCCTCTCCCCCGACACCGCGAACACCCCGCTGAACGGCAGGCTCGACCCGCTGCACCTCGCCTTCGCGTCCGCGCAGCCCGTCTACCCGATGCGGCTGTCCCGCCTCGCCCGCACCCCGCAGTCCCTGGGCCTGTACGTCCTCGCCGCGCACCGCATGGAGCCCCGCTCCGCGATAGGCGGCGAGCGGCCCCGCGTCACCTACGCCGGACGGGTCACCGCGACATCGGGTCCGCTGGCCGAGCTGGCCGCGGGCACACCGTTCCTGACCGCGATCGGCCAGGAGTTCCCGTACCCGCCGTCGATCTCCGGCGACCACGTGCTGCGCCGGGCGTCCGCGGACACCCCGTTCCAGCAGGTGATCTACGAGGACCGGCTGCGCACGGTGGCCGGGATCCCGGCGTGGCTGCTGACGGTGGCCGGCTCCTTCGCCCTCGCCGTCACGGCCGTGACCGTGTTCGCCCTACGGCGTTCCCGGCGCCCGGTGCCGCCTCCGCCGCCGGTGCACGCGCCTCCACCGATCAGCTGAACCCGGCCGTCATGATCTCCCTGACGGGGCATCGGCCCGTCGCTATATTCATTAGGGCAGCTAGTTAGAAGCGCTAAGCAGTCACACGGAAGGCACAGCGAATGAGCGAGTCGCAGCTCTGGGGCGACGTGGACGAGTACTTCACCACCCACCTCTCACGGAACGACGACGCTCTTGAAGCGGCCCTCCGCGACAGTGACGCCGCCGAGCTCCCGCAGATCTCGGTCACCCCACTCCAGGGCAAGTTCCTGCAGCTCCTCGCCCAGATCCAGGGCGCCCGCAACATCCTGGAGATCGGCACCCTCGGCGGCTACAGCACCATCTGGCTGGCCCGCGCGCTGCCCGAGGACGGCCGGCTGATCTCGCTCGAGTACAACCCCAAGCACGCCGAGGTCGCCGCCCGCAACATCGCGCGGGCGGGCCTCGAGCGGATCGTCGAGGTGCGGATCGGCCCCGCCCTGGAGTCGCTGCCCAAGCTGGCCGACGAGAACCCGCCCCCCTTCGACCTGGTCTTCATCGACGCCGACAAGGTCAACAACCCGAACTACGTGGAGTGGGCCCTCAGGCTCACCAGCGCGGGCAGCCTGATCGTCGTGGACAACGTGGTGCGCGGCGGCCGGGTCACCGAGGCGGACAGCAAGGCGCCCGACGTACTGGGCAGCCGCGCCGCCGTCGAACTGATCGGCTCGCACCCGCGGTTGAGCGGCACGGCGATCCAGACGGTGGGCAGCAAGGGCCACGACGGCTTCGCGCTGGCGCGCGTGCTGGCGTAGCCCCGGCCGCTCAGCTCTTCGGGCTGACGTCGAAGGCGGGGTAGGACGGCGTGGACAGCCCGAAACCGGACGACGGGTCGGAGGGTGCAGGGGACGCCGTGGGGACGCCGTTGTCGTCGCAGAGCCGGGGCCCGGACGGCGCGAACACGTGGTAGTCGACCACGCGCTTGGTGGGGAAGGTGACGGTGTCGCCCAACAGCGTGTCACCCGTGTCGATCTTGGTCGGCAGTTCGCGGTTCTTGAGCGGCGCGCCGACGTAGATCGCCTCCAGGAAGCCGTCGCAGGGGCTCGCCTTGGCCGAGGCGAAGCCCTTCGGCGGCTTCACGTCGTGGACCTTGCGGCCGTCGATCCGCAGTTCGCTGCGCTTGAGGGGCTGCAGGACGTAGTCGTAGTTCACCTCCCTCGAAAGGGGGTCGGCGGCCGAAGTGGCGGAGGACGGGCGGTAGTTGACACGCCAGTACTGGACCTGCACGGTCACCCGGTCGCACAGGGGCCCGTCGAAGCCGGGCCTGGACTGGGGGAAACGGACCTCTCCCGGGCCCAGGGCGGGCGTGCCGATCTGTCCGAAGTCGACCCAGTCCACCGCCTTCGCCGTACTCCACTTCGCGTTCGGGTGGCAGCCGTGCGCGTTCGTGGGGTAGACGTCCGACGGCTTGACCACGGGGGTGGGCGAGGCGGTCGACGGGGTGGCGGCCGGGGCCGCCGCGGTCGTCGTCGCGGAGGGGCTGGAAGCGGCGTCGTCACCGCCCCCGCCGGAACAACCGGCGGCCGCCAGCACCGCCGCGACGATCACGGCCACCCGGACCCGTCTGTGCGCAGTGGTCATGCCGCTTTCCCCCGTCCGCCCGATGGATCACCATGCTCCCAGGTGAACTTGCCCGTCGGCCATGACGGAAAACTCACGTTCGACGGGTTCGGGGCGAGCGGCGGATCCTCAGAACTCGTGATAGAAGCCGACGTTGACGCTGCGCGGGGCGGTGCGGTCCTGGACGACGATCTCGCCGCTGCCGCCCCTGGGCAGCGCCACGGTCCCGCCGTAGGCGAGCGGCTGCGCGTACTCGCCGACGATCAGCCGGACCTCGGAGGACGGGTCGGCCTGTGAACCGCGCAGCCAGGTCAGCTGCCAGGTCCCCTCGGGGCCGCACAGGAACTCCAGGTGGACCCGGGAGATGAACAGCCAGTCGTCGGGCGTCGCCAGACGGCACACGGAGGTGTCCCGGCCCACCCGCAGCACGGCGCCGGGCTCACTGGGTGCGTCGGCCATGAGCATGCCGGCCGTGGCCCCCTCTTCCGCCCCGGAGACGGTGGCCATGGTCAGTTCGAGCACGCGCTGCTCCTCTTGAAGTGTCCTAACACGGCGGCCGCATGATAAATCGCCCGGGCATGCCGCGTCCGGCACAATGGACTCATGACCGAGCGAAAGCCACCGGGTGTGCCGTTCGAGTCCTGGGTCGACAAACAGATCCGCGATGCCGAAAGACGCGGCGATTTCGCCCAACTGCCCGGCGCGGGCAAGCCGTTGCCCGCCGGTACCGACACCTCGTACGACGAACTGTGGTGGATCAAGCAGAAAATGGCCCGCGAGGGCCTGTCCGTGCTGCCGCCCACGCTCGCCCTGCGCAAGGAGGCCGAGGACGCGCTGGTGGCGGCGTACGCGGCGCCCTCGGAGCGGATCGCGCGGAAGATCGTCACGGATGTCAACGTCAAGATCCGCGACATGATGTTCAAGCCGCCGCCCGGCCCCCCGCTCGGGATGAAGCCGTACGACGTCGAGGAGGTCGTACGGGAGTGGCGGGAGCGCCGGGCGACGGCCAGGGACGCCGAGAGGGGCACGGGTACCGCGGGTCCTTCGAACGGGTCACCCGTGTAGGAGTCGTTCCGCCAGGTTGCGGTAGTCCCGCAGGGCCAGCCGGAGCTGTTCGGTGTCCTCGCCGTCCTGCCAGGACATGCGCAGGGTGCGGCGGCGCCGGGTCAGGGCCTCGGTGAACCGCCCGGCGATCTCCTCGACCACGTGGTCGGCCTCCTCGACGGAGTCCCGGGGCCCGTCCACGAACCCGGAGACCGCCTGGCGAAGGCGGAGATCCAGCTTGTCGCACTCGTCCTGCGGGAGGAGGCGGCCGCTGGTGGGCGCTGCGGTGGCGGAGGTGCCGGTGGGCCGGACGGGAGTGGTGCCCTCGTGGGCCTCCCCCCGGCCTGCCTCCTCCGTCACCTCGTGCGGGGTGGGCGTCACCGTGGTGCGGTTGGTCCTGTCGTCGGCCTCGGTGCCTTTGGCTGCGGGGCCGGTCGTCGCGTCCGTCATGTCGCTCAACTCCCCTTGGCGTGACGTCGGTTGAGGGCCCAGGGCAGATGGCCGCGACTCTCGTGCCGGTGGGCCTTGGTGCGGGCGGCGGCGGACGCCGGAGCCTTCTCGGTGCGGCGGGGCGGGGCGGTCAGGTCCTCGAAGAGGGCCCGGGCCTCCACCATGGCCTCGCGCATCTCCTCCGTGTCGGCCCGGTCGCCGTCCTGTCCGCCCACGCCGGCGCGTGCGACACGGTGGACGTGCCGGTAGCCGTGGACGTGGTCGGCGTGGTGGACGGAGAGGGCGGCGAGCTGTTCCTCGTAGTGGCTGCCGTCGGGGAAGCCGCGCAGGGCGGCGAGTTCCGCGAGCAGCCGGTCCGCCTCGGCGACCGCTTCCCGCGGCGCGTCGACGAAGCGCTCCTGCGCGGCCGTCCAGCGGGCGGTGAACTCCTCCAGCCTGCCCGGCTCCAGCGGCTGCTCGCGCAGCGATCCGTGCCGCTGCACGCGCTCCGTGAGCTCACGCTCGGCGGCCTTGGCGTCCCCGTCGTGCCGGGCCAGCGTCCGGTCGTACTCGGGCCCGAAGCGCCGCTTCAGGTCCCGGCCGCCGTATCCGCCCCGGGCGCGCAGAGTGAGAGCGACCGCGACAACGACCACGGCCGCAACGATCACGATGAGAGCAATGATCATGCCTGTGGACATGGGTGCCTTCCGGTGTGTCGGCCCCTTGGGCCGGTTCCACGTCCGGGTTGCCCGGAAGCCACCCCTCAAACGGCGAACGGGCGCTCCCGGCCCCGCCTCGAAGACGACCACCGAAGCCGCTCACCGCCACCGCGGACTGCATGGCAGTGGCAAGGGCACCAGGACACGGGCTCTGCGCCGCCCCCGTCCACGTGGCCGGCCCAGCCGAAGCTGCGCGCTGCTGCGCGAGCCGGTCAGGACGCCGAGGGGCGCCCGGCCCGGGGGCGCCAAGCGGAACCCGGCCGCGACCTGCGAAGCCGCGAAGGTCGACCGGCTGCACCACTTGGCGGGACGCCACCCCCGGCCGCCCGGTGGCGACCCAACCGGCAGCCGCGCGGGGCCCAGGGCCCGTCGGGTGGAGCGACTCGGCGTCGCGGGCCGCGGCACGCAGAACCCGTAGGCCCCTTCAGGCGGCCGCAAAGCTGGGCGCCGACGACGGCGTTCCCGGGCGGCGGGCCCCGCCCCGTCGGCGCCGTGCGGACTGCCTCCCCCAGGGCGTACAGCCGGTCGCTGCGGTTCATGGCCCCGCAGCTCCGCATTCATGCGAGCGATGTGTCGATTCCGCGGGGCGCCGATCGACGCAGGGGTACAGAGGTCCGCACGCGCACTGAGGAGGTTGTCATGGGTGAGGTCATCGCACGGCTGGCCATGTCGTTGGACGGGTACATCGCGGGGCCAAAGTCGGGGCGTGAGCACCCGCTCGGGATCGGTGGGGAGCGGCTGCACTCGTGGGTGTACGGGCTGCGGACGTTCCGGCAGATGCAGGGGATGCCGGGCGGGGAGACCGGACCGGACGACGACCTGATCGCCGAGCACGTCGCCCGGCCCGGCGCGGTCGTGATGGGCCACGGCATGTACATCACCGGGGAGATCCCGTGGGGCGAGGAGCCCCCCTTCCACGCGCCCGTGTACGTCGTCACCCACCACGCCCGCGAGCCACTGGTGAAGAAGGGCGGCACCACCTTCCACTTCGTCACCGAGGGCCCGCAGCGGGCGCTGGAGCTGGCCAGGGAGGCGGCCGGTGCCAAGGACGTGTCGCTGGCGGGCGGCGCGGACCTGGTGCAGCAGTTCATCCGGGCGGGATGGCTGGACGAACTCCTCCTGCACATCGTGCCGGTCCTCGCCTGCGGCGGCCGCCGGCTCTTCGACGACCTCGGCGACCAGCACATCGAGTGGCAGAAGACCCAGGTCCTGGACTCGCGGGGGGTCACCCATATTCGGTTGCGTGTCCCGCCCACCGTCTCCGCACAATGAGCGGATGACCTGGACGATCACCCCGGAACCCGTCGACTCCCCCGCGGCCGCCGCCCTTTGGCGGGCGTACTACACGGAGGTCAGCGACCGCTACTACCTCCTGCACGAGAGGCGGCGGACCGATCCTGCCGAGCTGGAGCGGGAGATCGCGGCCACCACCGGTGCCGAACTCGCCCCGCCGACCGGACGGTTGCTGATCGCACGGTACGGCGGTGAGCCCGCCGGGTCGGCGGGTGTACGGCTGCTGGACGCCACGACCGCCGAGCTCACCCGGGTGTTCGTGTACGAGGGGATGCGCGGCAAGGGCGGGGCCGCGCTCCTCGTGGGCGCCGCCGAGGAGGCCGCCCGAGACCTCGGCGCCGGCCAGTTGATCCTCGACACCCGAAGCGACCTCGTGGAGGCCCGCTCCCTGTACGCACGGCTCGGCTACACGGAGACCGGACCGCACAACGACGACATGTACGCCGAGCACTGGTTCCGCAAGGCCCTCAACTGACCTTCGCCGCCGACTCCTTGTGCGGCTGCTCCCGGTCCGAGCCGCACATCTCGTCGGTCAGTTCCTTGACCAGCCGGTTCAGGTCGGTCGGCCGGTCCGGGCCCCACCAGTCGCCGAGCAGCTCCGCGAGGGACTCCTCACGGGCCTGCGCGAGCCGTTCGGCGACCTCGAAGCCCTGATCGGTGAGGATCAGGTCGAGGCCCTCCCGGACGGCAAGGCGCCGCTCCTCGACCTGGCGGGCCGCATCCATGACGACCTGGAGCGGCACCGTGCTCCGCTCGGCGAGCACGGCCGGTTCTTCCCAGCCCTGCCGCTTGATCCGCAGCAGCAGCCAGCTCGCCGCGGGCAGCAGGTCGTAGCCCGCCCGTTCGGTGATCCTCTGGTAGACCTCGCGCCGGCCCTCCCGCGTGCCCAGCAGGGACAGCGCGCGGCACACCTCGTCGTACGAGGACCGCTCGACGGGATTGCTGGCCAGGGTCTCCGTGACATCGGGCGCGGTGACGGAGCCGCGCAGCTTGTCCTCCTTGAGGAACCAGGCCAGGACGAAGCCGAGGAGGGCGACGGGGGCGGCGTACAGGAAGACGTCGGTGATGGCCGCCGCGTACGCGTGCAGGGCGGGCCCGCGCAGGGCGGGCGGCAGTGAACCGATGCCGCGCGGGTCGGACTTGAGGGCGTCCGCGGAGAGACCCGCGGGCAGCCGGGTGCCGCGGAAGGCGTCCGTCAGCTTGTCGCCGAGGCGGCTCGCGAAGACCGTGCCGAAGATCGCCACGCCGAAGGAGGCCCCGATCGAGCGGAAGAAGGTCGCGCCCGAGGTGGCGACGCCGAGATCCTCGTACGAGACGGCGTTCTGCACGATGAGGACCAGCACCTGCATGACCAGCCCGAGCCCGAGGCCGAAGACGAAGAAGTCGACGCTCATCACGGCCGTGGAGCTGTTCTCGTCGAGCTGGTGCAGGAGCAGCAGGCCGAGGGTGGTGACGCCCGTGCCCGCGATCGGGAACACCTTCCAGCGGCCGGTGCGGCTGACGATCTGGCCGGAGGCCGTGGACGACAGCAGCAGGCCGAACACCATCGGCAGCATGTGCACCCCGGACATGGTCGGCGTCACGCCCTGGACGACCTGGAGGAAGGTCGGCAGATAGGTCATCGCGCCGAACATGGCGAAGCCGACGACGAAGCTGATGACCGCGGCGAGGGCGAAGGTGCGGATGCGGAACAGCTTGAGCGGCAGGACGGGTTCGGCGGCCCTCCGCTCCACGGCGACGAACGCGACGGCCAGTCCGACGCCCAGCAGGATCAGCCCGACGATCTGTGTCGAGCCCCAGCCCCAGGTGGTGCCGCCGAGCGAGGCCACCAGGATCAGACAGGTGGCGACCGCGGCGATGAGGAAGGTGCCGAGGTAGTCGATGACGTGCTGCGCGGTCCGGCGCGGGATGCGCAGCGCGGTCGCGATCACGGCGAGCGCGACCACGCCGACGGGCAGGTTGACGTAGAAGACCCAGCGCCAGCTGAGGTGTTCGGTGAACAGCCCGCCGAGCAGCGGCCCCAGCACGCTCGTCGCGCCGAAGACGGCCCCGAACAGGCCCTGGTAGCGGCCGCGTTCACGCGGCGCGACGACATCCCCGACGATCGCCATCGACAGCACCATCAACCCGCCGCCGCCCAGGCCCTGCACCGCCCGGAACGCGATCAACTGGGGCATGTTCTGCGCCATTCCGCAGAGCGCGGAGCCGATGAGGAAAATCACGATCGCGGTCTGGAACAGCCGCTTGCGCCCGTACTGGTCACCCAGCTTGCCCCACAGCGGGGTCGCGGCGGTCGAGGCCAGCAGATACGCGGTGACCACCCAGGACAGATGGTCGAGGCCACCGAGGTCGCTGACGATGGTGGGCAGCGCGGTCGACACGATGGTCTGGTCGAGGGCGGCGAGCAGCATCCCGAGGAGCAGGGCGCCGATCGACACGAGTACGTTCCCGGACACGTGTTCCTCGGTGGCGCCGCCCCGCTGCGGGGGCTTCGCGGATGCCTGTGCGTCTCGCACATCCCCCGTCATACCGTGCGCATCCCCGGCCATGAAGACCTCCTGCCGCTCTCGTTACACGTCCATGGTGATCGGTGTGACCGGTTATGGCCTGTTGAGTCCTGTTGGAACCCGATATTCCGGGGGCTACGGCCGCAGCGTGAAGATGATCTGGATAACCTCTGAAGTTCGCGAGGGGAGCGTGAAGGGAGGGACGAACGCGTGACAGACCCGAAAGGTCACCAGTGCCCGGAGTGCGGAGCGCCCAGAGCGGCCGACAACACCCCGTCCTGCGGCTGCACTCAACGGGCGTCCGACGCCCTGCGCGACGCGCGTACGGCCGAGCAGGCCGCGGCGGAGGACTTCGACCCGCTGCGGATACGGCCGTATGTCGAGCTGGAGGGCCCGGGCAGCGAGCCCGGCGCGCCTCCTGCCGCGCCTGCGGTCGAGGCGACGATGCCGTTACGGCCGGTGGGCGCCGAGGTGGCGAGCGCCGAAGATCTGCACCTGTTCGAGGGCGCGGGCACCGAGGGCGTCGAGGACCCGTACGGCCAGGACGACGCGGCGCACAGGGGGCGCCGCAGACGCCGCACGGTGCTGCTCGGTGTCGGCGGGGCGGTCGTCGCGGTGATGACGGCGGCCGGAATGGCGAGCGGGCTGTTCTCCTACGAGCCGCCTACGCGGGACACGGCGCTGCCCGACGACGTACGGGCGAGCGTCCCGGACGTGTCGCCGAGCCCGGAGCCGGCGTCGCCGTCGCACAGCGCCACGCCCGTACGGCCCGCGCCGCCGGCGCCGGTGGTCAGCGCGAGCCCGTCGCTGTCACCGTCCCCGTCGGCGACGAGCGCCTCGCCGAGCCCGTCCCGCTCGCCCCGGCCGACCCCGACCGCGCCGACGGCCACCGCAAGCGGCAGCATCGGACCGACCGACAGCCGCCAGAAGGCACCCCCTGTGCTGCGCCTCGGCTCCGAGGGCCCCGAGGTCACCGAACTCGAACTGCGTCTGACTCAGCTCGGCCTCTACACGAGGGAGCCGACCGGCCACTACAACGAGGGCGTCGAGGACGCGGTCAGCCGATACCAGTGGGCACGGGGGATCACGGGGGACGAGGCTGGATGATCAGGGGCGTCTTGCGGTCGTAGGAGTTGTCGAAGACCTTCGCCGTGTTCCAGATCTGGCCGAGGTAGTGGGCCTGCACATAGTCG
>NZ_JBSFHW010000045.1:0-87491 GCF_053597275.1 Streptomyces sp. NPDC001492 | reverse complement strand
TCGCCCGGGGGCCGGGGGGGGCTTTTCGCGCTGCTCCCCGCCCCCCCTCCGGGGGCGCGGGGCTGTATTGATGTGCGGCTCCGCCGCGGGGCGCGATCAGCCACGATGTGCCCGCAGGCGATCGACGGCCCATCGCGGCACCAAGCGAACCGCTTGGTTGCCGCCCCGTACCCTTGTCGGGTGAGCAGCACCCCCGACGCCCTCATGGGCCCCGCCGACATCCGCGAACTGGCGGCAGCCCTCGGCGTCCGCCCCACCAAGCAGCGCGGCCAGAACTTCGTCATCGACGCGAACACGGTCCGCCGTATCGTCCGCACCGCCGACGTCCGCCCGGACGACGTGGTCGTCGAGGTCGGCCCAGGGCTCGGCTCCCTCACCCTCGCCCTCCTGGAGGTCGCCGACCGCGTCACCGCCGTCGAGATCGACGACGTACTGGCCGCGGCGCTGCCCGCCACCATCGCGGCCCGGATGCCCGACCGCGCCGACCGTTTCGCGCTCGTCCACTCGGACGCGATGCACGTGACCGAGCTGCCGGGCCCCGCCCCCACCGCGCTCGTCGCGAACCTCCCCTACAACGTGGCCGTCCCCGTGCTCCTGCACATGCTCGAGACCTTCCCGAGCATCGAACGCACCCTGGTCATGGTCCAGTCGGAGGTCGCCGACCGCCTCGCCGCCGCGCCCGGCTCGAAGGTGTACGGCGTCCCGTCCGTGAAGGCCAACTGGTACGCCGAGGTCAAGCGGGCCGGCGCCATCGGCCGCAACGTCTTCTGGCCCGCGCCGAACGTCGACAGCGGCCTCGTCTCGCTGGTCCGCCGCACCGAGCCGCTGAAGACCACCGCCTCACGGCGCGAGGTGTTCGCCGTGGTCGACGCGGCCTTCGCCCAGCGGCGCAAGACACTGCGGGCCGCGCTCGCCGGATGGGCCGGGTCGCCCGCGGCCGCGGAGGCGGCCCTCGTCGCCGCCGGGGTGTCGCCGCAGGCGCGCGGAGAGGCGCTGACGGTCGAGGAGTTCGCCCGTATCGCAGAAAACAAGGAGCCGGGTCAGAAGTGAGCGTCACCGTACGCGTCCCCGCCAAGGTCAACGTCCAGCTCGCGGTGGGTGCGGCCCGCCCCGACGGCTTCCACGACCTGGCCAACGTCTTCCTGGCGGTCGGTCTCTACGACGAGGTCACCGTGACGCCCGCCGACGAGCTGCGCATCACGTGTGAGGGGCCGGACGCCGACCAGGTACCCCTGGACCATACGAATCTCGCGGCGCGCGCGGCCCTCGAACTCGCCCGGCGGCGGGGCATCGAACCGGCCGTGCACCTCCACATCGCCAAGGACATCCCGGTCGCCGGCGGCATGGCGGGCGGCAGCGCGGACGGCGCGGGCGCGCTGCTGGCCTGCAACACGCTGTGGCAGGCGGGCGCATCGCGGGCCGAACTCCTCGCCATCTGTGCCGAGTTGGGCAGCGATGTGCCCTTCAGCCTGGTGGGCGGCGCGGCGCTGGGCACCGGGCGCGGCGAGCAGCTGCGTGCGCTGGAGGTCGGCGGCGCCTTCCACTGGGTGTTCGCGATGGCCGACCGCGGTCTTTCCACCCCGGCCGTCTTCCGTGAGTTCGACCGGCTGGCGGAGGGGCTGGACATCCCCGAGCCGGTCGCCTCCGAGGAGCTGCTGCGCGCCCTCGCGAAGGGCGACCCGGACGCGCTCGCCGCGGCCGTCTCCAACGACCTGCAGCCCGCCGCCCTCTCCCTCTTCCCGCAACTCGCCGACACCCTCGCCGCGGGACGCGCCGCGGGCGCCCTCGCCGCCCTGGTCTCCGGCTCGGGCCCGACCACGGCCTTCCTCACCCGGGACGCGGAGTCGGCGGCCGAGGTGGCCGAGACACTCCGCACTTCGGGCACGTGCCGAACGGTGCGTACGGCATCGGGGCCTGCGCCGGGGGCGACGGTGCTCTGAGGGGGCGTACGGGCTCAGAAGTCGTCGATGGCGGTGAGGTCGATGTCGATGTCGTAGGGCTTGTCGACCTTGATCCGGTCGCGGTGCATACCCATGTGCACGTATGCGTTGGTGAGCGGGTCGAGTTCGTAGACGTGGATGACGGGCCTGCCGTCGGCCCCGTTCTGCTCGACGCGCCAGAAGCTGGGGATCCCTGCGGCCGCGTACTTCTGCGGCTTGGTGGTGCGGTCGCGGGATTCCGAGTCCGGTGAGACGACCTCGACGGTGAGGAGCACGTCCATGGCCTGGTAGCTGGTCTGATCCGGACCGGTCTGCGCATCGGCACGGATCACGCTGACATCGGGCTCGGGGCCGTTGCGTTTGTCGAGGATGACGGTCATCTCCCGCTTGACCTTGAACTCCGTCGGCACGCTGCGACGAAGGCCGTTGACCAGCAGGTCGATCGCATCGGCGTGGAAGACGCGCTGCGGACTCACGAAGACAAGGCTCCCGTCGATCAGCTCGGTGTGCGGCGGGAGATCCGGCAGCGTGAACAGGTCGTCCACGGTGTAGCCGTCCTGCGGCGGCACCGGCCACTGCACGCGGTGCTCTACGGACTCGGCGGTCATGGTTCCTCCCATGGACGGGATCCTGCTGCCTGTGTTCCACGGTAGCGGCCGGTTCCGGATCATGTCATCACAAAGAGTGACCATCGCCTCGCGGCTACTCACGTGGCACCAGAGGGGCTATGCCGGAGCTGGCGCCGTACGCGATCTTCGCCCGATCTCCACACGGACGTGTCGGATTTCCACGCGGATTTACTGCAAACGCAGTACTGGTGGGGCGGGTGGGGCCAATAGGGTCGGTTGAGCTTTCAAGCGCCTGGTGTGGCGCGTCAACGCCAATTGCACAGCCGAAGGGTCACGCACGTGTCCGAATCCCCCACACCCTCCCCTGCCCATCGTAGGAAGCGCTCTCTGTCCCGTCGTGGCGTGATCGGTGCCGCCGCGGCCGTGGCCGGCGCGGCCGCCGTGACCCCGGCGGTCTTCGCGGCCACCGACTCCGGCTCCGGCGACGGTGACGGCACCGGCACCGGCGGGTCCGGATCGGGCGCCTCCGGTACGACCCCGGAGAAGTTCCCCGCCACCCGCACCGAGGCCGCCACCGGCACCGGCGAGGCCACCACCGCCTTCGCCGCCTCCTACGTCGGTGTGCGCTGGTCCGGCGCGAAGGACGGCGCCGAGATCCGCCTCGCGGACGGTGACTGGCAGACCGTGACCGCGGGCTGCTCGGCCGTCGAGGACGGGGGCAGCGCGCTGGTGGCGGCCCAGAACGCCACCGCCTATGAGGTGAAGGCCTCGGGCGGAGTGTCCGACGTGGCCTCGCTGGCGATCGACGTCACCGACGGCCCCGGCCGCACCTTCCACGTACCCAGCGAGCCGACACGCGTACGTGGTGTGCGCTACCTCTCCCGCCCGGCGTGGGGTGCCGACGAGTCCAAGCGGTACAAGGACGGCAAGGTCAACTCGCCCGAGAAGTACTACCCGTTGCAGATCATCACGGTCCACCACACCGCCACGCCGAACAACGATCCCGACCCCGCCGCGACGGTACGCGCGATCTACGAGCTCCACGCGATCACCAACGACTGGGGCGACATCGGCTACCACTTCCTCATCGACGAGTCCGGCACCGTCTACGAGGGCCGGTACTCCGGCGACGACGGCATCCCCGCCTTCAACCCGGACGGCGACCTCGTCACCGGCTTCCACTCCGTGGGCTACAACTCCGGCGCCCTCGGCATCGCCCTCCTCGGCACGCTCACGGAGAACGGCCCCACGGACGCGGCCAAGGACTCCCTGATCCGGCTGATCAAGGTCATCTGCCGGTTCAAGGGCCTCGACCCCCAGGCGAGGGTCACCTACGTGAACCCCGTCAACGGCACGAAGAAGGACACGAACACCATCGGCGGCCACCGCGACTACTTCGCCACCGAGTGCCCCGGCCAGGTGATGTACGACCTGCTCGGCGAGATCCGCGCGGCCGCTTCCCGCTGATCTGCGGTGATTCGCCGCGGGATCGGTCACCGACCGGCGCACATTAGGCTGGGAGGCTGACCCCCGCGGCGGAGCCGCATGTCGAAACACAGCCCCCTGGGCAGGAGCGTAATGGCCGTCAACCTGGTCAATGTCGAGAACGTCAGCAAGGTGTACGGCACTCGTGCCCTCCTCGACGGCGTCTCCCTCGGCGTCTCCGAAGGCGACCGGATCGGGGTGGTCGGGCGCAACGGCGACGGCAAGACCACCCTGATCCGCATGCTGGCCAAGCTGGAGGACGCCGACACCGGGCGGGTCACCCACTCCGGCGGGCTCCGCCTCGGCGTGCTGACCCAGCACGACTCCCTCGACCCGCAGGCCACCGTCCGGCACGAGGTCATCCGGGACATGGAGGACCACGAGTGGGCGGGCAACGCCAAGATCCGGGACGTGCTGACGGGCTTGTTCGGCGGGCTCGACCTGCCCGGCTTCCCGCAGGGGCTGGACACCGTCATCGCACCGCTCTCCGGCGGCGAGCGGCGCCGTATCGCGCTCGCGAAGCTGCTCATCGAGGAGCAGGACCTGATCGTCCTCGACGAGCCGACGAACCACCTCGACGTCGAGGGCATCGCCTGGCTCGCCCGCCATCTGCGCGAGCGCCGCTCCGCGCTCGTCTGCGTCACCCACGACCGCTGGTTCCTCGACCAGGTCTGCACCCGCATGTGGGACGTGCAGAAGGGCGATGTGTACGAGTACGAGGGCGGCTACTCCGACTACGTCTTCGCGCGCGCCGAGCGCGAGCGCATCGCCGCCACCGAGGAGGTCAAGCGGCAGAACCTCGTCCGCAAGGAGCTGGCCTGGCTGCGGCGCGGTGCGCCCGCCCGTACGTCGAAGCCCCGCTTCCGCGTGGAGGCCGCCAACGAGCTCATCAAGGACGTACCGCCGCCCCGGGACAGCAGCGAGCTGATGAAGTTCGCCTCCTCGCGGCTCGGGAAGTCCGTCTTCGACCTGGAAGACGTCACCGTGCAGGCCGGGCCCAAGGTGCTGCTCAAGCACGTCACCTGGCAGCTCGGCCCCGGCGACCGCATCGGCCTGGTCGGCGTCAACGGCGCCGGCAAGACCTCCCTGCTGCGGGCCATGGCGGAGGCCGCGCGCACCGAGGGCGAGGCGCAGCCCGCCGGCGGGCGGGTCGTCGTCGGCAAGACCGTCAAGCTGGCCTACCTCTCCCAGGAGGTCGCCGAACTCAACCCGCAGCTGCGGGTCCTGGAGGCCGTGCAGCAGGTGCGCGAGCGGGTCGACCTCGGCAAGGGGCGGGAGATGACCGCCGGGCAGCTGTGCGAGACGTTCGGCTTCAACAAGGAGAAGCAGTGGACGCCCGTCGGCGACCTGTCCGGCGGTGAGCGCCGCCGCCTCCAGCTGCTGCGCCTGCTGATGGACGAGCCCAACGTCCTCTTCCTCGACGAGCCCACCAACGACCTCGACATCGAGACCCTGACCCAGCTGGAGGACCTCCTCGACGGCTGGCCCGGCTCGATGATCGTCATCTCCCACGACCGGTTCTTCGTCGAGCGCACCACCGACCGCGTGTTCGCGCTGCTCGGTGACGCCACCCTGCGGATGCTGCCGCGCGGCATCGACGAGTACCTGGAGCGGCGCCGGAAGATGGAGGAGGCGGTCGCGGCCGCCTCGCCCGTCGCGGCCAGGCCCGCCGCCGAGAAGAGCGCCGCCGACCAGCGCGCCGCGAAGAAGGAACTCCAGAAGATCGAGCGGCAGTTGGACAAGGTCTCCGAGAAGGAGACCAAGCTGCACGCCCAGATCGCCGAGAACGCGACCGACTTCGCCAAGGTCGCCGAACTCGACGCCCAGCTGCGGGACTTGGCCGGGGAGCGCGAGGACCTGGAACTGCGCTGGCTGGAACTCGCCGAAGACGCGTGAAGGCTGCGTGAAGGCTCATAACGGCGGCATCACGGGCCGGTTCTCCCTTGGGAACAGGGGCTGAACCGGCCCGGTGTGCTGTCAGTTGTAGGTGATAGAAAGAGGACTTGGCTAAAAATCAGTGACTGAACGGGGGGACGCGCTGATGACCCAGCCGCCCGACCAGCCGCCGTACGGCGGTTTCGGAGCACCGCAGGGCGGTTTCGGACCACCGCCCCCGCTCCCACCCCAGCAGCCCCCGCAGCAGCCGGGTCCTTACGGCCAACCGGGCCAGTACCCCCAACAACCCGGCCCCTACGGCCAGCCGCAGCACCCCGGCCCGTACGGTGCGCAGCCCGGTTACGGCTATCCGCCGCAGCCCCAGTACCCCGGCGCGCCCGGCACCCCGCCGCCCGGCTCCGGCAACCCCTTCAAGGGCAGGCCGGGCCTGGTGATCGCGGCGGCCGTCGCCGCGCTGGCCGTCATCGGCACCGCCGTCTACGCCGTGACCAGCAGCGGCGGCGACGACAAGAAGCCGGTCGCCGGGCAGAGCGACGACGCGAAGCCCACCGCGTCCGGCTCGGGCGGCGGTTCCGACCCGCAGGGCTTCAACGCGAGCCGCAGGACGAGCGAGGCGAAGGTGCTCTGGTACAAGTCGCCCCCGGACGCGCCCGGTGCGGGCGCCGAGGCCCCCGGCATGTGGATCACCGACAAGGCGGCCGTGAAGGCGGCGTACAAACAGATCTTCGCCTACGACGTGGCCGACGGCAGTCCGGCCTGGGACACCGTCGCCTTCCCGCAGAAGATCTGCGCGGTCACCCCGCAGAAGTCGGCCGACGACAAGATCGTGGTGGCCTACGAGAGCGGCACCGGCCAGCGCGCCAAGTGCAACCAGCTCCAGCAACTCGACCTCGGCACCGGCGCCAAGGGCTGGAGCGGCACGCTCCCCGAGGGCGCGCTGTTCGACAGCACCCTGACCGTCTCCCTGTCCATCAGCGGCCGGACGGTGCTGGTGGGCCGCTCGCAGTCCGGGGTGGCGTACGACATCGACAGCGGGAAGAAGCTGTTCGACAAGAAGAAGTACGGCAGCGCCTGCTTCCCGACCGCCTTCGCCGGCGGCAGCAGGCTGATCTCCGTCGCGACCTGCAACGCCAGCGAGCCGAACGAGCACGACGAGATCCAGGAGCTCGACCCGGCGACCGGCAGGGCCAGGTGGACGCAGAAGTTCGACAAGGGCTGGTCGGTCGCGCGGACGTACTCCGTCGACCCACTGGTCGTCTACAGCACCAACCAGGACAAGAAGGCCTGGAACATCTCGACCTTCGACTCGAACGGCAGGTTCCGCTCGCAGGTCGGCTTCGACGAGAACTTCGCCCCCCAGTGCGGCTGGGCGCTCCTCGAACGGGATCTGCAGGGCTGCAAGGGCGTGACCGCCGACGCGAACACCCTCTACCTGCCGACCGACGCCACCACCGGGCCGAACGAGATCGTCGCGATCAACCTCGCGAACGGCAAGGAGAAGTGGCGCGTCAAGTCCCCGGCGGACGAGTCGATGCTGCCGATCAAGGTCGAGGGCGGCAGGCTCATCGCCTATGTGCAGCCCTCGTACGACGCGGGCGGCCAGGTCGTGGCGATCGCGACGAGCGGCGCCGGCCACACGCCGGTGAAGCTGCTGCAGAACCCGCAGAGCACGGCGGCCTTGGAGAGCGCCCTGTTCACCAAGGCCTTCGACTGGGTCGACGGACGCTTCTACCTCTCGCCCACCCGGATCAGCGGAGACGACAACTCGAAGGGCAAGTTGATGCTCGCCTACGGCAAGTGACCTCTCCCCAGGCCCCGTCGTCCCCGCCGTCCGCTCACGAGGTACCCACGCCATGACCCAGCCCCCGCCCCCACCGCCCCACCAGCCCCCGCAGGGCGGCTTCGGCCCGCCCCAGGACCAGCGCCCGCCGCAGCCGCCCCCGCAGCAGCCGGGATACGGCTACCCCCAGGCGCCGCAGGCTCCGCAGCAGCCCAATCCCTACGCCCAGCCCGCACCGCCCTACGCCCAGCCCACACCGCCCTACGGGCAGCCGCCGAACCCCTACGGCCCGCAGGCCGGTTACGGGTACCCGCAGCCGCCCGCGCCGCCGTACGCGCAGCCGGGGCAGCCCGGCGGCGGGCGCAAGGGCGGCGGGCAGGCGGCGATCATCATCGCCTCGGTCGTCGCCGTCGCGCTGCTCGTCGCCGGGGGCGTCTGGTACGCCTCGTCCGGCAAGGACGACGGCAAGAAGAACGACAAAGCGACCTCAAGCGGCGGCGCCGCCGGAGGTACCGGCGGCAGCACGGCCAAGGGCGAGGAGAAGGTCCCCGCCCACACCGGCTCGCAGCTGCTGTTCAAGGTCCCGATGCCCCATGTCGACGACACCACCGTCGTCGCCGGTTCGTGGCTCACGGACAAGGCGTATGTGAAGAGCGGCGTCGCCGAGATCAACGCGTACGACCGCGACAAGGGCGCCAAGCTGTGGACGATCAAGCTGCCCGGCCCGGTCTGCGCGGTCAGCACGCACACCACCGACGACGACCGGACGGCCGTCGTCTTCCAGCCCAGGATGCCGGCGAAGGGCAGGTCCGAGGGGTGCAGCCAGGTCGCGGCGATCGATCTGGACGCGGGCAAGAAGCTGTGGACCAAGTCGCTCGGCGCCGGCGGCCGGGCGATGACCTTCGAGAACGTCACCGTCAGCGCGAACACGGTCGCCGCGGGCGGCGACTACGGAGGCGTCGCCTTCGACCTCACCGGCGGCAGGCAGCTGTGGGCCCCCAAGCCGAAGGGCACCTGCATCGACGCCGGGTACGGCGGCGGCGAGAAGCTGGTCGCGGTGCTCAGGTGCGGCTCGTTCACCGATCCGCAGCTGCACATCCAGACCCTCGACCCGCGCTCCGGGGAGCCGATCTCGGAGTACAAGCTGGCCACCGGCATCGAGTACGCCGCCGTCGTGTCGACGAACCCGCTGGTCGTGGCGGCCGACGTCGGCCACAGCGCGGGCGACGGCAGTGAGATCTCCGACTTCTTCTCCATCGACAACAAGACCGGCAAGCTGATCACCCGCATCTCGGCGCCGGGCAAGGACTATGCGGCCAAATGCGACGCGATCTCCGAGCTCGAGCACTGCACCGGAGTCGCGGTCGGCAACGGCAGGCTGTATCTGCCGACCGAGGAGCACGACGGCACCGGGGACTACAGCCGGACCAACGAGATCGTCGCGTTCGACCTGGCCACCGGAAAGCAGAACGGTCAGCGCGCCGACGCCGGCGACGGCTACACGATCACCCCGCTGCGCATGGACGGCGGCAATGTGATCGCGTACAAGCACCCGCCGTACAACAAGGGTGGTCAGGTGGTCAGCATCGACGGCGGCTCCTTCAAGGAGACCAAGCTGCTGGAGAATCCGGCGGCGGGGTCGGTTCGGGACCTGGAGGGCACCATGTCGCCCGACTACTCCGAGATCCTCTACTCGCAGGGCCGTCTGTACCTGGCCGGCCAGTTCGCCGACAAGCTGACGAGTTCGGTCTCGGGGGAGAAGGTCCTCGCGCTGGCGCTCGGCGCCGGCGGCTGAACCACTGCTCGACAGCTGCGGCCCCGTCCCTGGTCAGGGGCGGGGCCGTGCGCGTACCGCCCATCACCCTCGAATGCGCGGAAAGCCAGAAATTCCGTCGATCAGGGGCAGTTCTCACCGGTAGGGGGAGCGCAATGTCGAACAAGCGTGTAGCTTCCGGGGGCATGAAGAGCGGGGGAGCCGGGAGGGGGCTCCTGTCCGCGCGGGCCGGTGGGCATCCATAGTGCTGCATCCATGGGGATCCATCGGGGGGACTGGGGGGTTGCTCGATGGGAGTGCGGCTCATGGTGGTCGACGACCACCGACTGCTCGCCGAGGCGCTGGCCTCGGCGTTGAAGCTGCGCGGGCACCGGGTGCTCGCCGCGGCGGCGCCTGCCGCGGGCGCGGCGGAGCTGGTGATCACCCGTGCGCCGGAGGTGTGCCTGCTGGGTACGGCGACTCCGGCCGAGCCGGGCATCTTCGACCCGGTGGTGAAGATCAAACGGGAGCGTCCGCAGGTGGCGGTCCTGGTCCTGGGCCCGGTACCGAGCCCACGCGGCATAGCCGCCGCCTTCGCCGCCGGCGCCTCGGGCTACGTACGCCATGACGAGCGCATAGAGGGCGTCGAGCGCGCCATCATGAAGGCGAGGGCGGGCGAGGCGGCGGTGGCCCCGCAGCTGCTGCAAGGGGCCTTCAGCGAGTTGCTGAACCCGGCCGCCCAGCCGGACGACGAGGGCCAGCGTCTGCTCCAGATGCTCACCCCGAGGGAGGTCGAGGTCCTGGTCAGGGTCGCCGACGGCGAGGACACCCGCCTGATCGCGGCCGGCATGGGCATCGCCCCGAGCACCGCCCGCACCCACGTCCAGCGCGTCCTGATGAAACTGGGCGTGGGCTCCCGACTGGAGGCAGCGGCCCTGGCGGCGAGGACGGGCCTGCTGGACAGAGCAGGGCCCGTGCCGCATTCGGCTCCGTCGGACGCCGGGGCGGCGGGCTCGGAGCTGTAGGGCAGCACCCGCGCCCTGAAGGGGCGCGGGGCTGTGACACCATGCGGCTCCGCCGCGCGGGCGCGGCCAGCCCCCACGCCCCCGCACCCGGCAGACAACCGCAAGCCCTACGGCGCTACTCCGCCCGCTCCTCCTCCGGAGGAACAGGCGGGGCCGCTGGCCGCAACTTCAGCCACACCAGGAAGAACACCCCCAGAACCAACATCGCGATCCCGGTCCACAGATTGATGTTGACCCCCTGCGCCTTGTCGATCGCGGCCTGGTCATCGGTGATCCCGGCGATCATGACGATCACGCCGTAGACCACGAACAACCCGCCGATGATGCGCCGCAGATCGAAGATGCGAGCCGCCGTCGCCGACTTCTCCTGGAGCTCGGTGACTTCGCGCTGCACGTCATGCTCTGAGTACCCGTGCTGATCAGTCATGGTGAATCGATCCTCCCTCGATCAGAACGAGAACGGGATGTAGCAGGCGGCGGCGAGGACGACCGCGCCCCAGCCCAGCAGGGCCGGCCGGCGGTACCAGGCGTCGTCGCCGGCGGCGGGCGGCTCGGACATGCCGGGTGAGGTGGTGCCGTAGACCAGCCCCTCCAACTCCTCGGCCGGCTTCGGCCGAGTGAACAGCGACACGACGACCATCACCACGGCGCCTGCCACGAAGCCGACGATCGCGGAGACGAAGTTGGCGCCCTGGTCGGAGGGGATGTCGATGATGCCCCTCTTGTAGATCACGAAGTAGTTCACCATCGCGGCCACGGTGCCGGCGAGCAGGCCCCAGAAGCCGGACTTGGCGGATGCGCGCCTCCAGAACATGCCGACGATGAAGACGACGAACATCGGCACGTTGAAGAAGGAGAACAGCGTCTGGAGGTAGCTCATGATGTTCGAGAACGACGAGGCCAGGAAGGCCGTGCCGACCGAGGCGCAGACGCCGATCACCGTGATCAGGCGGCCGAAGCGGACGTAGTACTCGTCCTCGCGGCCCTTGACCACGTACCGCCCCCAGATGTCGTTGGTGAACACCGTGTTGAAGGACGACACGTTCGCCGCCATGCCCGCCATGAAGGCCGCCAGCAGTCCGGTGACCGCGATGCCGAGCACGCCGTTGGGCAGCAGTTCCTGCATCAGGTAGGGGATGGCGTCGTTGTACTGGTAGCCGGACTTGGAGGTGCCGAAGCCGGGGACCAGCGCGGCGGCCACCAGGCCCGGGATCATCACCAGGAAGACGATGAAGATCTTCGGGTACGCGGCGATCAGCGGGGTGCGCTGCCCGGCGGAGAGGTTCTTCGCGGACAGGGCGCGCTGCACCTCGGCGAAGTTCGTCGTCCAGTAGCCGAAGGACAGCACGAAGCCGAGGCCGAGCACGATGGTCAGCCAGTTCGCGCCGAGCGGGTTGCTGCTGCCGATGCCGGTGCCGCCCCAGGCGGTGGTGAAGTTCGCGCCGTGGCTCGCGGTGAGCTTGTCGGTCAGCCCGCCCCAGCCGCCGACCTTCTTCAGCCCCAGCACCACGATCGGGATCAGGGCGGCGAGGATCACGAAGAACTGCAGCACCTCGTTGTAGATCGCGGAGGAGAGCCCGCCGAGCGTGATGTACGCCAGCACGAAGGCGCCGGCGACCACGATCGCCACCCACTGCGGCCAGCCGAGGAGTGCCTCGACGACGATGGCGAGGGCGTAGAGGTTCACACCGGCGATCAGGATGGCGGCGAACGCGAACAGGATCGAACTCAGCAGATGTGCCCACTTGTCGAAGCGGAGCAGCAGCATCTCGGGGACCGAGCGCACCTTGCTTCCGTAGTAGAAGGGCATCATCACCAGGCCGAGGAAGACCATGGCGGGGATGGCGCCGATCCAGTACCAGTGCACGGTGTAGGCGCCGTACTGCGCGCTGTTCGCGGCCATGCCCAGGATCTCGGTGGCGGCCAGGTTGGCCGAGATGAACGCGAGACCGGTGATCCAGGCGGGCAGGGAGCGCCCCGAGAGGAAGAAGTCGAGGCTGGTCTTCACCGATCTGCGGGCGGCGAATCCGATGCCGAGGACGACGGCGAAGTAGATGGCGAGGATCGTGTAGTCGAGCCCGTTCGTGGGGAGTCGTAGCTCGGCGGCCAGGTCAATGACCTGGTATGTGGGGGTTTGCATAAGTACTCGCTTCGTCGCGTGAACTGATACAGAGCGGAACCTACGCCTCCGTGTTCAATATCTGAACACTTCTGTTGATGCTCTTTGTTGGATTGTGATGTTGACGGATGTGAGGGGGCGATGTTCCAATGTGTTTGGTTCTGTTTGATGATTGATGTGGCTCGAATAGGGAGTCCGCAGTGAAGAAGACCTCGACCCGCCTGGCCGACGGTCGCGAGTTGATCTACTACGACCTGCGCGACGACCACGTGCGCGACGCGGTGGACCACCGGCCGCTGGAGCGGACCGTCACGACCTCCGAGATCCGCCGTGACCCGCTGCTCGGCGACGCGGTCGCCGTCGCCTCGCACCGCCAGGGCCGCACCTACCACCCGCCGGCCGACGAGTGCCCGCTGTGCCCCTCCCGGGACGGCAGACTGAGCGAGATCCCGGACTCGTCGTACGACGTGGTCGTCTTCGAGAACCGCTTCCCCTCGCTGGCCGGCGACTCGGGCCGCTGCGAGGTCGTCTGCTTCACCTCCGACCACAACGCGTCCTTCGCCGACCTCACCGAGGAGCAGGCGGCGCTGGTCCTGGAGGCATGGACGGACCGTACGTCCGAGCTGTCGCATCTCCCCTCCGTGGAGCAGGTGTTCTGCTTCGAGAACCGGGGCGCGGAGATCGGCGTGACGCTCGGACATCCGCACGGCCAGATCTACGCGTACCCGTTCACGACGCCCCGCACCGCCCTGATGCTGCGCCAGGTCGCCCAGCACAAGGAGGCGACGGGCGGGGAGAACCTCTTCGACCACGTCCTGCAGAGCGAACTCGCCGGTGAGCGTGTCGTCCTGGAGAGTGAACACTGGCTGGCGTTCGTGCCGTACGCGGCGCACTGGCCGTACGAGGTGCACCTGTACCCCAAGCGCCGCGTGCCCGACCTGCTCGGCCTGGACGAGGAGGCACGCACAGAGTTCCCCAAGGTCTATCTGGAACTCTTGAGGCGCTTCGACCGGATCTTCGGTGAGAACGAGCCGCCGACGCCGTACATCACGGCCTGGCACCAGGCCCCGTTCGGTCAGCTCGCGGACTTCGAGGGCGTGGGCCGTGACGACTTCGCGCTCCACCTCGAGCTTTTCACCATCCGCCGAACCTCCGGCAAGCTGAAGTTCCTCGCGGGTTCCGAGTCCGGCATGAGTGTGTTCATCAACGACGTGCCGCCGGAGCGCGCGGCCGAGCGACTGCGAGAGGTAGCGAGTTGATGAGCGGTAAGTACCTGGTCACCGGGGGCGCGGGCTATGTGGGCAGCGTGGTCGCCCAGCATCTGCTGGAGGCGGGCCACGAGGTCACGGTCCTCGACAACCTGACGACCGGCTTCCGCGAGGGGGTCCCGGCGGGCGCCGCCTTCATCGAGGGCGACATCCGCGACGCCGCCAAATGGCTGGACTCCTCCTATGACGCGGTCCTGCACTTCGCCGCGTTCTCGCAGGTCGGCGAGTCGGTCGTGAAGCCCGAGAAGTACTGGGACAACAACGTCACCGGCACGCTGGCGCTGCTCGGCGCGATGCGCGAGGCCGGCGTCCGCAAGCTGGTCTTCTCCTCCACGGCCGCCACGTACGGCGAGCCGAAGGAGGTCCCGATCGTCGAGTCGGCGCCCACCTCGCCGACCAACCCGTACGGCGCCACGAAGCTGGCCGTCGACCACATGATCACCGGCGAGGCCGCGGCGCACGGCCTGGGCGCGGTCTCGCTGCGCTACTTCAACGTGGCGGGCGCCTACGGCAGGCAGGGCGAGCGGCACGACCCCGAGTCGCACCTGATCCCGCTGGTGCTGCAGGTCGCGCAGGGCAGGCGGGACGCCATCTCGGTCTTCGGCGACGACTACCCGACCCCGGACGGCACCTGCGTCCGCGACTACATCCACGTCGCGGACCTCGCCGACGCCCACCTGCTCGCACTGAAGGCCGCCACCCCCGGCGAGCACCTCATCTGCAACCTGGGCAACGGCGAGGGCTTCTCGGTCCGCCAGGTCATCGAGACGGTCCGGCAGGTCACCGGCCACCCGATCCCCGAGGTCGTGGCCCCGCGCCGCGGCGGTGACCCGGCGGTCCTGGTGGCCTCGGCCGCCGCGGCCCGCGAGAAACTGGGCTGGAACCCGTCCCGCGCGGACCTCGCGGGGATCGTGGCGGACGCGTGGGAGTTCGCGCAGTCCATCAGCACAGCAAGGGAGCAGTAGTGGGCGCAGTGCAGGTGCGGGACGGTTTCGTGGAGCTCTACGGATCCGCGCCCGAAGGTGTCTGGTCGGCGCCGGGCCGCGTCAACCTCATCGGTGAGCACACCGACTACAACGACGGCTTCGTGATGCCCTTCGCGCTGCCGCACACGGCGGTGGCGGCGGTCTCCCGCCGCACCGACGGCGTCCTTCGCCTGCACTCGGCGGACGTCGAGGGCGGGGTCGTGGAACTCCGGCTGGACGAGCTGGCCCCGGAGTCGGACCGCAACTGGACCGCCTACCCGGCGGGTGTCGTCTGGGCCCTGCGCGAGGCCGGCCACGCGGTGACCGGCGCGGACATCCACCTGTCGTCCACCGTCCCGTCCGGCGCGGGCCTGTCCTCCTCGGCGGCGCTGGAGGTCGTCGTGGCCCTGGCCCTGAACGACCTGTACGAACTGGGCCTCCAGCGCTGGCAGCTGGCCCGCCTGTGCCAGCGCGCGGAGAACGTCTACGTCGGCGCGCCCACCGGCATCATGGACCAGACGGCCTCCGCCTGCTGCGAGGAGGGCCACGCGCTCTTCCTCGACACCCGGGACCTCTCCCAGAAGCAGATCCCCTTCGACCTGGCCGCGGAGGGCATGCGGCTGCTGGTGGTGGACACCCGCGTCAAGCACGCCCACAGCGACGGCGAGTACGGCAAGCGGCGCGCGGGCTGCGAGCGGGGCGCGGCCCTGCTGGGCGTCGACGCGCTGCGGGACGTCCCGTACGCGGAACTCGACGCCGCGCTGGAGCGGTTGGGCGACGACGAGGAGGCGGTCCGCCTGGTCCGCCACGTCGTCACGGAGGACGAGCGGGTGGAGAAGGTCGTCGCCCTGCTGGAGGCGGGCGAGACCCGGGCGATCGGCCCGGTCCTGATCGCCGGCCACGCCTCCCTGCGCGACGACTTCCGCATCTCCTGCCCGGAGCTGGACCTGGTCGTCGAGACGGCCCTCGCCTCCGGCGCGCTCGGCGCCCGCATGACCGGCGGCGGCTTCGGCGGCTCGGCCATCGTCCTGGCGGAGGCGTCCGACGTGGACACCATCACCAAGGCGGTCGAAGAGGCGTTCGCCTCCGGCGGTTACACGGCTCCGAGGGTGTTCGAGGCGGTACCCGCGGCAGGAGCACGCAGGCTCAGCTGAGCCGTTTCGTCAGCGTGTATTCGGTGATCCCCGGCGGATAGTCGGGGATCACGCACACCACCTCGTACCCCTGCTTCCGGTAGAACCCCGGCGCCTGGAAGTCCCAGGTCTCCAGCCGGGCCGAGGCGCAGCCCCGTTCGTCGTGCGCGATCCGTTCCGCCTCCGCCAGCAGCCGTGAGCCAAGGCCCGCGCCCCGCCACCGCTCGTCCACCCACAGGAGGGCGACGTGCAGCCAGGTCGTCCAGGTGTGGCCCACCAGGCCCGCGGCCAGCCCGTCCTGCTCGTCCAACACCCAGACGTGGAGCGGACGTTCACGTTCGGCCGGGGTGCCGCGCAGGGCGCGCAGCACGGGGGAGGCCTTCGTGTTGCTGTCGCGCAGCCGGGAACGGAGAAGATCGCGCCGGGTCCTGTCGACTTCTGTCTCAAGACGAAACATGCGGCTCACGATAAACG
Source organism: Streptomyces sp. NPDC001492 (assembly GCF_053597275.1). NCBI lineage: Bacteria > Bacillati > Actinomycetota > Actinomycetes > Kitasatosporales > Streptomycetaceae > Streptomyces > Streptomyces sp. NPDC001492. The sequence goes on along the minus strand of NZ_JBSFHW010000045.1, from coordinate 71,084 downwards.
CGTCGGCCGGCCAGTTCTGCGAATTGCCTTCCGCTCCTGGCCCCCGGCCGTACCCTGATGAACAGCACCGGTGGGGGCCGGTGCCGATCAGGGGGCGAGACAGTCGGGTACGACACCCGAAGTGGGGGTAGCAGTTTCCGCACGGCGGCGGCCGTGCGGTGTGCCGTTCCGGTCCCAGGTGGTCACAGACGACCTGGGATGCTTCGGGTGCCGTACCTGCGCCCGTGCCGTCTCCCGACAATGGGGTATCCCCTGCTCTTCGAGAGCTTGGGGAAGGGGGTTTCGTGGTTCGCATCCGAGTCCTGGTCGTCGACGACCATCGCATCTTCGCCGAGTCGCTCGCCGCCGCCCTTGCGGCCGAGCCCGACGTCGACGTCTCCGCCGCCGGCAGCGGTCCCGCCGCGCTGCGCAGCCTGGAGCGCGCGGCAGCCGAGGGCCGCCGCTTCGACGTGCTGCTCGTCGACTCCGACCTGGGCGGCAACGTGCCGGGCGTACGGCCCGCCGTACCCGTCCAGGAGGGCAATGAGGAGGGGCTGGTCGACGGGATCTCGCTGGTCGCCGGCGTGCGGTCCGGGCAGCCGGGGGTACGGATCGTCGTGCTCGCCGAGAAGGACGATCCGCGGCGTGCCGCGCTCGCCCTCCAGGCCGGGGCCTCCGGCTGGGTCGCCAAGGACTGCTCGCTGTCCCGGCTGCTCAACGTCATCCGGGGTGTCCTGCGCGACGAGACGCATCTGCCGCCCGCCCTGCTCACGGGCGTCCTCCGGGAGCTGACGGCCGCGCGCAAGCACCGCACCGAGAGCGAGCGGCTGGTGGAGTCCCTCACGCCGAGGGAGCGGGAAGTGCTGCGGTGCATGGTCGCCGGGCTGGGCCGCAAGGCCGTCGCCGAGCGCCTGTTCCTCTCCCCGCACACCGTCCGCACCCATATGCAGAACGTCCTCGGCAAACTGGGCGTCCACTCGACCCTGGCCGCGGTCGCACTGGCGCGGCGCGCGGGGGTCGGCCCGGTCGACCTGGGGCCTGCCGGCCGGGTGGAGGAGAGCAGCAGCGCCTGATCAGCACCGGCGCCCGGGAGCGCCCTGAAGGGGCGCGGGGACCGGCGCGACAAGCCACGACGAACCCGCTGCCACAGGACAACCCATGGCGGCACTACCCACACGGCTCTCCCAGCGGAGCGCCTAGCCGGGGATGTTGTCGAACGGGGCGGTCAGCTGCCGCAGCAGCCCCGCCAGTTCACCGCGCTGGGCGCGCGACAGCTCGCCGAGAATCGCACGCTCCTGGTCGAGCAGTCCCGCCAGGGCCTGGTCCGCGCGGTCCCGGCCCTCGTGCGTCAGCCGCACCAGCACGCCGCGGCGGTCGCTCGGGTCGGGCAGCCGCTCCACCAGGCCCTTCTTCGCCAGGCGGTCGATGCGGTTCGTCATCGTGCCCGAGGTGACCAGGGTCTGCGTCAGCAGCTGCCCCGGCGAGAGCTGATACGGCGTGCCCGCGCGCCTGAGCGCCGTCAGCACGTCGAACTCCCAGGGCTCCAGGCTGTGCTCGGCGAAGGCCAGCCGGCGCGCCCGGTCCAGATGCCGGGCCAGTCTGCTCACCCGGCTGAGCACCTCGAGCGGTTCCACGTCGAGGTCCGGACGCTCCCGGCGCCACGCTGCGACCAGTCGATCGACCTCGTCCTCCATGACGATCAGTGTAGTGGTTGTGTCGATGTGAAGTCTCTTGACGTCGAGTCTCTTGACATCGAGAGAAGTCGGCGGGGAAGGTATGGAGACATGAGCACCCCCACCTGGGACCCCACCCAGTACCTCCGCCACGCCGGCCACCGCGCCCGCCCCTTCGCCGACCTCCTCGCCCGCGTCCCGGCCCTGCCCACCGACCCGCCACGCATCGCCGACCTCGGCTGCGGCCCCGGCAACGTCACCGTCTTCCTGGCCGACCGCTGGCCCGCCGCCCACATCACCGGTTACGACAACTCACCCGAGATGCTCGACAAGGCGCACGTCGACCACGCAGGCCCCACCCCCGGCGGCGGCCACCTCGACTTCGCCCCCGCCGACGCCCGCACCTGGGCGCCGGCACAGCCGTACGACCTGATCGTCAGCAATGCCACCCTCCAGTGGGTCCCCGGCCACCCGCAGCGCTTCGGGGAGTGGATCGCGGGCCTGAAGCCCGGCGGCACCTTCGCCTTCCAGGTCCCCGGCAACTTCGGCGCCCCCAGCCACCGGCTCATGCGCGAACTCGCCGGCTCCGCCCCCTGGAAGGAGCGCCTCGCCGACACCCTCCGCCACGAGGACGCCGTCCTTCCGCCCGAGACCTACCTGGAGCAGCTGACCGCCCTCGGCTGCACGGCGGACGTCTGGGAGACGACGTACGTCCATCTCCTCACCGGCGAGGACCCGGTCCTCGACTGGGTGAAGGGCACCGGCCTGCGCCCCGTCCTCACCGCCCTCGCCGACGACCCGGCGGCCCGGGACGCCTTCCTGGACGAGTACCGGACCGCCCTGCGGAAGGCCTATCCGGCCGGCGCGCACGGTACGGCGTTCCCCTTCCGCCGGATCTTCGCCGTGGCCCGCAAGGAGGCGTGAACGTGATCACCGCCGTCGACCACGTCCAGCTCGCCGCACCGCCCGGCTCCGAGGACCGGCTGCGCGCGTACTACGTCGACGTCCTGGGGATGACCGAGATCCCCAAGCCGCCGGTGCTCGCGGCGCGGGGAGGGTGCTGGTTCCAGGCGGGGTCCGTGCAGCTGCACCTGGGGATCGAGGCCGCCTTCCGGCCTGCGCACAAGGCCCACCCAGGGCTGCGGGTCAACGGGATCGAGCGGTACGCCGAGCGGCTGCGGGCGCACGGTGCGCACGTGGAGTGGGACGACAACCTGCCCGGCCACCGGCGCTTCTACTCCGAGGACCCCGTGGGCAACCGGTTGGAGTTCCTCGGCCGGGGCGCCGACCCGGGTTTGCCCCGCGCCGGAACGGTTACCCGCCGTGGTGACACCGAAGTCCGACTTGACCAGGAGTGATCGACGGTGGCGAAGGACCAGAAGGCCAAGGGCAAGATGGAACAGGCCAAGGGCAAGGCCAAGGAGGCGGTGGGGCGCGCCGTCGGCAACGAGAGCATGACCGCCGAGGGCAAGGCCCAGCAGGCGAAGGGCGACGCCCGCCAGGCCAAGGAGAAGACCAAGGACGTCTTCAAGCACTGACGCGGACGGAAACACGCGGCGGGACCTCGCACGGGGCCCCGCCGCCCGTCTGTCTCAGCGCCCGTCTGTCTCAGCTCTTGCGGCGCCCGATCAGATGCGGCTTCGCCTCCAGCCCGTCCAGGCCGTGCCACGCCAGGTTCACCAGATGCGCCGCGACCTCCGCCTTCTTCGGACGGCGCACGTCCAGCCACCACTGACCGGTCAGGGCGACCATGCCGACCAGGGCCTGCGCGTACAGCGGGGCCAGCTTCGGGTCGAAGCCGCGCAACTTGAACTCCCGGCCCAGGATGTCCTCCACCTGGGTGGCGATGTCCGAGATCAACGAGGCGAAGGAACCCGTGGACTGCGGGATGGGCGAGTCACGGACCAGGATGCGGAAACCGTCCGTGTACTCCTCGATGTAGTCCAGGAGCGCGAAGGCCGCCTGCTCGCACAGCTCGCGGGGATGCCCGGCCGTCAGGGAACTGGTCACCATGTCCAGCAGGCGGCGCATCTCACGGTCCACCACCACCGCGTACAGCCCCTCCTTGCCGCCGAAGTGCTCGTACACCACCGGCTTGGACACCCCGGCCTTCGCCGCGATCTCCTCCACCGACGTGCCCTCGAAGCCCTTGGCGGCAAACAGGGTGCGACCGATCTCGAGCAGCTGCTGACGGCGCTCGGCCCCCGTCATCCGGGTGCGCCGCGCTCGCCGCGGCTTCTCATTCGTCGGGGTGCTGCTGGAGTCGGTCGCCACGGCGTCAATCATGCCGCCTTCGCCGACTCCTTCCGGGTCTGAGAGCCGTCCTGGCCGGTGTTACGGCGTGAATCGATACGCGAGCGTGACGGCCAGCGCACGTCGTACGCCCAGCCGAACGCCTCGAACCAGCGGATGATCCGCGCCGAGGAGTCCAGCTGGCCGCGCATCACACCGTGCCGCGCGGAGGTCGGGTCGGCGTGGTGCAGGTTGTGCCAGGACTCGCCGCAGGACAGCACCGCGAGCCACCACACGTTGCCCGAACGGTCACGCGACTTGAAGGGCCGCTTGCCGACCGCATGGCAGATCGAGTTGATCGACCAGGTCACATGGTGCAGCAGAGCCACCCGAACGAGTGAGCCCCAGAAGAACCCGGTGAACGCACCCCACCAGGACATCGTCGCCAGACCACCGATCAGCGGCGGCAGAGCCAGCGACAGCATCGTCCAGAACACGAACTGGCGGGAGATCGCACGGATCGCCGGATCCTTGATCAGATCCGGCGCGTACTTGTCCTGCGGCGTCTGCTCCTCGTCGAACATCCAGGCGATGTGCGCCCACCACAGGCCCTTCATCAGCGCCGGGACCGTCTCCCCGAACCGCCACGGGGAATGCGGATCGCCCTCCGCGTCAGAGAACTTGTGGTGCTTGCGGTGGTCCGCCACCCAGCGGACCAGGGGCCCCTCCACCGCCAGCGACCCCATGATCGCGAGCGCGATCCGCAGAGGACGCTTGGCCTTGAAGGAGCCGTGCGTGAAGTACCGGTGGAAACCGATCGTGATGCCGTGGCAGCCCAGGTAGTAGAAGAAAACCAGCATGCCGAGGTCCAGCCAGCTCACCCCCCATCCCCACGCCAGCGGCACCGCGGCGACCAGCGCGAGGAACGGGACGGTGATGAAGAGCAGCAGCGTGATCTGCTCGATCGAGCGCTTCTGCTCCCCGCCCAGCGTGGCGGAGACGGACGTGTCGCCGGTCGCCTTCGGGGCGTCTTCGATCACATCGGAGCTTGTGGTCATGGGCGTCCCCTGTGGGGTCGAGGGTTGAGGGTGTGATGCCGGGGTAGGCCATCGCAACCGTGCCCGGGTTCCCTTACGACGGTCCCTACGGTTCCGTAACCTACGGCGTCGTAAGTATGGCAGCGAGTCGCCCGGCGGCAAGAGCCCGAAATCATGCGCGTCCGCATGGACACCTATCCTGGAGTCGGTCGGACAGCGCGGTCCGCTCTGATTCCTTTCCCGGATGTCAGGGCCGTATGCGGCGCCTGCCGCGCGGCCCAGGGCACCGGGTTCCCCTCCCGGACGAGCTTCAACACTGCAAGGAGCCGCACCTGTGAGCAGTGCCGACGACCAGACCACCACGACGAGCAGCGAACTGCGCGCCGACATCCGGCGGCTGGGAGACCTCCTCGGCGAGACCCTCGTGAGGCAGGAGGGCCCCGAGCTGCTGGAACTCGTCGAAAAGGTCCGCCGCCTCACCCGCGAGGACGGAGAGGCCGCCGCCGAACTGCTGCGCGGCACCGAACTGGAGACCGCCGCCAAGCTGGTCCGCGCCTTCTCCACCTACTTCCACCTCGCCAATGTCACCGAACAGGTCCACCGCGGCCGCGAACTGCGCGCCAAGCGCGCCGCCGAGGGCGGCCTGCTGGCCCGTACCGCCGACCGGCTGAAGGACGCCGACCCCGAGCACCTGCGCCAGACGGTCCGCCACCTCAACGTGCGCCCCGTGTTCACGGCGCACCCCACCGAGGCCGCGCGCCGGTCGGTCCTCAACAAGCTCCGGCGCATCGCCGCACTCCTGGAGACCCCGGTCATCGAGGCCGACCGCCGCCGCCACGACACCCGTCTGGCCGAGAACATCGACCTCGTATGGCAGACCGACGAACTCCGCGTCGTCCGCCCCGAGCCCGCCGACGAGGCCCGCAACGCCATCTACTACCTCGACGAGCTCCACGCCGGCGCCGTCGGCGACGTCCTGGAGGACCTGACCGCCGAACTGGAGCGCGTCGGCGTCAAGCTCCCCGACGACACCCGCCCCCTCACCTTCGGCACCTGGATCGGCGGTGACCGCGACGGCAACCCCAACGTCACCCCCCAGGTCACCTGGGACGTCCTGATCCTCCAGCACGAGCACGGCATCAACGACGCCCTGGAACTCATCGACGAACTCCGCGGCTTCCTGTCGAACTCCATCCGCTACACCGGCGCCACCCAGGAACTCCTCGACTCCCTCCAGGCCGACCTGGAACGCCTCCCCGAGATCAGCCCCCGCTACAAGCGCCTCAACGCCGAGGAGCCCTACCGCCTCAAGGCCACCTGCATCCGGCAGAAGCTGGAGAACACCAAGCAGCGCCTCGCCAAGGGCACCCCGCACGAGACGGGCCGCGACTACCTCGGCACCAGCGAGCTCCTCGCCGACCTCACCCTCATCCAGACCTCCCTGCGCGAACACCGCGGCGGCCTCTTCGCCGAAGGCCGCATGAACCGCACCATCCGCACCCTCGCCGCCTTCGGCCTCCAGCTCGCCACCATGGACGTACGCGAACACGCCGACGCCCACCACCACGCCCTCGGCCAGCTCTTCGACCGCCTCGGCGAGGAGTCCTGGCGCTACGCCGACATGCCCCGCGACTACCGCGCCAAGCTCCTCGCCAAGGAACTCAGGTCCAGAAGGCCCCTCGCCCCCACCCCGGCACCCGTCGACGCGCCCGGCGAGAAGACCCTCGGCGTCTTCCAGACCGTCAAGCGGGCCCTGGAGATCTTCGGACCCGAGGTCGTCGAGTCGTACATCATCTCCATGTGCCAGGGCGCCGACGACGTCTTCGCCGCCGCCGTCCTCGCCCGCGAGGCCGGCCTCATCGACCTGCACGCCGGCTGGGCCAAGATCGGCATCGTGCCCCTCCTGGAGACCACCGACGAGCTCAAGGCCGCCGACACCATCCTCGAGGACATGCTCTCCGACCCGTCCTACCGGCGCCTCGTCGCGTTGAGGGGCGACGTCCAGGAGGTCATGCTCGGCTACTCCGACTCCTCCAAGTTCGGCGGCATCACCACCAGCCAGTGGGAGATCCACCGCGCCCAGCGCCGACTGCGCGACGTCGCCCACCGCTACGGCGTACGGCTGCGCCTCTTCCACGGCCGCGGCGGCACCGTCGGCCGCGGCGGCGGCCCCTCCCACGACGCGATCCTCGCCCAGCCCTGGGGCACCCTCGAAGGCGAGATCAAGGTCACCGAACAGGGCGAGGTCATCTCCGACAAGTACCTCGTACCGTCCCTGGCCAGGGAGAACCTCGAACTCACGGTCGCCGCGACCCTCCAGGCCTCCGCCCTGCACACCGCACCCCGCCAGTCCGTCGAGGCCCTCGCCCGCTGGGACGCCGCCATGGACGTCGTCTCCGACGCCGCCCACGCCGCCTACCGCGCACTCGTCGAGGACCCCGACCTGCCGACGTACTTCCTCGCCTCCACGCCGGTCGACCAGCTCGCCGACCTGCACCTCGGCTCACGACCCTCCCGCCGCCCCGGCTCCGGCGTCTCGCTCGACGGCCTGCGCGCCATCCCCTGGGTCTTCGGCTGGACCCAGTCCCGGCAGATCGTCCCCGGCTGGTTCGGCGTCGGCTCCGGCCTGAAGGCACTGCGCGAAGCCGGCCTCGACACCGTGCTCGACGAGATGCACGAACAGTGGCACTTCTTCCGCAACTTCATCTCCAACGTCGAGATGACCCTCGCCAAGACCGACCTGCGGATCGCCGCCCACTACGTCGACACCCTCGTCCCCGACGAACTCAAGCACGTCTTCGACACCATCAAGGCCGAGCACGAACTCACCGTGCGCGAGGTGCTCAAGGTGACCGGAGAGAAGGAACTCCTCGACGCCGCCCCCGTGCTGAAGCAGACCTTCAGCATCCGCGACGCCTACCTGGACCCGATCTCCTACCTCCAGGTCGCCCTCCTCAAGCGCCAGCGCGACGCCGCGGCCGCCGGCGAACAGCCCGACCCGCTGCTCTCCCGCGCCCTCCTGCTCACCGTCAACGGCGTGGCAGCCGGCCTGCGCAACACCGGCTGAGACCCCGCACATGAAAGTGCCCCCCGGCTCCTGAGAAGCCGGGGGGCACCCTCATGCCGTACGTCAGGCCCTGCGCCGGCGCACCACCAGATAACCGCCGCCGGCCACCAGCGCGGCCGCGACTCCCGAGAGCAGACCCACCGGAGCACCGTTACCCGTCTCGGCCAGGTCACCACCGGAACCACCCTGCGGCGACGCCGAAGCGGACACGGACCCGGACGAAGGCGCGGACGAAGACGAAGACCCGGGCGACGGAGACGACGACGAAGACGCAGACGGAGACGCCGAGGACGACGCCGACGCAGAAGGCGTCGAACCGCCGCCGCCCTCCGAGTCCTCGCAGTCCGTCCAGAACACCTTGTGCTTGGCGGCGCCCTTCTCACCGTCGAAGTTCCAGAACAGCTTGTAGTGCCCGTCGGGCAGCGACATGTCCGCCGTACGGCCATGGCCCTCGGCGTCCAGCGTGATGGCACCGGTCTTCACCGTCTCGCCCTTCACACCGGCCGTCGGAGCCCAGGCCTCGATGTGCCAGTCGACCTGCTGGACCGCGTCAAAACCGAACGCGTCCAGATAGAACGTGCAGACGTGCGGCTCGTTCCGCTTCAGCTCCTCGCCGGTGGTGGCGTCATGGATCTTCACGGTCCCGTTGTCACCGGGAACAGTGGCGTGAGCGGCAACAGGCGCAGAGAACAGCGCCGCCGCGGCGACGGCGGTCAGAGCGCCGGCGCGGGTGAGGGTACGCATGGGGCAAGTCCATCTTCGAGTTACGGACGGGAAGATGTGGAGGGGGCGGCTAAGCATCCAGCCACACCTGACCCAAGGTCAATCACGAACAGAGAACGCTCGGATTCTCCACACGACGGAGAACGGGAAAAGCCGTCAGATAGTCACGAAAGCTGCCGTCAGCAACACGACCCCCGACCCCGCCATGACCCACCCGGCCCGCGTCCGCCCCAGCCCCCCGGCCACCACCACCGCGGCCAGCAGCAACGCCCCGCCGAACGGCACCCACGCATACAGAATCCCCGCCGGCCCCGAGCGCACGACCTCATCGCTGCCCGGCTTCACCACCACCGTGTACGTCTGCCCCTTGCGCACCGCGACCGTCTTCTCGATGACCACCCGGTCACGACCCGAAGAACCCTGCGAAACCGGCGTAAAGCGACCCGAACACGAATCGTCCCCGCACCGCGACACCTCGATCGTGCCGCGCTCCCGCCCCTTCGTGAGCATCACATACGGAGCCGTCCGCCACGACGCCCACACCCCGGCGACCAGAATCAACACCGCAACCGTGCCCATCGCCGCAAACCGCCCGAACCGCAAGGCGGCAACCGAGGCCCGACGCGAAACCCGACGGGCAGAGGCGGCAGAGGCAGGCATGGCCGGGATCATTGGCCATGCCCCCACACCAGGTCAACTCCGGTGGGGGACAAGTCAGGAGTTGTACGTGCTTTGCGCCCGCTCCAACCCCTCGATCACCAGACACTCCACCGCATCCGCCGCCCGGTCCACGAAGTAGTCCAGCTCCTTGCGCTCGGCGGACGAGAAATCCTTCAGCACAAAATCAGCGACCTGCATACGACCAGGAGGCCGCCCGATCCCGAACCGCACCCGGTGATACTCCGCCCCGAACGCCTTCGTCATCGACTTCAACCCGTTGTGCCCGTTGTCCCCACCGCCCAGCTTCAGACGAAGAGTGCCGTAATCGATGTCCAGCTCGTCATGCACCGCCACGACGTTCGCCACCGGCACCTTGTAGAAATCCCGCAACGCGTTCACCGGACCGCCCGAGAGATTCATGTACGACATCGGCTTCGCCAGAATCACCCGCCGATTCGCCGGACCCACAGGCCCGATCCGCCCCTCCACGACCTGAGCCTGAGCCTTCCCCGCACGCTTGAACCTCCCCCCGATCCGCTCGGCCAGCAGATCCGCCACCATGAACCCGACGTTGTGCCGGTTCATCGCATACTCGGGTCCCGGATTCCCGAGGCCGACAATCAGCCAGGGGGAATTGGCAGGGGTGGTCACGTAACTCTCTCCTTGATACGCGCCAGCCGCTGCCCCCCGAGGGAACAGCGGCTGAACGAAACGAAGACGGTGAGGATCAGGCCTCGGCGACCTCTTCGCCCTCGGCACCCTCGCCCTCGGTGGCCTCCTCGGCCTGCGAGGCCAGGACCTGAAGGACGACCGTGTCCTCCTCGACGGCCAGCGTGGTGCCCTTCGGCAGCGTGATGTCCTTGGCGAGGACGGAGGCACCGGCCTCCAGACCCTCGACCGACACGGTGACGGCCTCGGGGATGTGCGTGGCCTCGGTCTCGACCGGCAGCGCGTTCAGGACGTGCTCCAGCAGGTTGCCACCCGGGGCCAGCTCGCCCTCGGTGTGCACCGGGATCTCGACCGTGACCTTCTCGCCGCGCTTGACCAGCAGCAGGTCGACGTGCTCCAGGAAACCCTTGATCGGGTCACGCTGAACCGACTTCGGGATCGCCAGCTCGTTCGTCTTGCCGTCGATGTCCAGAGCGATCAGGACGTTCGGCGTACGCAGCGCGAGCAGCAGGTCGTGACCCGGAAGGGTCAGGTGCAGCGGGTCGGAACCGTGACCGTACAGAACACCGGGAACCTTGCTGTCACGACGGATACGACGGGCAGCACCCTTACCGAACTCGGTACGGGTCTCGGCGGTGAGCTTCACCTCGGACATGATCACTCCTCGTGGAAAACAGGAACGGACGTGGTCACCCGGCCACGAACGGCCTGCTACGAAGAGCGCGTCGATAACGGATCGCCATACCCCGCCAAAAACGGGTACGGCCTCCCTCGCCGAGCAACTGCAGCAGTCTACTCGGCCAAGGAGGCCACACCCAAAACGATCTCCGGCAGCGGCAGAACCCACCGGGGCCCCGCCGGCGCAGAACCCTTACTGCTCGTCGAACAGGCTCGTCACCGAACCATCCTCGAACACCTCACGCACCGCACTCGCAATCGTCGGCGCAATCGACAACACCGTGATCTTGTCCAGATCCCGGCCCAGCTCAGCAGGCGTCGGCAGCGTGTTCGTGAACACGAACTCACTCACCCGCGAGTTCTTCAGACGGTCCGCAGCGGGACCGGACAGCACACCATGCGTGGCCGTCACGATCACATCCTCCGCACCATGCGCGAACAGCGCATCGGCCGCGGCACAGATGGTGCCACCCGTGTCGATCATGTCGTCGACCAGGACACACACCCGACCCTTGACCTCACCCACGACCTCATGGACGGTCACCTGGTTCGCCACGTCCTTGTCCCGACGCTTGTGCACGATCGCCAGCGGCGCACCCAGACGGTCACACCAACGGTCAGCGACGCGCACACGCCCCGCGTCCGGCGAAACCACCGTCAGCTTGTTCCGGTCCACCTTCTCGCCCACATAGTCCGCAAGCAGCGGAAGAGCGAAGAGATGATCGACGGGCCCGTCGAAGAAGCCCTGAATCTGGTCCGTGTGCAGATCCACGGTCAGCAGGCGGTCCGCACCCGCCGTCTTCATCAGATCAGCCACCAGCCGAGCCGAGATCGGCTCACGACCACGGTGCTTCTTGTCCTGCCGCGCATAACCGTAGAACGGCACGATGACCGTGATGGACCGCGCCGAAGCCCGCTTCAGCGCATCGATCATGATCAACTGCTCCATGATCCACTGATTGATCGGAGCCGTGTGGCTCTGGATCACAAAGCAGTCCGCGCCACGCGCCGACTCCTGATAACGGACGTAGATCTCACCGTTCGCGAAGTCGAATGCCTTCGTCGGGACGACGCCGACCCCCAGCTGCTGGGCGACCTCCTCGGCAAGCTCGGGGTGGGCGCGGCCGGAGAAGAACATCATCTTCTTCTCGCCGGTCGTCTTGATCCCGGTCACAGCTGTCTCCTCAGAGGTGTCTCAACTGGGTGTGCACTTATCACGGTACGCCGACTCCGGCGCACCCGTTTCCGGTCAGCCTTCGCTCTCGACCTGCCGAGACGCCGCCTCAGCCGCCTGAGCCGCCGCGCTCCCCGGACGCTTACGAACCACCCAACCCTCGATATTCCGCTGCTGACCACGGGCCACAGCCAACGAACCGGGCGGCACATCCTTCGTGATCACAGACCCCGCAGCAGTGTACGAGCCGTCCCCGACAGTGACAGGAGCCACAAACATATTGTCCGCACCCGTCCTGCAATGCGACCCGACCGTCGAGTGATGCTTCTCCTGACCGTCGTAGTTCACGAACACGCTGGCGGCACCGATGTTCGTGTACTCACCGATCGTCGCGTCACCGACATAGGAGAGGTGGGGGATCTTGGTCCCCTCGCCGATGGAGGCGTTCTTCGTCTCGACGTACGTACCGATCTTGCCCTTCGCACCCAGCCGGGTCCCCGGACGGAGATAGGCGAACGGGCCTACCTTCGCCTGCGGCCCGATGTGAGCACTGTCGGCCACCGTGTTGTCGACACGAGCCCCGGCGTCCACCCGGGTGTCGGTGAGACGAGTGTTGGGCCCGACCTCCGCGCCCTCACCGAGGTGCGTGGAGCCGTGCAGCTGTGTACCCGGGTGGACGACGGCGTCCTGCTCGAACGTGACCGTCACATCGACCCAGGTCGTCGCCGGGTCGATCACGGTGACGCCGGCAAGCATGGCGCTGGTCAGCAGCCGGTCGTTGAGGATGCGACGCGCCTCGCTCAGCTGCACACGGTTGTTAATCCCGGCGATCTCATGGTGATCGGCGGCAACGGAGGCCCCCACGCGATGACCGGCCTCACGGAGGATCCCGAGGACGTCGGTCAGGTACTCCTCGCCCTGGCTGTTGTCCGTACGCACCTTCTTCAGCGCATCCGCCAGCAGCAGACCGTCGAACGCGAACACACCGGAGTTGATCTCACGGATCGCGCGCTGCGTCTCGGTGGCGTCCTTGTGCTCGACGATCTCGGTGACGGCACCCGTCGCCTCGTCGCGGATGATCCGGCCGTAGCCGGTCGCGTCCGGGACCTCGGCGGTCAGCACGGTCACGGCGTTCGAGTCGGCGGAGTGGGTCGCGGTGAGCCGCTGGAGCGTTTCACCGGTGAGCAGGGGGGTGTCGCCGCACACGACGACGACGGTGCCGTCGACACTGCCGCCGAGCTCCTCCAGGGCGATGCGTACGGCGTGCCCCGTGCCGTTCTGCTCGGCCTGCACCGTGGTGCGTACGGCGGGGTCGGTCTCGGCGAGGTGCGCGGTGACCTTCTCGCGCGCGTGCCCGACCACGACGACGAGGTTCTCGGGGTCCAACTCACGGGCGGCGGCGAGCACATGCCCCACGAGGCTGCGGCCACAGATCTCGTGCAGGACCTTGGGTGTGGCCGACTTCATACGGGTGCCCTCACCCGCTGCGAGAACGACGACGGCTGCCGGGCGAATGGCGCTCACGGGGTTGCCCTTCGGCTGTGGAGTGAGTGGGGACATCCGCAGGATACCGGGGCGTTTCTTGGGGGACATGGGAGCGGGCCCTGACGGTGCTGTCAGGGCCCGAACCGAGCAGCTCCGCCAGCTGGATTCGAACCAGCACTACAGGGCTTCAAAGGCCCGCGGGCTACCAGTTACCCCATGGCGGATGGCTGCGTCAGACCTTACCTGAGACGTGCTGGGGCCTGAGCCACCATTCCCTTCCACCAGCCCTCGATCTTGCGGTAGAGCTCGGCGCCTTGTGCCACGCGGATGACCAGGCAGCCTCGGTAGTCATCGCCGACGTTCTTGCGCACGGTCTTGGGGTTGTGCTTCTTGATGGTCGTCTTTTGGAAGCGGCAGACGTCGACGCCTACGACGTCTGCCCAGTAGCGTTTGGCGCCCTCCACATCGGCAGTCACGTGGATCATCACGCGGTATGCCAGGCGCTCGGGCTCGACGCCGAGCAAGGTGAGCCAGGCGAGGTAGAGCTGGATCACACCAGGGTCGCTATTGACGAAGAGGACGTTCTCTCGGCGGGCATACGACTTGTCCTTGGAGCCCTCGGCCCAGTACAGGGCGACACCCGCCATGAACAAATCACGGTCGGACATCTCGCCGATCTGCTCTGACGCGGCCGACTTGGTTCGCTGCCGCTCCTCGTCCCGGATCGCCAGCTCGTGTTCCCACCGCTTCCGGGCTGCCAGCTTCGCCTGCTCCGACGGATCGCGCCGCTCCGGCCTCGGCAGATCCCGTACCCACAGCGAGATCGAACTCTTCGAGCACCCCAGCTCCACCTGGATCTGGTCGTACGTCCAGCCCTGGAGTCGGAGCTCCCGTGCCCTGTCCCGCAGGTCGTCCTTCGCGTTCGGGCGCTTCGTCCATTCCGGAGGGGGCTCGCCCTCCAGGAGGCGGTTGAGGATGTCGTTGTTGTCGACGTGCAGGCGGTCGCGGATCTGGCGGCGGCTGAGGCCGGACCGCCGCAGCGCGACCGCCCGCTCCCGTAGTCCCTCGAAGTCGGCGTATTTGCCTTGTGCATGTGCCATAGGCATACCGTCCGGGCGGAATCCGGGGTTCCGGGGGCGAACAATGTGCGATTCAGCAGTTCGAGGGATATCGGTCTGTTTCGCTTACGTTCGGTTACGGAGTGTGGTGTAGACCCATCGCGAAAACTCGCCGGAAAACGGGGCGCGGACGCCCGTAGGCTGGAGGCATGACCACGACGGGGGAAGTGCACGCGGCGGCCCGGGGAGGGCCGTGGTGGTGGGCCAGGTGGCGCAGTGCCGTGCTGGACGTGAGCTTGGCTTTTGTGTCCGCGGTGGAGTGTGCGTTCGAGGGTGTTCGGTTTGCTCGGGACGCGGGGATTCCGGTGGCCGCGGGGGTTGTTTTCGGGGTGCTTGCCGGCTCGGCGCTGCTGGTGAGGCGGCAGTGGCCGATTGCTGTGGTGCTGGTGTCGATCGCCATTACCCCGGCCCAGATGGGTTACCTGATGGGGATCGTCGGGCTGTACACCTTGGCGGCCTCCGAACTGCCGCGGCGGATCATCGGGTCGTTGGCGGGGATGTCGCTCGTCGGCATGTTGATCGTGATGTTCGTGCGGGTGCGGCAGGACATGGCGCGGGGGACGTGGGATCTGGGGGACTGGTTCGTTCCGTTCGCTGCGATCACGACGGCGATCGGGATGACCGCGCCGCCTCTGCTGCTGGGGCTTTATGTGGGGGCTCGGCGGCGGCTGATGGAGAGCTTGCGGGAGCGGGCGGACAGTCTTGAGCGTGAGTTGCAGTTGCTGGCGGAGCGGGCCGAGGAGCGGGCCGAGTGGGCGCGGAACGAGGAGCGGACTCGGATTGCGCGGGACATGCATGACGTTGTCGCGCATCGGGTGAGTCTGATGGTGGTGCATGCCGCCGCGTTGCAGGCCGTTGCTCGTAAGGACCCGGAGAAGGCCGTCAGGAATGCCGCGTTGGTGGGGGACATGGGGCGGCAGGCGTTGACCGAGTTGCGGGAGATGCTCGGGGTGCTGCGGAGTGGGGACGGGGCTCGGCGGAGCGAGCAGGCCGTGCCGCTTGTGGCGGTGGGGGTGGCTGCTGCTGTGGCGGCTTCGAGGGTCGTGGATGAGGGGGAGGGGCCCTGCCTGGAGGAGTTGGAGGAGCTCGTCGGGCAGTCGGCGGCCGCGGGGATGGTGGTGGATCTGTCCGTCGAGGGGGATGTGCGGTCGTATGCCGCTGAGGTGGAGCAGACGGCGTATCGCGTGGTGCAGGAGGCGTTGACGAACGTCCACAAGCATGCGGCGGGTGCGAAGACGCATGTGCGGCTTGCGCATCGGGTGTCGGAGATCGCGATGCAGGTGGAGAACGAGCCGCCGCCGGAGGTGGCTTCGGCGTCGTCGGCGCGTTTGCCGTCCGGGGGGAACGGTCTGGTGGGGATGAAGGAGCGGGTGACGGCGCTGGGTGGGGTGTTTGTGTCGGGGCCGACGGATGCGGGGGGTTTCCGGGTGTCGGCGGTGATTCCGGCGGCGTAGTGGCCCGTGTGTGTTTCCGGGCGTTCAGCCTGCGGTGAGTCGTACGGGTTCGATGCCTGAGATGAGGCCGCCGAGGGCTTGGTCGATGTCGGGGCCGAGGTACCAGTCGCCTGTGTGATCGAGGGCGTAGATGCGGCCTTCGGTGTCGACGGCGAGGAGGGAGTGGGTCTCTGTCTCGGTGCCGAGGGGGCTGACTTCGGTGTCGAGGGCGCGGCCGAGGTCGTTGAGGGTGCGGGCCATGTGGAGGCCGTGCAGGGGGTCGAGGTGGAGGGCTGCGGGGGCGATCTGGCGGCCGGGTCCGGTGGGGGTGATGTGGAGGCCGCCGAATTCTGCCCAGGCTTCTACGGCGGCGGGGAAGACGGCGTGGCGGTGGCCTGCGGGTGAGGTGTGGTCGCGGAGGGCGTCGGCCCAGATCTCGGCCTGTTTTATGTCCCAGCGTCCGGGTTGCCAGCCGGCGGCGCGGAGGGCGGCGTCGACGGGTACGGGGAAGCGCGTGGTCGAGGTGCGGTCGGGGTGCATCTGCCCTTCGATCGTCGAGTTCGCTGAGGTCACGGTTCGGCGCGGGGCCGTCTTCCTGGTGGGTCTTCCTTGTGGGTCTTTCTCGTGCGTCTTTCTTGTAGTGGTGGGGGTCAGTCGTCTGCTGCGGGGTCGACGATGCGGACGCCGTAGTGGGCGCTGAGGGCGGTGCAGGCGCGGCAGGGGGTGGCGAAGCTGCCGTGGAGGGGGTCGCCGTCCTCGCGGATGCGGCGGGCGGTGAGTTTGGCCTGTTTGAGGGCTTTGCGGGCTTCGCCGTGGGTCATGGGTTTGCGGGTGGCGCGTTTGCTGCGGGCGGCGTCGGCGGCGGCTATGTGGCGGGAGATGAGGATGGTTTCGGCGCAGCGGCCGGTGAAGCGGTCGCGCCCGGCGCTGGGGAGGGTGTCGAGGAAGTCCTGGACGAGTGGGTGCAGGGGTGGGGGCTGGTCGCCGCGGGCGGCGGTGCCGGTGAGGGTGGCGCCGCGGACGGAGAGGGCGGCGGCGATGGTGGGGAGTATGCCGTCGCGGCGGTGGAGGAGGGCGGGTGCGTGGGGGGTTTCGGTGGCGCTCCAGCCGATGCGGGGGTCGCCGGACGGCCCTGTGTGCGGTGCCGTGTGTGGTCCGGCCTGCGTGGCGTTCATGATCGTCATCCCCTCCCGAGCCTCCCCGGAGGTCACAGAGTGCCAAATGCCGTGGCTGGTGCGGAAGCTGGGGCGGTGCGACACGCCCGGGTTTGGGCGGGCTGTCACGGCGGGGTGACGGCTGGTCACGGAAGCGGAGGGCGGCTGGCCGGTGCCCGGTGACCGGTGCGGTCGTACCGCATAGGCTGTCGGCACCGCGATCCACGCGGCCGACGTGTGGAGAGGGTTGTACAGGAGATACGGGGCGGGTTGGCCGATGGCGGTCATCGCGGTCCGTAACGAACGCCGCAGGGGGCAACCGCCATGACGACAGGTCGGCTCGGGCAGCAAGCCGCGCCGCCGAACGCGGCCTATGCCGGGCAGGTCGTGCATTTCCCGGATCCGGTCCGGGCGGCACGTCACCCGAGAGGGGTACGCGTTGACGAGCGTGGGTACCCCGATTTCTCGGTCTATGCGCGTGCTGCTGCGGAGATCGCGGAGCCGCCGGAGGGTTTCGGTGTCGACGAGTTGCGGCTGACGGACTACGTCTCGGCGAACGCGGCTCTTGCCGCCTCGGGTCATGAGCTGTGGGACACGGTGCCTGCGGTGGCGACGCCGCATGGCTGGACGTGGCATCACGTGGTGGGTTCGCGGCGGCTGGAGTTGGTGCCGGTCGAGGTGAAGGCGTTGCTGCGGCATCACGGTGGGATCGCGACGGCGGCGGTGGATCAGGGCAAGCGGGGGACGCGGCCGTTGCAGGAGACGCGGCCTGCGCATTTCGGGTTGCCGAAGTCGGGTGTGGCGGTGACGGAGTCGCAGGTGCAGGGGGTCGAGGAGGACCTCGGGTATCGGCTGCCGGGTGCGTACCGTTCGTTTCTGAAGGCTGCGGGTGGGTGTGCGCCGGTGGGTGCGGCGCTGGATGCCGAGCTGGGGTTGCTGGTCGACCAGCCGTTCTTCACGGTGCGGGACGAGGCGGCGGTCAATGATCTGGTCTACGTCAACAAGTGTCTGCGTGACCATCTGACCAAGGATTACTTGGGTGTTGGGTTTGTGCAGGGCGGTTTGCTGGCGGTGAAGGTGAAGGGCGAGCGGCTCGGTTCGGTGTGGTTCTGTGCGTATGACGACGCGCGGGACGTGGATCCTTCGTGGGCGCCGGCGGATCGGGTGGAGCGGTTGCTGCTGCCGTGCGGTGAGGACTTCGACGCGTTCTTGGCGCGGCTTGCGGGTAATCCGCCGGAGTTGGAGACGGTGGCGAATCTGATGGTGGACGGCGGGTTCGCGCATTCCGTTCCGGTCGCTTCCGTCTCTTCGGTGGGGGAGTGAGCGTTGCGATGGTGACCTTCGCGCAGGCGCAGGAGCGCGCCGAGGAGTGGATCAACGGGGATGTGCCGGCGTATCAGCATCGTGAGGTGCGGGTGCGGGAGTTCGGGCTCGGGTTCGTGGTGTGGGCCGAGGACCGGGCGGAGGGGCCGCGTTCGGACGGGGGTCTGCAGCGGCTGGTGATCGCCCGGGACAGCGGTGAGGCGACGTTGTGGCCGTCGTTGCCGGTGGGTGAGGTGATTCGCCGGTACGAGGAGGAGTACGGCCGGCGGGACGAGGCTGCGGAGCCGGTGCCGGCGGCTTCGGCGCGGGTGGATCTGAATCAGACGTCGTTTCTGCTGAGTCCTCCGGAGTGGTTGCAGGAGGCGGCGGACAAGTTGGGGATCGCGGATCGGCGGGGTGGTGCGGCTGCTTCGCCGGGTGACGGTGCTCGGTGGCCGGAGGCCGGGGCGGGTGACGCGCCGGGTGCGCCGGGTTCGCCCGTGGGGGCGACTCCGTGGGCCGGGACGGACACCAACGGTGGCGGTGAGGACCTTTCCGTCCCGCTGCCGGCGACCGTGTTCGCGCCGCCGTTGAACGATGCGGGCGAGGAGACACCGCCGGACGCCGAGACGGCGCTGATGGCGGGCGGCAGCGGGCTTCCGCGGACGACGGAGGGGCCGCCGCCTCCGCCGCCGGCCCCTCCGTCGTACGGCTATCCGCAGGCGCCGGGTGTCCCCGGGCGGCCGCTCGCGCCGAACGCCGGGGAGATCGCCGACGCCGCGACGAGCAAGGCGGCTCCGCCGCGCCGGGGTCCGTCCACGCCGCCTCCGCCGAGCGCACCTCCGCCGGGGCCCGGTGCGGGCGGGTACGTTCCGACGCAGCTGGTGTCGGCGCTCGGTCCCGAGGGGCCTGAGGGTGCGGGCCCTGGGGCTCTGGGGGGTGCCCCGAATCCGCCGGGTGCACCGACTCCTCCGGGCGGCCCCCACCCGCCGGGTGCGCCGAACGCGCCGGGCGGTACACCTCCGGCCAACGTCCACCAGGCCGCCACGATGCTCGCCGACCCCAGCCGGATGGGGCCGGGGGCGCCGCAGCCTCCGGGCGCACCTGGTGCTCCGGGCGCGGGGGCGCCGCAGCCTCCGGGGCCTCCGGGTGCTCCCGGCGCTCCGCAGCCTCCGGGTGCTCCCGGCGGTCCCTTCCCTCCGGGTGCTCCCGGTGCGCCTGGTTTTCCGCAGGCGCCAAGTACTGCTGGCGCTCCGGGGGGTCCTGGCGTGCCTCAGTCTCCCGGTGCTCCGGGCGGCCCTGGCTTCCCGCAGCCTTCCGGTGGTCCGGGTGGTCCCGGCTTCCCGCAGCCTCCAGGTGCTCCTGGTGGTTCTCAGCCTTCCGGCGCTGGGGGTGGCTCTGGTGCCGGGCAGCCTCCGGTGGGCCCTGGTGGTCCGGGCGGCCCCGGCTTCCCGCAGCCTTCCGGTGCTCCGGGTGGCCCCGGCTTCCCGCAGCCTCCAGGTGCTCCTGGTGGCCCCAGTGGTTCTCAGCCTTCCGGTGCTCCGGGTGGTTCGGGTGCCCCGCAGCCTCCGGTGGGCCCCGGTGGTCCGGGTGGCCCCGGCTTCCCGCAGCCTCCCGGTGGTCCCGGTGCTCCCGGTGGTTCTCAGCCTTCCGGCGCTCCGGCCGGCCCCGGCTTCCCGCAGCCGCCGGGAGCTCCGAATGCACCCGCGGCCCCCGGCACCCCGCTGCCCCCTGGCGCTCCGGGAGGTCCTGGCGGCCCCGGTGCTCCCGGTTCTGCCGGTGGTCGAGGTGCCGTACATCATGCGGAGACGGTGCTGGCCGGGCCTCCGGTGGGCGCACCCGGTGCGCCCCCGCCGCCGGCTCCCGGTGCCCCCGGTATGGCTCCGGGCGCGCCGCAGTCGCCCGTGCCGCCGCCCGCGTACGGCTATCCGCAGCCGCAGGGGCAGCCCACGGTCGGACCCGGTTATCAGGCGGTGCTTCGGTACCGGGCGCAGGACGGGTCCGAGCAGCAGTTGATCCGGCGGTCGGCGCCGGGTGTGCCGCACCCGGAGTGGCAGATCTTCCATGAGCTGCGCGGGATGAACGTGCCGCCGGACCAGGTGCTGGAGCTGCACACGGAGCTGGAGTCGTGCGAGCTGCCGGGTGCGTACTGTGCGCGGATGATCCGGGAGCAGTGGCCGCAGGCGCGGATCACGTCCATCGCGCCGTACGGGACGGATCACGCGAGCCGGCAGCAGGGCATGCAGCAACTGCTCGCGCACCAGGGCGAGTTGCACCAGGTGGCGGACGGGCCGGCCCGTCCTGCGCCGGTGCGGGCACCGTTGCCGCCGGTGCAGGCGGCGGCGCCGATTCCGCCGGAGGCGGTGGGGCAGGAGCTGGCGGGTGCGTTCGGGCCGGGTGTGTTCCGGTTCGAGCAGGCCGCCGTGTCCCGGCAGGGTGTGCCGCCGGTGGTGGCGCACTCGCTGGTGGCGGCGGGGCTGCCGACGGACATGGGTCCGTTCTTCTGGGCGCAGGCCCAGCCGGGGCGGCCGGTGCCTACGCTCGCCGAGCTCGCGCAGGAGCGAGGTGTGCAGCCGGCCTCGGACGCGGGTTCGTATCTCGTCATGGGCAGCGACTTCGGGCGGGCGGTGTGTGTGCAGTACGGCACCGCGAACATCGTGGCCGTGCCGGTGGAGGCGGGGCCCGGTGG
This sequence comes from Streptomyces sp. NPDC001492, assembly GCF_053597275.1. Taxonomy (NCBI): domain Bacteria; kingdom Bacillati; phylum Actinomycetota; class Actinomycetes; order Kitasatosporales; family Streptomycetaceae; genus Streptomyces; species Streptomyces sp. NPDC001492. The sequence goes on along the minus strand of NZ_JBSFHW010000045.1, from coordinate 50,011 downwards.
TGCGCCGGTGCCGCCGCAATTCGTGAACACGGGGCTGCCGGAGTTCCAGCGGTGTCTGGCGCTGCTGGGCCGGATGTGGCGCTTGCGGTTCGGGCTGAACCAGGAGCAGGCGGGCCGTTGGACCGTCGACTTCCAGGCTCAGCTGGCCTCTCTCGACCCGGCGGCGCTCGGTTCGCCGGAGAGCTGGTGGTCGGTGCTGCTGGAGCAGATGTGGGACGGGCTGCTGTGATGCACCACCGCTGAGAACCTGGGCTGCTTGCTGCGGGGCCGGGCCGGTCGTTGTGACCGGCCCGGCCCTTTTGCGTTCGTACGCCGATCGCAATCCGCCTACGGAGTGTCGCGTTATGAACACTTCTGCCCGATATATCAAGATGTGCGCGAAATCATCATTGCGCGCCCGTACGGCGGAGAGTTCGGCGGAGAGGGGTTCCAGGATGAGCAGCACACCGATCTCGCCCCATGGCTTCGGGGCCGTACGGGGGCGTGGTTACTGTCCCGAACAGGTCGAGGTGTTCGCCGAGGCGCTCTCCCTGGACCGGGATGCCGCCTGGGAGCGGGCGGCCCGGCTCACCGTCCTCGCCAAGGACATGGAGGCGGAGGCCGCGCTGCTGAAGGAGACCGTGGCGCAGCTGTCCCCGCAGACGTACGAGGCGCTCGGGGAGGGCGCCCGAGACCTCTTCCAGCATGTACAGGACGAGGCGGCGGCCGTGCGGGAGCGCGCCCGGCAGGAGGCGCAGCGCCTGGTGGAGGCCGCCCAGGCGCATGCGAGCAGTGTGCTCGGTGCCGCCGAGGCGCACGCGGAGTCCGTACGCGCCGCCGCCGAGGAACACGCCGGCCGGCGGCTGCTGGCGGCGCGCACCGAGGCCGACGAGATCCGCATCGGTGCCCGGCGTGCGCTGAAGGACGGCCGGGGCGAGGTGCTGTCCGTGCTCAGGGAGGCACGGCAGCGCGCCACCGTGAAACTCGCCGAGCAGGCCAAGGAGTTCGCCGAGCGGTGGGACGAGGTGGAGCGGGCCGAGGCCGAGCGCGCGGCGGCGATCGATGCGCACGCCGCCGGGCTGATGGCCCGGGCGGAGGCCGAGCTGGCCGAGGCGCGGCGGGAGTTCATGGACGCGGAGGAGTACGCCCACCGCTGCCAGGACGAGGCGAGTGCGCGCGCCGCGGAGATCCTCGCGGCGGCGCGGCGGCAGGAGGAGCAGATCGCCCGGGAGACCGAGCAGGTGCTCCAGCAGCACAGCGAGCAGTCGGACGAGTTGCAGGTGCAGATGGACAACGTACGCAACAGTCTTACGGCGTTGACGGGTTCGGCGTCGGGGGAGTGACGGGCGGGACAGGGGCGCCCGGCACAGGCCGCGCCTCCGTCCCGCCGACCACGGCCTGTGCCGCCCGCGTGCCGCGGGCCGTCACCCGCTCCTGCGGACCGCTCCCGCCAGGATCCACCCCTCGACCGCCTCGTACTGGCGTCGCTGTTCCTCGGAGGCCCGGCGGCCGGAGGCCACCGTGCCGAGCCAGCCGAAGGCGAAGCCCAGGGGGATCGTCACCAGGCCGGTGGTGGTGAACGGGAACCAGTTGAAGTCCGCGCCGGGGAAGGCGGAGACGGGGGAGCCGGAGACCAGGTTGGTGCCCGGCATGACCAGCAGGACCGCGAGCGTGCCGCCGATCAGCGTGCACAGCAGGCCCATACGGGTGTAGCGGCGCCAGAAGAGGCTGTAGACCAGCGCGGGGGCGATCGCGGAGGCGCCCAGGCAGAAGGACAGGGTCACCAGGGGTTGCAGGCTGTGGTGCTGGACCAGGGTGGCCAGCAGGATCGCCGGGACGCCCACCGCGAGGGCGGAGAGGCGGGCCAGCAGCATCTCGCGGCGCTCCGACATCTCCTGCACACGGGTGGCGAAGACGTCGTGGGCGAGGGAGTTGGCGCAGGCGAGGATCATCCCGGCGACCGAGGCGAGCAGGGTCAGGAAGATCGCCGTGGTGACCGTGGTGAACAGGAACGTCTCCGACGTCGACACGTTCGCACCGAACGCCGCCCGTGAGCCGAGCAGATAGGCCGTGTTGCCCTGGGGGTCGGCCTGCGCGATCGCCGCCCGTCCGATCAGGGCCGTGGCGCCGAATCCGACGACCGTCATGATGAGGACGAACAGCACCACCGACGACACCGCCCAGGACATCGAGCGGCGCACCTGACGGGCGCTGCGCGCGGTGTACATGCGCATGGTGACATGCGGCAGGCAGGCGCCGCCGAGGACGATGGTGAGCTCCGAAGTGATCATGTCCAGGCGGGGGTTGGCGCTGCCCGCGAACTCGACGCCGGAGTGCAGGAAGGCGGAGCCGACGCCGCTCTGGGTGGCCGCGGCGTTGAACAGCGCTCCCGGATCCCAGTCGAAGCGCTGGAGTACGAGCAGGGCGACGACGGCGCCGGAGCCGAGCAGCATCACGATCTTCAGGATCTGGATGAGGGCGGTGCCCTTCATGCCGCCGATCGCCGCGTAGCTGATCATCAGGGCGCCGAGCCCGATGATGCAGCCGGTCTTCAGCGAGTCGCCGGAGAAGCCGAGGATGAACGCCAACAGCTGCCCGGTGCCCGCCAGTTGGACCAGCATCAGCGGCAGCAGTGCGGCGATGGTCACCACACAGGCGGCCATGCGGACGCTGCGGCCCGGCATACGGCGGGTCAGCGCGTCGCCCATGGTGAACCGGCCCGCGTTGCGCAGGGGTTCGGCCAGCAGGAACATCAGCAGCATCAGCGACAGGGCGGTGCTCAGGGCGAGCGCGATCCCGTCGTAGCCGCACAGGGCGATCACGCCGCCCGTGCCGAGCACGCTCGCCGCGGAGATGTAGTCGCCGGCGATCGCGAGCCCGTTGCGCATGGGGGAGAGGGAGCCGTAGCCGGTGTAGAACTCGTCGAGGTCGTCGCCGTCCGGGCCGGTCATCACGCACAGCAGCAGGGTGATCGCGGCGACGGTGGAGAAGGCGACCAGGGACATGGCCTGGGCGCTTCCGCTGAACCCGGTCATCGCGCGGCCTCCCGCTTGGCGTCCAGCTCGGCCTGCTTGCGGATGCGCTCCGCGATCGGGTCGACGTAGCGGCGGGCCGTGTGCTCGTACAGTGCGATCGCCAGCCAGGTGACGGGTATCTGGAGCAGGGCGAGCAGCAGCCCGGTGGGCAGTCCGTCGGTGACGGTGGTCGTCATGAACGACGGGGCGAACGCGGACAGGATCAGGAACAGCGTGAAGTAGCCGAGCGCGGTGAGGGTGGCGGTGCGCCGCTGCCAGCGGTGCGCGCTGCGCAGGATCCGCAGGTCGCTGTGGTGGCCGAGAGGGGCCTCAGCAGGGCGGCGCCGTCTGGCCGGCTCGGGCGGCGGGGAGGGCGGCATCCACGGATAGCTGGCCTCGTACGGCAGGGACGTGTTCTGTGGTGCATGGCGGTACGGGTACGACGGGGACCGGTCGTAGGACATCCCGGTGCTCCTTGCGTGGCTCGGGTCCTGTGCGGGGGACCGCAGGGAGGTTGGGGGGCGTGCGGAGCCACGCACGCTACTCGCCGGTTTCCGGGCGCGTGGCGTTTTCACCAAACTGGCCGGTCGGTATGCGCTTACTACGCTGACCTGCGGTGTTACCCGCGTTAACTCAGACTTTTGCGGTCCGGGAGCGGCCGATGCGCCCCGCCGCGGACCGTCAGTCCTTGAGGACCGGGAAGCGGCGGGGCGCCAGGAGCAGCAGCACCAGGAAGGCCGCGGCGGCCGCGCACCCGGCGCCCAGATACACCGCGTGCACCGCGTCCGCGATCGCCCGCCGCGTGGCCTCCGGCACCGCACCCCCGTCCAGGCCCCGTGTCACCGAGTCCAGGTCGCTCGCACCGCCCAGCCGGCCGGCGAGCACGCCGTTGGCCACCGCGCCGAACACCGACGCCCCGATCGTCTGGCCGGTCTGACGGCAGAACAGCACCGACGCCGTGGTCGTGCCGCGTTCCGCCCACCCCACCGTCGACTGCACCCCCACGATCAGCGGGAGCTGGAACAGGCCCAGGGCCGCGCCCAGCAGCAGCATCAGCAGGGCCGGCTGCCACGCCTCGCCCGGATACGGCAGGAACGGGAACGCGAACAGGATCAGCGCCGCCGCCCCGATGCCGAGCATCGCGGTGTTGCGGAAGCCGATCCGCCGGTACACGTGCTGGCTCAGGGCCGCCGAGACCGGCCAGCTCAGCGTCCACACGGACAGGACGAAGCCGGCCGCCACCGGGGCCAGGCCCAGCACCGACTGCGCATACGTCGGCAGGAACACGCTCGGCGCCACCATCAGCAGCCCCAGCGAGCCCAGGGCGAGATTGACCGCCGCGATCGTACGGCGCCGCCACACCCAGCCCGGGATGATCGGCTCGGCCGCCCTGCGTTCCACCAGGACCACCACCCCGGCCAGCGCAAGTCCCGCCGCGAACAAGGCCGTTGACGGTCCCGACAGCCAGGGCCAGGCCACCCCGCCCTGCACCAGGGCCGTCAGCAGGACGCCCCCGCACGCGAACACCGCCAGCGCGCCCGCCCAGTCGATACGGGGACGCGCGGCCGACTCCCGCTGCGGCTCGTGCAGATGACGGACGATCAGCCACAACGCCAGCGCGCCGATGGGGAGGTTGACCAGGAAGATCCAGCGCCAGTCGGCGTAGGCGGCCAGGACGCCTCCCACGCCCGGGCCGGCCACCGCCGACACCGCCCACACCGTGGACAGCTTGGACTGGATCTTGGGACGGTCCTTGAGCGGGTAGAGGTCGGCGGCGAGCGTCTGCACCGTGCCCTGGAGGGCCCCGCCGCCCAGGCCCTGGAGGATGCGGAAGGCGATCAGCGCCCCCATGTTCCAGGCGACCGCGCACAGCAGCGAACCGGCCAGGAACACCGAGGCGCCCGCTATCAGGACCGGCTTGCGGCCGAAGGTGTCCGACAGCTTGCCGTACACCGGGAGCGTCACCGTGACGGCGAGCAGATAGCCGGAGAACAGCCAGGAGAAGACCGAGAAGCCGCCCAGGTCACCGACGATCTGCGGGACGGCCGTCGAGACGATGGTGGAGTCGAGGGCGGCGAGCGCCATGGCGAGCATCAGCGCGGCGACCACGGCGCCGCGTCTGTGCGGGTCCCGCGTGCGCTCCGTGGCGGCCGTCCGTATGCCGGTCTCCCCCTGGTCCACAGGATTCCTTCCCCTTGCATCTATCTGCCGCCGAACAGCTTCCCATTGACCCTGACGCGACGGGAGGGTGGAAGCTGACCGGGCCGGAGGGTGGACCGCAACCCCGAGAACGTCTCCACCCGTCGGTGGACTGCCCCTAGGGGTTCCTCCGTACTACGGCCCGGGGAGGGTTCGTTCCGCCGGAGGAGGAACGGGGCCCAGGGCGTCCTTAACCTGGTCTTACGTCTCTGGGGCGCCGGTGAGGGGTGGTTGACCGAACCGGCGGGGGTGGGGTTTTCCCCAGGACAAGAGGGTGCCGGGCACCAGCGCGCCGGACCCCTCCGCGAGGCCAGACTCAACCGCGTAACCAGCACAGCACATCCGGCAGGACCGGTCCGACGCAGCACTCGTGCGTCATCTTCACAACCGACATAGGAGATTTACCATGACTTCGGCCGTGACCATTCCCAGGCACGGGGGCACTGGAGGGCGTACGGCCGTAGCCGCGCGGGCGCGGCAGGTCGTGAAGGCGTACGGGGCCGGTGAGACCCGTGTCGTCGCCCTCGACCACGTGGACGTGGACATCGCCCGCGGGCAGTTCACCGCGATCATGGGCCCCTCGGGGTCCGGCAAGTCCACGCTCATGCACTGCCTGGCCGGGCTCGACACCGTCTCCTCGGGGCAGATCTACCTCGACGAGACCGAGATCACCGGGCTCAAGGACAAGAAGCTCACCAAGCTGCGCCGGGACCGGATCGGGTTCATCTTCCAGGCGTTCAACCTGCTGCCGACGCTGAACGCGCTCGAGAACATCACGCTGCCCATGGACATCGCGGGCCGTAAGCCGGACAAGCAGTGGCTGGCCCGGGTCGTGGACACGGTCGGGCTCTCCGACCGGCTCAAGCACCGGCCCACCCAGCTCTCCGGCGGTCAGCAGCAGCGCGTCGCCGTGGCCCGTGCGCTGGCCGCGCGGCCCGAGATCATCTTCGGTGACGAGCCGACCGGAAACCTCGACTCCCGTGCCGGGGCCGAGGTGCTGGGCTTCCTGCGCCGCTCGGTCGACGAGCTCGGGCAGACCATCGTGATGGTCACGCACGACCCGGTGGCCGCTTCGTACGCGGACCGTGTGCTGTACCTCGCCGACGGCCGGATCGTCGACGAGATGTACAAGCCGACCGCGGACGCGGTCCTCGACCGCATGAAGGACTTCGACGCCCGGGGGCGCACGTCATGACCGTGCTGAAGACGTCGATGCGCAACTTCTTCGCGCACAAGGGGCGCATGGCCCTCTCCGCGATAGCCGTGCTGCTGTCGGTGGCCTTCGTCTGCGGGACGCTGGTCTTCACCGACACCATGAACACCACCTTCGACAAGCTGTTCGCGGCCACGTCCTCCGACGTGACCGTCAGTGCCAAGAGCGCCTCCGACAGCGGTGAGACGACCGCCGGCAACGGCAAGCCGCCGGTCATGCCGGCGTCCGTGGTCGGCAAGGTGCGCGCCGCGCAGGGCGTGAAGTCGGCGGAGGGGACCGTCTTCTCCACCTCGGTGACCGTCGTCGACGCCCAGAAGGACGACCTGTCGCCGAGCAGCGGCGCCCCGACCATCGTCGGCAACTGGAACTCCAACGACGCCCGCACCATGAAGATCACCTCCGGTACGGCGCCCAAGGGGCCGGACCAGGTGATGGTGGACCGCGACACCGCCGACAAGCACCACCTCAGGCTCGGTGACGGACTCGGCCTGATCAGCGCGGTCGGCACGCACCAGGCGAAGATCTCCGGCATCGCCGACTTCCAGGTCACCAACCCCGGTGCGGCGATCTTCTACCTGGACACCAGGACGGCGCAGGAGACGCTCGTCGGACAGACCGGCGTCTACACGAACGTCAACGTCACCGCCGCTTCCGGCACGAGTGACCCGCAGCTGAAGAAGAACGTGGTCGCCGCCCTCGGCACCGGCTACAAGGTGCAGACCGCCAAGGAGACCGCCGAAGCCAACCAGAAGAACGTCGAGAGCTTCATGAACGTCATGAAGTACGCGATGCTCGGCTTCGCCGGGATCGCCTTCCTCGTCGGCATCTTCCTGATCATCAACACCTTCTCGATGCTGGTCGCGCAGCGGACCCGAGAGATCGGGCTGATGCGGGCCATCGGGTCCAGCCGCAAGCAGGTCAACCGGTCCGTGCTGGTCGAGGCGCTGCTGCTGGGTGTCTTCGGGTCGGTGCTGGGTGTCGGCGCCGGCGTCGGCCTCGCGGTCGGCCTGATGAAGATCATGGGTTCGCTGGGGATGCACCTGTCGACCGCCGACCTGACGGTCGCCTGGACGACCCCGGTGGTCGGCCTCCTCCTCGGCGTCGTCGTCACCGTCCTCGCCGCCTACCTGCCCGCCCGCCGGGCCGGCAAGGTCTCCCCGATGGCCGCGCTGCGCGACGCGGGCACCCCGGCCGACGCCAAGGCGGGCCGCATACGGGCCCTGGTGGGCGTGGTGCTGACCGGTGCGGGCGGCTACTGCCTCTACCTGGCCGCGAACGTCGACAAGGCGAAGGACGGCACGCCGTGGCTGGGCCTCGGCGTCGTGCTCTCGCTCATCGGGTTCGTCGTCGTCGGCCCGCTGCTCGCGGCCGGCGTGGTGCGTGTCCTGGGCGCCGTACTGCTGCGGATGTTCGGCCCCGTCGGGCGGATGGCGGAGCGGAACGCGCTGCGCAACCCGCGCCGTACCGGCGCCACGGGTGCCGCCCTGATGATCGGGCTCGCGCTGGTCGCCTGTCTGTCGGTGGTCGGCTCGTCCATGGTCGCCTCCGCGACGGACCAGCTCGACAAGACCGTCGGCACGGACTTCATCATCGGGAACGACAAGGGGCAGCCGATCGTCCCGCAGGCCGTGAAGGCGGTGAAGTCGACGCCGGGTCTCGAGCGGGTCACCGAGTACAGGATGGCCAAGGCCGACTACACCACCCCCGACGGCAAGCTGCTCAAGGACACGGACATCACGGCGGCCGACCCGACGTACGCGACCGACCTGCGTACGAAGACCGTCGCCGGCAACCTCAAGGACGCGTACAAGCCCGACTCGATGTCGGTCCACGACAAGTTCGCCAAGGCGCACGGCATCCACCTGGGTTCGAAGATCAAGGTGGCCTTCAGGAACGGCGCGACGGCGAATCTGACGGTCCGGGCGATCACCAGCAGCGACGGTCTGATCGACTCGGGCTCGAAGTACACGGCGATCACCACGCTCGCCAAGTACGTCCCCGCCGACAGGATGCCCCTGGACCAGCTGGTCTTCGCCACCGCCAAGGACGGGCAGCAGGACACGGCGTACAAGTCGCTGAAGTCCGCGCTGCACGACTACCCGCAGTACAAGGTGCGCGACCAGACCGACTACAAGCAGGCCCTGAAGGACCAGATCGGCCAGCTGCTGAACATGATCTACGGCCTGCTGGCCCTCGCGATCATCGTCGCGATCCTCGGTGTCGTGAACACCCTGGCGCTGTCGGTGGTCGAGCGGACCAGGGAGATCGGGCTGATGCGGGCGATCGGCCTGTCGCGGCGGCAGCTGCGCCGGATGATCCGCATGGAGTCCGTGGTGATCGCCCTGTTCGGTGCCCTGCTGGGGCTCGGCCTGGGCATGGGCTGGGGCGCGACGGCCCAGCAGCTGCTCGCGCTGGAAGGCCTGAAGGTCCTCGAAATCCCCTGGTCGACCCTGATCGCGGTCTTCCTCGGCTCGGCCTTCGTGGGTCTGTTCGCCGCGCTGATCCCGGCCTTCCGGGCGGGTCGCATGAACGTACTGAACGCGATCGCCACCGAATAGCCACCGCACACGGGGGTTGCGGGGGAGCGCCCGGTGCCGGGGAGTCTTGGGGGACTCACCGGTGCCGGGCACTTTTGCTCGCCCCCGCCGCCCCTTCCCATTCCCGTCCCCTGGGGGCTGCCGCCCCCAGACCCCCGCTTCGGCCTGAACGGCCTCGTCCTCAAACGCCGGACGGGCTGAAAACCAGCCCCTCCGGCGTTTGAGGAGCGGGGGTCCGGGGGCTGGCCCCCGGTACGGGACGGGTAGGGGCGGCGGGGGCGAAAAGCCTCAGCCCAGCCGGGCTTCCAGCTCCGCCACGATCTCGTTCACCCCGACCGCAGCCTGCTCACCGGACTCCATGTCCTTGAGCTGGACGACACCCTCGGCGAGGTCGCGTTCACCGGCGACGATGGTGTAGCGGGCGCCGCTGCGGTTGGCGTTCTTCATCGCACCCTTGAGCCCCTTGGCCCCGTACGAGAAGTCCGCGGCGATGCCCACCTTGCGCAACTCGGTGACCTTGGCGAACAGCACACGACGCGCCTCATCGCCCAGCGGCACCGCGAACACGCTGGTCGTGGAGGGCAGTTCGAGCTCCACGCCCTCCGCCTCCAGGGCGAGAACCGTGCGGTCGACGCCCAACGCCCAGCCGACGGACGGAAGGGCCGGACCGCCGATCATCTCCGACAGACCGTCGTAGCGGCCGCCGCCACCCACCGCGGACTGGGAGCCCAGACCGTCGTGGACGAACTCGAAGGTCGTACGGGTGTAGTAGTCCAGGCCGCGGACCAGCTTCGGGTCGTCCTCGAAAGCGACGCCCGCCGCCGTGATCAGCTCACGGACCTCCTCGTGGTACGCCTTGCAGGCGTCGCAGAGGTAGTCGCGGAGCAGCGGGGCGTCGCCCAGCTGCTTCTGGACCGACTCGCGCTTGTCGTCCAGGACGCGCAGCGGGTTGATCTCGGCGCGGCGCAGGGTGTCCTCGTCGAGGTCCAGACCGCGCAGGAAGTCCTGCAGCGCGGCCCGGTAGACGGGGCGGCACTCCTTGTCGCCCAAACTGTTGAGCAGGATCCGGAAGTTGCTCAGCCCCAGTGAGCGGTACGCCTGGTCCGCCAGGATGATCAGCTCGGCGTCGAGCGCAGGATCCTCCGCACCGATCGCCTCGGCGCCGACCTGCGAGAAGTGCCGGTAACGGCCCTTCTGCGGGCGCTCGTAGCGGTAGTAGGAGCCCGAGTACCAGAGCTTGACGGGCAGATTGCCCAGCTTGTGCAGGTTGGCCTCCAGCGCCGCGCGCAGCACGGACGCCGTGCCCTCGGGGCGCAGGGCGAGCCTGTCGCCGCCCTTGGTCTCGAAGGCGTACATCTCCTTGGTCACGATGTCGGTGGACTCGCCGACACCGCGCGCGAAGAGCTCCACGCTCTCGAAACCGGGGGTCTCGATGTAGCCGTAACCGGAGTTGCGCAGCGGCGCGGCGATCGCCTCGCGGACCGCCAGGAACTTGGCGCTGTCCGGCGGGATCAAGTCGTACGTGCCCTTGGGGGCCTTGAAGGTGCTCACGGAAAGTCTCGTCACATTCCTCGTCGGGGAGCGTCCACGCTCCCGAGGCCGGCGGCCACCTGCCGCAGATACGGGTTGGTGGCGCGCTCCTGGCCGATGGTCGTCTGGGGGCCGTGGCCGGACAGCACCACGGTCGAGTCCTCGAGCGGCAGGCACACGCGGGCCAGCGAGTCGAGCATCTCGGCCATGTCACCGCCGGGCAGGTCGGTGCGTCCGATGGAGCCGGCGAAGAGCAGATCCCCGGAGAAGAACACGGAAGGGATCTCCGTGGTCTCCGGCATCTGGAAGGTCACCGACCCCTTGGTATGGCCGGGCGCGTGCGCGACGGAGAACTCCAGACCCGCGAGTCCCAGCTTCGCACCGTCGGTCAGCTCCTTGACGTCGTCGGGCTCCCCCACCGTCAGCTCGCCCATCAGCTGCATGCCGATGGAGCGGCCGAGCGCCTTCTCCGGGTCCGCCATCATGTAGCGGTCCTCGGGGTGGATCCAGGCCGGTACGTCGTGCGCGCCGCACACCGGGACGACCGAGGCCACGTGGTCGATGTGACCGTGGGTGAGGACGACCGCGACGGGCTTGAGCCGATGCTTCTTCAGCGCTTCCTCGACTCCTTGGGCGGCCTGATGGCCCGGGTCGATGATCACGCACTCCTCACCGGCGGCGGGGGCGACGAGATAACAGTTCGTCCCCCAGGCCCCGGCGGGGAACCCGGCAATGAGCACGATCGTCCTTCGTTGTGTCGATACGGGCGGCTGCTGCTGACCTCAGAGCCTACCGGCGCTGCCGATTCCTCAGCGAACCCATATACGGTACGGGGCACACGCAGGCGGTCGGCTCACAGGACGCACGCGTACCGGTGGACATACGAGACGCATGAGGAGAGAACCCGGTGGTCACCCAGGAACAGCGCAAGCGTCAGCTCGCCCGGGAGAAGTTCTTGCGCCAGCAGCAGCGGCGCACGGCCGCGCGGCGCAAGGCGAGGATGCGCAACTCTGTGATCGCGTCGGTGCTCGGTGTGGTCGTCATCGGCAGTGTGGCGCTCTACACGACCGGGGTCCTCAAGGGCGACAAGAGCGACGACAAGGCCAACGCGAGCTCCCAGACGTCCCCGAGCGCCGCCCCGACCAGCAAGGCACCCGACCCGTGCGCGAAGCCGGCCACGGGCTCGGTGAAGAAGCTGAGCTGGAAGAAGGAGCCGGCGATGACCATCGACAAGTCGGCGAAGTACACGATGGATCTCGCCACCACGTGCGGTGACATAGACATCGCGCTGAAGGCGTCGGCGGCGCCGCACACCGTCAACTCGTTCAACTTCCTCGTCGGCAAGGGCTACTTGGACCACACCAAGTGCCACCGGCTGACCGATCAGGGCATCTACGTGCTGCAGTGCGGCGACCCGCAGGGAACCGGAATGGGCGGTCCCGGCTACACGATCCCGGACGAGAACCTCAAGGACAAAGGCCTCAAGGGGCAGGTGTACCCGGCGGGCACCGTCGCCATGGCCAACCAGTACAACGCCCAGACGAAGCAGGGCCGCAACACCGGCGGCAGCCAGTTCTTCCTGGTCTACCAGGACAGTCCGCTGCCGCCCGACTACACCCCGTTCGGCACGATCTCCGCGTCGGGCATGAAGGTTCTCAAGAAAATCGCCGCCGCGGGAGCCCAGGCCGCCGACCCCACGACGGGCAACACGGCACCCAATGCGACCGTGGTGATCAACAAGGCGACGATCACCAAATCCTGACCGTCAAGTGCGAAATTTCGGTCGCGCGGGATGCGGACAGGCAACCCGCCGGTCGCCTATGTTGGCCGTGACGAAACTGTGGACGATGCCCGGGGGCACTGAGGCCCCTCGCAGGCATCATGTGGAGGAGGCGCTGTGAGCAGCGACCCGTGGGGCCGCGTCGACGAGACGGGGACCGTGTACGTGCGTACGGCCGACGGCGAGCAGGTCGTCGGTTCCTGGCAGGCCGGCTCCCCCGAGGAGGCGCTGGCCTATTTTGAGCGCAAGTACGAGGGCCTGGTTGTCGAGATCGGCCTCCTCGAGAAGCGAGTGAAGACCACCGACCTGTCCGCGAAGGACGCGCAGACCGCCATCGACCACATCCGCGAGCAGGTCGACGCGCACCACGCGGTCGGCGACCTGGACGCGCTGCGGAAGCGGCTGGACAAGCTCGTGGCGACGGTCGAGGCGCGCCGTGAGGAGCGCAAGCAGCAGCGCGCCAAGCAGTCCGACGAGGCGCGCAGCGCCAAGGAGGCCCTGGTCGCCGAGGCGGAACAGCTGGCGCAGTCCGACCAGTGGCGGGCGGCCGGTGAGCGGCTGCGCTCGCTGGTGGACACCTGGAAGGGGCTGCCGCGGCTCGACCGCAAGTCGGACGACGAGCTGTGGCACCGTTTCTCGCACGCCCGGTCGGCGTTCTCCAAGCGCCGCAAGGCGCACTTCGCCTCGCTGGACGCGCAGCGCGAGGAGGCCCGCAAGGCCAAGGAGCGGCTGGTCGCCGAGGCCGAGGCGCTGTCCGGCTCGACGGACTGGGGACCCACGGCCGCCCGCTACCGCGAGCTGATGACCGAGTGGAAGGCCGCGGGCCGCGCCCAGCGCGAGCACGAGGACGACCTGTGGAACCGCTTCCGCGGTGCCCAGGACGTGTTCTTCGCCGCCCGCAGCTCGGTCTTCGCTGAGCGGGACGCCGAGCAGTCGGAGAACCTGAAGCTGAAGGAGGAGCTGGCCGAGGAGGCCGAGAAGATCCTCCCGGTCACGGATCTCAGGGCGGCGCGCGCCGCGTTCCGCTCGGTCAACGAGCGGTGGGAGGCCATCGGCCACGTACCGCGGGACGCGCGCCCGAAGGTCGAGGGCCGGATGCACGCCGTGGAGCGGGCCATCCAGGAGGCCGAGGAGGCCGAGTGGCGCCGGACGAACCCGGAGGCACGCGCGCGTGCCGAGGGTCTGACCGGTCAGCTCCAGGCCGCCGTGGACAAGCTGAAGGGCCAGATCGAGCAGGCCCGCGCCCAGGGCAACAACGCCAGGGCCGACAAGCTGGAGCGCGAGCTGGAGGGCCGCCAGGCGCTCCTGGACCAGGCTCTGAAGGGCCTCCAGGAGTTCGGCGGCTGACACCTGTTGCGTGGAGAAGGGGCCCGTACCGCGAGGTACGGGCCCCTTCTCGTCGTACGTCTGGTTCTACGACCTGCTGCGCGCCGAGGTCACGCGGTAGACGTCGTAGACGCCCTCCACGCCACGCACCGCCTTCAGGACGTGGCCCAGATGCTTCGGGTCGCCCATCTCGAAGGTGAAGCGGGAGGTGGCCACCCGGTCGCGGGAGGTCTGGACGGCCGCGGAGAGGATGTTGACGTGCTGGTCGGACAGGACACGGGTGACGTCCGAGAGGAGCCGGGAGCGGTCCAGGGCCTCGACCTGGATGGCGACCAGGAAGACCGAGGACTGGGTGGGCGCCCACTCGACCTCGAGGATGCGCTCGGGCTCGCGGGACAGTGACTCCACGTTGACGCAGTCGCTGCGGTGAACCGATACTCCGCTACCGCGCGTGACGAAACCGATGATGGGGTCGCCGGGAACGGGTGTACAACAGCGGGCCAGCTTGACCCACACGTCCTCGACGCCCTTGACGATGACGCCCGGGTCGGCACTGGAGCGCCGCTTGCGGCTGCGGCTGCGGGACGGCGGGACCGTCTCGTCGATCTCCTCGGTGGCCGCCTCCTCGCCGCCGAGCGCGGAGACCAGCTTCTGCACGACGTTCTGCGCGGAGACATGGCCCTCGCCGATCGCCGCGTACAGCGCGGAGATGTCCGGGTAGCGCATCTCGTGCGCGAGCGTGACGAGCGAGTCACCGGTGAGGATGCGCTGGATCGGCAGGTTCTGCTTGCGCATGGCGCGGACGATGGCGTCCTTGCCCTGCTCGATCGCCTCGTCGCGGCGCTCCTTGGAGAACCACGCGCGGATCTTGTTGCGGGCGCGCGGCGACTTCACGAAGCCGAGCCAGTCACGGGAGGGGCCCGCGCCTGCCGCCTTGGAGGTGAAGACCTCGACCAGGTCGCCGTTGTCGAGGGTCGATTCCAGCGGTACGAGTCGGCCGTTGACCCGCGCTCCTATGGTGCGGTGGCCGACCTCGGTGTGGACCGCGTACGCGAAGTCCACCGGCGTCGCCCCGGCGGGGAGCGCTATGACGTCGCCCTTCGGAGTGAAGACGAAGACCTCGTTGCGCGACAGGTCGAAGCGCAGGGACTCCAGGAACTCGCCCGGGTCCTCGGTCTCCTTCTGCCAGTCGAGGAGCTGGCGCAGCCAGGCCATGTCGTTGAGGTGGTCGTCCTTGCCGCCGCTCTTGGGGGCGTCCGAACGCACCTTGGAGGCGCCGGCGACGGCCTCCTGCTTGTACTTCCAGTGCGCGGCGATGCCGTACTCGGCGCGGCGGTGCATGTCGAAGGTGCGGATCTGCAGTTCGACGGGCTTGCCGTTGGGGCCGATGACCGTCGTGTGCAGTGACTGGTACATGTTGAACTTGGGCATCGCGATGTAGTCCTTGAACCGGCCGGGGACCGGGTTCCATCGCGCGTGCACGGTGCCGAGGGCGGCGTAGCAGTCGCGGACGGTGTCGACGAGGACGCGGATGCCCACCAGGTCGTAGATCTCCGCGAAGTCACGGCCGCGGACGATCATCTTCTGGTAGACGCTGTAGTAGTGCTTCGGGCGGCCGGTGACGGTCGCCTTGATGCGCGCCGCGCGCAGGTCCTGCTGCACCTCGTCGGTCACTATGGCGAGGTACTCGTCCCGCTTGGGCGCCCGCTCGGCGACGAGCCGCACGATCTCGTCGTACATCTTGGGGTAGAGGATCGCGAAGGCGAGGTCCTCCAGCTCCCACTTGATGGTGTTCATGCCCAGGCGGTGGGCGAGCGGCGCGTAGATCTCAAGGGTCTCGCGCGCCTTCTTCTCCTGCTTCTCGCGCTTGAGGTAGCGCATGGTGCGCATGTTGTGCAGGCGGTCGGCCAGCTTGATGACCAGGACGCGCGGGTCCTTGGCCATGGCGACGACCATCTTGCGGACGGTCTCGGCCTGCGCGGCCTCGCCGAACTTCACCTTGTCCAGCTTGGTGACACCGTCGACGAGCAGGGCGACGGAGTCGCCGAAGTCGCGACGGAGCTGGTCGAGGCCGTACTCGGTGTCCTCGACGGTGTCGTGCAGCAGACCGGCCATCAGCGTGGCCGGATCCATCCCCAGCTCGGCCAGGATGGTGGTCACGGCGAGCGGATGCGTGATGTACGGGTCGCCGCTCTTGCGCTTCTGGCCGCGGTGCCAGCGCTCGGCGACCTGGTAGGCCTTCTCTATCTGCCGCAGCGTCGACGTCTCGATCTTCGGGTCGTTGCTGCGCACTATCCGCAGCAGCGGCTCCAGGACCGGGTTGTACGGGTTGGAGCGCTGGACGCCCAGGCGGGCGAGGCGGGCGCGGACGCGGTTGGAGGAGCCCGAGCGGGCGGGCTGGCCGGTGTTCGGGCGCACCGCGGGAGAGGGCGTGGGCCGCTCGGGTGGCGCGGGCTTGGGGCGCGACTGCTCGGCCGACTTGTCGACGGGCGCGGACTGGGCGTGCTCGACCGGCCCGCGGGTGTCGTTCTTCGCGTGCGGCGCGGTCGGCGCGGGCTTGGCCGCGGCTGCCGAGGCGGACTCGGGCTTGGCGGCGGTCAGGTGCTGGGCCTCGTCTGGCAAGAGGACTCCTCGTGCGCGATCCGGGTCCCCCGGTCAGGCTCCGGAGACCCCATGGTAGCGATCCTGGGCCGCAGGATCGCCTTCAGGCCAATGTGAGGGCCGTCTACGGGAGAAACACAAGGGGCTGCCGCAGGATTCCGGGAGGCGGCTTCGGGGCGATCCGAGGGTGTCCTGGGGGTGGCCGGGGGCTTGCCGCCGGCGTGGCATCGCGGAGGCTTGCGGGAGGTCGCGCCGGAGAAGCTGACCGGCGCTTGCGCCGGAGCAGTGCTTCGCGGCGCGGCAGGGCCTCCCGGACCTGCGGAGCACCACAGCCCCGCGCGGGAAGAGCAGGCCGGGCGGTTGCGGGAGCGCCGGAGCTCGGGCCGAAGCGGCGCTGGGAAAGGCGGTGCGCAGGTCGGTGATGCGCGAACGGCCGCCCCGGGGTCCGGGGCGGCCGTTCGGCTGTGGGTGTGTGCCGTGGGGTCACACGGTGAGCAGGGCCTCCAACGGGGCTCCGGTGAGGGCCGGCTCCAGGCGGCTGCGGCCGCCGAGGAAGCCGAGTTCCATCAGGACGGCGAGGCCGGCGACCTCGGCGCCCGCGCGGCGGATCAGCTGTATGGAGGCCTCGGCGGTGCCACCCGTGGCGAGGACGTCGTCGACGATCAGGATGCGGTCGTCGGCGAGCAGGTCCTCGGCGTGCACCTCGATCTCCGCCGAGCCGTACTCCAGGTCGTACGACTGGCCGAGGGTGGCCCCGGGGAGCTTGCCGGCCTTGCGTACGGGGATGAAGCCGAGGCCGGCGCGGACGGCGACCGGGGCGCCGAGGATGAACCCACGGGCCTCCAGGCCGACGACCTTGGTGGCACCCGTGTTGGCGGCGATCTCGGCGAGCGCGTCGGTGAGCGCCGTGAAGGCCGCCGGGTCCGCGAGCAGCGGGGTGATGTCCTTGAACATCACGCCCGGCTCCGGGTAGTCGGCCACGTCACGGATGCGGCTGAGCAGCAGCTCCTTGATGTCCGTCATCGGCGCTTCCCGGAGGGACGGCCACGGCCGCGGTTGCGCGACGCGGGCTGGTGGCGCGGGCCGACCACGGCGTGAGCGGCGTCCTCCGGCTCGTCGTCGTAGCGGTCGTCCGCGGTCTCGGCCTCCAGCGGCCCGCCCTCCGCCGCGACCTGGGCGCGCTTGGCGAGGACGCGCTTCCTGAGCGCCTTCATCTGCGGCTCGCGCTCCTTGAGGTCGGCGACGAGCGGTGTGGCGATGAAGATCGAGGAGTACGCACCGGCCGCGAGACCGACGAACAGCGACAGCGAGATGTCGTTGAGCATGCCGGCACCGAGGAAGCCGCCACCGATGAACAGCAGGCCCGCGACCGGCAGCAGCGCCACCACCGTGGTGTTGATGGACCGCATCAGGGTGCTGTTGATCGAGCGGTTGGCGACGTCGCTGAAGGTCCAGCGGGTCTGCTTGGTGATGTCCTTCGTCTGCTCCTTGAGGCTGTCGAAGACGACGACCGTGTCGTAGAGCGAGTAACCGAGGATCGTGAGCAGACCGATCACCGTGCCCGGCGTGACCTCGAAGCCGACCAGGGCGTAGATGCCGGTCGTGATGGTGATGTCGTGGATCAGGGCGACGAGGGCGGCGACCGCCATCCGCCATTCGAACGCGATCGCCAGATAGACCACCACGAGGATCATGAAGATCGCCAGGCCCTGCCAGGCCTTGTTGGCGATCTGGTCACCCCAGCTGGGGCCGACCAGGTCGGCGTTGATGTTCTCGGCGTTGACGTTCAGGTCCTTGGCGAGCTTGTCCTTGATCGCGTCGGACTTGTCGGTGTCGATGCCCGCGATCTGGATGCGCAGGCTGCCGTCGCCGAGCTTCTGGACGATCGCGTCGTGCCCGGAGGCCCCCTTCGCGTACCCCTCGGCCGTGGCGACCGAGGCGGTCATGTGCTTCGGGGTGGTGAAGACGGCGCCGCCCTGGAACTCGATGCCCATGTTCAGGCCCCGCACCGCCAGGCCGAGGATGGCCGTGATGGTGATCAGGATCGAGACGCCGTACCAGATCTTGCGCTTGCCGACGAAGTCGTAACCGACCTCGCCACGGTGCAGTCGGGCGCCGAGGCTGCCGAGTTTCGACATCTCACGCCTCCTTCGGGTCGACGGGGGCGGAGGGACGACGGGTGCGGCGCAGCGGCGGCTTGGCGCCCAGGGCCTTCGGGTCGAGGCCCGACCACTTGTGACCGCCGTAGAAGAACTTCTTGCGCGCGAGGACCGTCATCAGCGGCTTGGTGAACAGGAAGACGACGACCACGTCCAGCACGGTGGTCAGACCGAGCGTGAACGCGAAGCCCTGGACCTTGCCGACCGTGACGATGAACAGCACCGCGGCGGCGAGGAACGACACGAAGTCGGAGACCAGGATGGTGCGCCGGGCGCGCGGCCAGGCACGCTCGACGGCGGGGCGCAGCGAGCGGCCCTCGCGGATCTCGTCCCGGATCCGTTCGAAGAACACGATGAACGAGTCCGCCGTGATACCGATCGCGACGATCGCACCGCAGACCGCCGGCAGGTTCAACGCGAAGCCGATGGCCTCACCGAGCAGCGACATGAGCGCATAGGTGAGGATCGCGGAGACCAGCAGCGAGGGGATCGCGATGACCGACAGGCCGCGGTAGAAGATCAGCAGGTAGATGACGACCAGTGCGAGGCCGATGGCACCGGCGATCAGACCGGCGTGCAGCTGCTCGCCGCCGAGCGCGGGGGTCACCGTGGTGACGCTGTCCTCCTTGAAGGTCAGCGGCAGCGCGCCGTACGACAGCATGTTGGCGAGGCTCTGGGCCTCCTGCTGGCTGAAGCTGCCGGTGATCTCCGCGTTGCCGCCGGTCAGCGCCTGGTTGACGGACGGGTCGGAGACGACGTTGCCGTCGAGGACGATCGCGAACTGGTTCTGCGGGGACTGGTTCTTGGCCAGCTTGCCGGTGATGTCACCGAACTTCTTGGAGCCCTTGCCCGTGAAGTCCATGGTGACAGTCCAGCCGGCGGCGGTCTGCGTGTTGAAGCGGGCTTGGGCGCTCTTGACGTCGGTGCCGTCGACCTCGGCGGGGCCGAGGATGTACTTCTGCCACTGGCCGGCGGAGTTCTGGCCGCAGGCGATCGTCGGGTCGCTGGGCTTGGCGCCCCTGCCTGCGACGGCGCGCTGCTTCTTGTCCGTGCAGTCGAGTGCGGTGTACTGCGCCTCCAGCTTGCTGGCGGCCGCGCTGCCGGAGGAGCTGGTGCTCGGGGACGGGGAGGCGGAGGTCTTCGCGCTCGAGGAGGCGGTGGCGCTCGGCGTCGCGTCGGCCTTCAGGGCGCCGGTGACGGCGCGGCCCTGCGAGGTGGCGGTCGCCGACGGCGTCGCGGAGGAGGACGGGGTCGACTTGCCCGTGGCCTTCTCGGTGGCCTTGTCCGTGGCCTTGCCCGAGGGGCTGGTGGAGGCGCTCGGCGACGGGCTGGTCGCGGCGCCGCCGGAGACCTCGGTGGTGAGCACCGGGCGGAAGTACAGCTTGGCGGTGGTGCCGACCTGCTGCCGCGCTTCCTTGGAGTTCGTGCCCTTGGGGATGTTGACAATGATGTTCTTGTCGCCCTGGGTCTGAACCTCGGCCTCCGAGACACCAAGACCATTGACGCGGTTGTTCATGATCTCGACCGCGGTGTCCATGTTGGTCTTGTTGATCGCGGACTCCTGGCCCGGCTCTGCGACCGCCCGGAGGGTGATGCTCGTACCACCGGCCAGGTCGATACCGAGACGCGGAGTGGTGTTTCCGGAGGCGAACATTCCTCCGGTGAGCGCCACGATGGCGATCAGGATGAGGGCCAGCGAGCGCCCCGGCTTGCTCTGGGCGCTCGCGCTCCGGCCCTTTTTAGGTGCTGCCACCTTCTCGTACTCCCTCTCGGGCCGATCCGCGCCGGGTCAGCGCGGTGTCGGCCATGACATGGTGTCGGGATCCCCGTGTGCGAGATGCGCACGTCCCGGGGCGCGCGAGGTCGGCCGCGCGCCCTGGGACGTGACTACTTCGCCTCGGAGTCGCCGTCGGTCTTCTTCGGCTCTTCGTCCGACGTGGCCTCGGCGGCCGGGGTGTCGTCGGCCGGCTCCTCGGGCGCGTCCTTCTTGTCGAGGTCGACGGACTTGTCGTCGGAGGCGGCAGCTTCGTCGGCGGAGTCGTCGGTCTCGGTGAGGGAGGAGGCGTCGTCCGGGACCAGGTCGGAGTCGGACTTCAGGTCGTGCTCGATGCCGTGCACGATGCGGTTGTACTCGTCGTCGCTGAGCACGGAACCGATGGCGTTCTTCGCGAAGAGGAGCTCGACGCCCGGGCCGGCGTCCAGGAGGACCGTGTCCTCGTTGACCTCCTTGACCGTCGCGTACATGCCCCCGATCGTGCGGACGCCGCTGCCGGGCTGCAGCTCATTGCGCATCTGGGCGGCCTGCTGCTGCTTGCGCTTGGCCGAGCGGGTCATGAGGAACATGGCCCCGATGAGCACGATGAACGGGAGGAGCATGGTGATATTCACGGGACGGAATTTCCTTCGCACGACCGCGATGGAGAGCGGCCTCATGGATGGGGGTATGTATACCGCCGACAAAGGCGGCATCGGCGGAGTCTAAGCGAGTCTCCGCGCATGGAACAACGCTCAGCATGGCACCTGGGTTCCTGGCCCGGCCAATGCCCGCGCCGTCACAATGGCATCACGTCCCGAACAGGTCCTGTTGTCCGTTTCCCGCAGTGGCCGAGCGGGGCGGGGTGAGACCGAGATGCGCCCAAGCGGCAGGCGTGGCGACCCGGCCGCGCGGGGTACGCGCGAGCAGTCCTTCCCGTACGAGGAAGGGCTCGGCGACCTCTTCCACGGTCTCGCGCTCCTCCCCCACCGCGACCGCGAGGGTGGACAGGCCGACGGGCCCGCCACCGAAAAGCTTGAGCAAAGCCTCCAGCACACCGCGGTCGAGCCGGTCGAGGCCGCGGGCGTCGACCTCGTAGACCTTCAGCGCGGCTCCCGCGATGTCCCTCGTGATGATTCCGTCGGCCTTGACCTGGGCGTAGTCCCGCACCCGGCGCAGCAGGCGGTTGGCGATACGGGGTGTGCCGCGGGAGCGGCCGGCGATCTCGGCGGCGCCCTCGGCCTGGATCTCGACGTCGAGCAGGTTCGCCGAGCGGTGGATGACGCGCTCCAGTTCGGCGGGCTCGTAGAACTCCATGTGTGCGGTGAAGCCGAAGCGGTCGCGCAGCGGGGGCGGCAGCAGTCCCGCGCGCGTGGTGGCGCCGACCAGCGTGAACGGGGGCAGTTCGAGCGGGATGGCGGTGGCGCCGGGGCCCTTGCCGACGATGACGTCGACGCGGAAGTCCTCCATCGCCATGTACAGCATCTCCTCGGCGGGCCGGGACATGCGGTGGATCTCGTCGAGGAAGAGGACCTCGCCCTCCTGGAGGGAGGAGAGGATCGCGGCGAGATCGCCCGCGTGCTGGATGGCGGGGCCGGAGGTGATGCGGATCGGGGCGCCCATCTCGGCCGCGATGATCATCGACAGGGTGGTCTTGCCGAGGCCCGGGGCGCCGGAGAGCAGCACGTGGTCGGCGGTGGCGCCACGCGCGCGTGCGGCGCGCAGCACCAGGTCGAGCTGCTCGCGGACCTTCTCCTGGCCGATGAACTCGTCCAGGTCCTTGGGGCGCAGGGCCGCCTCGACGGCCTGGTCCTCACGGTCGGCGACGGAGCCCACCAGCCGCTCGGGGCCGGGGGCGTCGGTCGGGTCGTCCCAGTTCACTGAGATCTCTCCTCACTGGGGTGGCGCAGGTCGGTCAGCGGGCACGGTTGAGGGTCTGCAGGGCCGCCTTCAGCAGCTGACCGACCTGAGGCGTGCCCCCGGCCGCCTCGGCCTGCGGTGCCACGGCGGACACGGCCTCGTCGGCCTCGCGGGTGGCGTACCCGAGGCCGATCAGCGCGGCGTGCAGCTGGTCGCGCCAGCCGGAGGTGACCGCCGTACCGACGGCCGGGGCGCCGATCGGCTCGCCGAGCCGGTCCTTGAGCTCCAGCAGCAGCTTCTGGGCGCCCTTCTTGCCGATGCCCGGGACGGCGATGAGGGCCTTCTCGTCGCTCGTGGACACCGCCCGGCGCAGGGCGTCCGGGGTGTGCACGGCCAGCATCGCCTGCGCCAGCCGCGGGCCGACCCCGCTGGCCGTCTGCAGCAGTTCGAACACCTGGCGCTCGTCGTCGTCCACGAAGCCGTAGAGCGTCAGCGAGTCCTCCCGTACGACGAGGGAGGTGGCCAGCTTGGCCGGCTGGCCGAGACGGAGCGTGGAGAGGGTGTTCGGCGTGCACTGCACGGCCATGCCGACACCGCCGACCTCGACCACGGCGGCGTCGGGGGCGAGTGCGGCGACCGTGCCGCTCACGAAGGCGATCATGCCGTACGGCCTTTCGTTGCGTTGGCTGCGTGCAGGGCGACCGCCTGCTGGAGTCGGTTCTGGGCGGGGGCGCGCCAGATGTGGCAGATGGCGAGCGCGAGGGCGTCGGCCGCGTCGGCCGGTTTCGGGGGTGCGTCGAGCCGGAGCAGACGGGTCACCATGGCGCCGACCTGGGCCTTCTCCGCGCGGCCGCTGCCGGTGACGGCCGCCTTGACCTCGCTCGGGGTGTGCAGGGCGACGGGCAGGCCGCGGCGGGCGGCGCACAGCATGGCGACGGCGCTGGCCTGGGCGGTGCCCATCACGGTCCGTACGTTGTGCTGGCTGAACACCCGCTCCACGGCGACGACTTCGGGCCGGTGCTCGTCCAGCCACTGCTCGATGCCCTGCTCGATGGCGACGAGGCGCTGCCCCAACTCGGCGTCCACGGGCGTCCGTACGACACCGACGCCCACCATGGTGAGCGGCCGGCCCGCGACCCCCTCGACCACGCCGACGCCGCATCGCGTGAGCCCAGGGTCCACCCCCAACACCCGCACGCGCCCTCCCCTCAGTGATCTTCGACTTCCACGCCAGGCTAGCCGCTGCCACCGACAACGGCGGCGGGCCGGTGGGACGTGTTGTCCCACCGGCCCGCCGAAATCGCTTCGTTCGCGGCAGCGTTACGCGTCGACCTTCTCCATGACCTCGTCGCTGACGTCGAAGTTGGCGAAGACGTTCTGCACGTCGTCGCTGTCCTCGAGCGCGTCGATCAGCTTGAAGATCTTCTTGGCGCCCTCCTCGTCCAGTTCGACCTGGACGGACGGCACGAAGCTGGAGTCGGCGGAGTCGTAGTCGATCCCGGCGTCCTGGAGGGCGGTGCGGACCGCGACCAGGTCGGTGGCCTCGCTGATGACCTCGAAGGACTCACCGAGGTCGTTGACCTCCTCGGCGCCCGCGTCCAGGACGGCACCCAGGACGTCGTCCTCGGTCAGCTCGCCCTTGGGGACGATGATGACGCCCTTGCGGCTGAACATGTACGACACGGAGCCCGGGTCGGCCATGTTGCCGCCGTTGCGGGTCATGGCGACGCGCACGTCGGAGGCAGCGCGGTTGCGGTTGTCGGTGAGGCACTCGATGAGCACCGCGACGCCGTTCGGGCCGTAGCCCTCGTACATGATCGTCTCGTAGTCGGCGCCACCGGCCTCGAGACCGCCGCCGCGCTTGATCGCGGAGTCGATGTTCTTGTTCGGCACCGACTGCTTCTTGGCCTTCTGCACGGCGTCGTACAGCGTCGGGTTGCCTTCGAGGTCGACACCGCCCATACGCGCAGCGACCTCGATGTTCTTGATCAGCTTCGCGAAGAGCTTGCCGCGCTTGGCGTCGATCACGGCCTTCTTGTGCTTCGTCGTGGCCCATTTAGAGTGGCCGGACATCTGCCTGTCTCCTTCGCGTAACCCATCTATGAACGAACGCCAGAGATCCTACAAGGACTCCGGCGTTACTCCGCTGTCCGGTTCGCGCGCACCATGTCGACGAACAGGGAGTGCACGCGGTGGTCGCCGGTCAGTTCCGGATGGAACGACGTGGCGAGCGCGTTGCCCTGGCGGACCGCGACGATGTGGCCGTCGTGCTCGGCGAGCACCTCGGTCTCGGCACCGACGGACTCCACCCACGGGGCGCGGATGAAGACGCCCTCTACAGGATCGCCCTCGACGCCCCGGACGTCGACCGCCGCTTCGAAGGACTCGTTCTGCCGTCCGAAGGCGTTGCGGCGCACGATCATGTCGATGCCGCCGATGGTCTCCTGGCCCGAGCGCGGGTCGAGGATCTTGTCGGCGAGCATGATCATGCCCGCGCAGGTGCCGTAGACGGGCATTCCGGCACGCACGCGCGCGCGTAGCGGGTCCATCACGCCGAAGAGGACGGCCAGCTTGGAGATGGTGGTGGACTCGCCGCCGGGGATGACGAGGCCGTCCACCTCGGCGAGTTCCTCGGGGCGCCTGACCGGCCTGGCCACGGCGTCGGCCGCGGCCAGGGCGATGAGGTGCTCCCGTACGTCGCCCTGGAGGGCCAGGACGCCTATGACGGGGGTGTTCATGTGATCCAGTGCCTTACCAGCCGCGGTTGGCGTAGCGCTCGGTCTCGGGCAGGGTGTCGCAGTTGATCCCGACCATGGCCTCGCCGAGGTTGCGGGACGCGTCCGCGATGATCTTGGGGTCGTCGTAGAAGGTGGTCGCCTTCACGATGGCGGCGGCGCGCTTGGCCGGGTCGCCGGACTTGAAGATGCCGGAGCCGACGAAGACGCCCTCGGCGCCGAGCTGACGCATCAGGGCCGCGTCGGCCGGGGTGGCGACACCGCCTGCGGAGAACAGCACCACGGGGAGCTTGCCGAGCTCGGCGACCTCCTTGACCAGCTCGTACGGGGCGCGCAGGTCCTTGGCGGCGGCGTACAGCTCGTTGTTGTCGAAGCCGCGCAGCTTGGCGATCTCGTTCTTGATCTGGCGCAGGTGGCGGACGGCCTCGACGACGTTGCCGGTGCCGGCCTCGCCCTTGGAGCGGATCATGGCCGCGCCCTCGGCGATGCGGCGCAGGGCCTCGCCCAGGTTGGTGGCACCGCAGACGAAGGGGGTGGTGAACGCCCACTTGTCGGAGTGGTTGACCTCGTCGGCCGGGGTCAGGACCTCGGACTCGTCGATGTAGTCGACGCCGAGCGACTGCAGCACCTGCGCCTCGACGAAGTGGCCGATGCGGGACTTGGCCATGACCGGGATGGAGACGGCCTCGATGATGCCCTCGATCATGTCCGGGTCGGACATCCGGGCCACGCCGCCGTCCTTGCGGATGTCGGCCGGGACCCGCTCCAGGGCCATGACGGCGACGGCGCCCGCGTCCTCGGCGATCTTCGCCTGCTCCGGCGTGACGACGTCCATGATCACGCCACCCTTGAGCTGCTCGGCCATTCCGCGCTTCACGCGCGCGGTGCCGGTCTCGGGGGCCTGGTTTTCGGAGAGCGTGCTGGACACGGGTTGACCTCACTGAGTGAAAGAAGGCTTCTGCAGGCACCGAGGAAACGTGAGTGGACCAGTCCACGGCAAGGGCCAATGGGAAGCCGGTGGATCCTTTTCGGGGCCGCGGTGGTGTTACGGCTGCTGGGCGACCCGGTCGGCCAGCGCCGCCGGTGCCTCGTCGTCCATCTCGAAGGCCATCGGGAAGGGGGCGTGGCCGGCCAGACGGAACCAGCGGACCTTGCGGTGCTCGCGCAGACGGCGGGCCGCACCCACCGCGTCGTTGTGGAAGCGGCGGGCCATCGGGACCCGTCGTACGGCCTCGGTGAGCTCGTGGGCGGCCGCTTCCCCGCCGGGTGCCTCGCGGACCGCCTCCACCTGGGGTGCCTCCGCGAAGACGGCCCGCAGCGCCTGGCTCAACTCGCTCTCGGCGACCTCCCGTTGCTCCTCCTCGGCCTGCCGGGCGGCGTGCGCCGCCTCGTACAGGACGATCGAGGCCGCCGGGTCGAGGACACCGGAGGTGGCGAGTTCCTGGGCCACGGAGGCCCTGCGCAGCAGCTGTGCGTCGAGCGCGGCCCGGGCGGCGTCGATACGGGCGTGCAGCCGGTCCAGGCGGCCCGCCGTCCAGCTCAGGTAGAGGCCGATCGCCAGGAGGGCGACGAGGATCCAGATGAGTGTTGCGGTCACGGGCCGCAACCCTACGCTCCGCCGGGTCGGCCGAAAGACGTGCGAGGCATCGATGTGACCGTCCCTGGGGGCCGGCGCCCCCGGACCCCCGCTTCGGCCCGGACGGCCTCGTCCTCAGACGCCGGACCAGGCCGGTTCGACCAACCGGCGCCCGCAGGCGCCCCTCAGTCCCGTGCCAGACCCAGCCGCGACCGAAGGCCCGGTCCCCGCTCGTCCTCCGCCGCCGCGACCGCGGCCGCTCCCGCCGTCACCGTCTCGTACACCGACAGGATGTCCGCGCCGACCGTCGACCAGTCGAAACGCCGTACGTGGGCGCTGCCCCGCTCGCGCAGCTCCGCCCGGCGCTCCGGGTCCCCCAGCAGCCGCAGGGCCGCCTCGGCCAGTGCGTCGGAGTCCTCGTTGGCGAACAGCTCGCCGGCCGCGCCCTGGTCCAGGACCTGGGCGAAGGCGTCCAGGTCGGAGGCGAGCACGGGGGCGCCCGCGGACATGGCCTCGACGAGGATGATCCCGAAGCTCTCGCCGCCGGTGTTCGGCGCCACGTACAGGTCGATGCTGCGCAGGAAGCGGGCCTTGTCCTCGTCGCTGACCATGCCGAGGAACTCCACGCGGGGGCGCAGTTCGGCGGGCAGCGACTCGACCGCCTCCTCCTCGTCCCCGCGCCCGGCGACCAGCAGCCGGGTCTGCGGGCGCTCGGCGAGGATCCTGGGCAGCGCCTTCATCAGCACCGGAAGGCCCTTGCGGGGCTCGTCGATGCGGCCGATGAAGCCGATGGTGTCGCCCTGCCACTGGGCCTTGGGCTTGGCCCGGGCGAAGAAGTCGACGTCGACGCCGTTCGGGATGACGACCGCATCGCCGCCGAGGTGTTCCACCAGTGTGCGGCGGGCGTACTCGCTCACCGCGATCCGGGCGCTGATCTTCTCCAGGGCCGCCTGGAGGATCGAGTAGGCGGCGATCATCGCCCGCGAGCGCGGGTTGGAGGTGTGGAAGGTGGCCACGATCGGGCCGGACGCGGCCCAGCAGGTCAGCAGGCCGAGGGAGGGCGAGGTCGGCTCGTGGATGTGGACGACGTCGAACGCGCCGTCGTGCAGCCAGCGCCGGACCCGGGCGGCGCTCAGGAAGCCGAAGTTCAGCCGGGCCACCGAGCCGTTGTACGGCACCGGGACCGCGCGTCCGGCCGAGACGACGTACGGCGGCAGGGGGGTGTCGTCGTCGGCGGGGGCCAGGACCGACACCTCGTGGCCCAGGCGGATGAAGTACTCGGCGAGGTCGCGGATGTGGAACTGGACGCCGCCCGGCACGTCCCAGGAGTACGGGCAGACGATGCCGATCCTCACGACGTGCCCTTCTCGGGTGCCGGGGGTTTCCTCGCGGGATCGAGGTCCTTGAGCCACAAGCGCTGGAGCATGTGCCAGTCCTCCGGATGGTCGGCGATGCCGGTGGCGAAGGCATCAGCCAGCGCCTGTGTCATGACAGACGTCTTTTCGGCCCGGCCACCTGTCTCGGGTACCTCGACCGGCGGGTGCACACGCCCCTGCATGACGGGCGAGTCGTCGTACCAGAGTGTGACCGGCAGGAGCAGCGCGCCGGTCTGCTGGGCGAGGAGGGCGGGGCCGGCCGGCATCCGGGTGGCTTCGCCGAAGAACTCGACCTCGACGCCCGAGGACGACAGGTCGCGCTCGGCGACCAGGCAGACCAGCCCCCCGTCACGCAGCCGCCGGGCGAGCGTGCCGAAGGCGGTGCCGCCGCTGTGCGGCAGGACCTCCATGCCGAGGCCCTCGCGGTAGGCGACGAAGCGGTCGTAGAGGGTCTCGGGCTTGAGGCGCTCGGCGACCGTCGTGAACGGCGTCTCCAGCTTGGTGGTGACCCAGGCCCCGGCGAGGTCCCAGTTGGCCATGTGCGGCAGCGCCAGGATGACGCCCTGGTCGGAGGCGATCCCGTCGGTCAGGTAGTGCACGTCCTTGGGGTCGAAACCGGCCTTTATCCGCTCGGCGCTCCACGCCGGGAGCCGGAAGGACTCCATCCAGTAGCGCAGGTACGAGCGCATGCCCGCGCGCGAGAGCTCGGCGAGGCGCTCCGGGCTCGCATCGGGCACCACGCGCGCGTAGTTGCTCTCCAGGCGCTGCACGCCCTTGCCGCGCTGCTTCCAGGCCAGGTCGGCGATGGAGCGGCCCAGCCGTACGGCGACCGGCTCCGGGAGCTTCTTGACGGTGCCCCAGCCGAGGCCGTACAGAGCGTCCGTCAGCTGATCGCGAGGGCTCACTTCGCCGCCTCGCTCCCCTGTGAGGCGTTCTCCGGGGCGGCCGCCGCGGCCTCCGCCTCCGCCGACTCGCGACGGACGGTGACCACCCGCTGGATCAGCGTGACCAGGCTGCCGACGGCGACGATCCACAGCGCGACCGGCAGCAGGTACTGGATGCCCGGCACACCGAACTTGTGCAGTCCGGCGAACCCTGCCGCGACCAGCGAGATGACCAGGCGCTCGGCACGCTCGACGAGACCGTTGACGGCGACCGGCAGGCCGATCGACTCGCCGCGGGCCTTGGTGTACGACACCACCTGGCCGCTGGCCAGGCAGAAGATCGAGACGGCGCACAGGACGTTGTCGTTGCCGCTCCCCGCGTACCAGAGGGCGAAACCGCCGAAGATCGCGCCGTCGGCCACCCGGTCGAGCGTGGAGTCCAGGAAGGCGCCCCAGCGGCTGGTGCGGCCCAGCTGGCGCGCCATGTTGCCGTCGACCAGGTCGGAGAACACGAACAGCGTGATCACGACCGTGCCCCAGAAGAACTCACCCCGGGGGTAGAAGACCAGTGCGCCCGCGATCACGCCGGCGGTGCCGAGGAGCGTGACCGTGTCGGGGCTGACGCCCCGGCGGATGAGAAACGCGGCGAACGGCGTGAGGACACGCGTGAAGAATGCACGCGCGTACTTGTTCAGCATGGCCTTCCCGACGGTCGGTGTGGCCGCGGCCCCTGCTGGCCTCCGGCTGGCCCATCGTAGCCACGCGCGCGCATGTGCGACTGCCGGGCACCCGGACGTCTGCGGGGAGATCCGGCGGACGGCCCGGGCGGACGGCGGGCGGCGCGATCGCGTCCTTCGTATGGACGCACCGTGACGGGAGTGGAAAGCTCGAAGGACCGCGGGCGTCATCGGAGCCGCCACCGCACGCGGCCCGGCATGCCCGCGCCCACAGTGACCTCACCGTGCACGGGAGGCAAGGCCATGGGCGACAAGGCAAGCGCACACCCCGGAGCCGCCGGCAGGGCTACAGCGGCCGACCACCCCGCGTCCGTACGGAATGTGGTGCTGGTCGGCCACAGCGGATCGGGCAAGACGACACTGGTGGAAGCTCTCGCGCTCACCGCGGGAGCAGTGAACCGGGCGGGCCGCGTGGAGGACGGCGGTACCGTCTCCGACTACGACGAGATCGAGCACCGGCAGCAACGCTCGGTGCAGCTCTCCCTGGTGCCGGTCGAATGGGACGGCATCAAGGTCAATCTTCTCGACACCCCCGGATACGCGGACTTCGTCGGGGAGCTGCGGGCCGGTCTGCGAGCGGCGGACGCGGCCCTTTTCGTCGTCTCGGCCGCCGACGGCGTGGACGGCTCGACCCGCATGGTGTGGGAGGAGTGCGCGGCCGTCGGCATGCCACGGGCCATCGTGATCACCCACCTGGAGGCCGCCCGGGCGGACTTCGAGGAGATGACGCGGACCTGCGCGGAGGCCTTCGGCGGGGACGATCCCGACGCCGTGCTCCCGCTCTACCTGCCGCTGCACGGCCCGCAGGGGCCGGACGGGCACGCGCCCGTGACGGGGCTGACCGGGCTGTTGTCGCAGAAGGTCTTCGACTACTCGTCCGGCGAGCGCAAGGAGTCGGAGCCGGGTGAGGACCAGCTGCCTCCGATCGAGGAGGCCCGCAACCGGCTGATCGAGGGGATCATCTCGGAGAGCGAGGACGAGACCCTCATGGACCGCTATCTGGGCGGCGAGCAGATCGACGTCAAGACGCTCGTCGAGGACCTGGAGCGGGCCGTCGCACGCGGGGTCTTCTTCCCGGTCCTGGCCGCCGCCCCCGCGGCCGGAGGCGCCCACCAGGGGCTCGGCACCGTCGAACTGCTGGAGTTGATCACGGGCGGCTTCCCGACGCCGTTCGAGCACCCCACGCCCGGGGTCACCACGACCGACGGAAAGCCGCGCGAGCTGAAGGCCTGCGACACGGACGGCCCGCTGGTCGCCGAGGTCATACGCACCACGTCCGACCCCTACGTCGGCCGGATCTCGCTGGTCCGCGTCTTCTCCGGCACGCTGCGCCCCGACGAGACGGTGCACGTGTCCGGGCACGGGCTCGCGGACCGCGGGCACGAGGACCACGACGTCGACGAGCGCATCGGCGCCCTCTCCACCCCCTTCGGCAAGCAGCAGCGCACCGTGACACACGCCATCGCGGGCGATCTGGTGTGCGTGGCGAAGCTGAACCGCGCGGAGACCGGCGACACCCTCTCGGCCAAGGACGACCCGCTGCTCATGGAGCCGTGGCAGATGCCCGACCCGCTGCTGCCGCTCGCCATCCAGGCACACAGCAAGGCGGACGAGGACAAGCTCTCGCAGGGTCTTTCCCGGCTCGTCGCCGAGGACCCGACCATGCGGCTCGAACAGAACCAGGACACCCACCAGGTGGTCCTGTGGTGCCTGGGCGAGGCGCACGCGGACGTCGCGCTGGAACGGTTGCGCAGCCGCTACGGCGTCCAGGTCGACGTGATCCCGCACAAGGTCTCCCTGCGGGAGACGTTCGCGAGCAAGGCGGGCGGCCGCGGCCGCCATGTGAAGCAGTCCGGCGGGCACGGGCAGTACGCGATCTGCGAGATCGAGGTGGAGCCGCTGCCCGGCGGCTCGGGCATCGAGTTCGTGGACAAGGTCGTCGGCGGCGCGGTGCCGCGGCAGTTCATCCCGTCGGTCGAGAAGGGCATAAGGGCCCAGGCCGCCAAGGGGGTTGCCGCGGGCTACCCGCTCATCGACGTCCGGGTGACCCTGCTGGACGGCAAGGCGCACTCCGTGGACTCCTCGGACGCGGCCTTCCAGACGGCCGGCGCGCTGGCGCTGCGGGAGGCGGCGGCCGAGGTGAAGATCCATCTGCTGGAACCGGTGGCCGAGGTGACCGTCCTGGTCGGCGACGAGTACGTGGGCGCCGTGATGAGCGACCTGTCCGGACGGCGCGGCCGGGTGCTGGGCACGGAACAGACCACTGGAAACCGCACACTCATTCGGGCCGAGGTGCCGGAGATCGAGATCGGACGGTACGCCGTGGACCTGCGTTCCCTCTCGCACGGCACCGCGCGCTTCAACCGCGCCTACGCGCGGCACGAGCCCATGCCTCCGCAGATCGCAGAAAGGATCCGTGAAGAGGCGCGCGACGCCTCGTAGTTGGCGCCGGGCGCTTCCAAGTCGCTTTTGTGGAACGCTCCCCTCCGTCGGCGGGCGGCTTCGGCCGTCCGCCGACGAATGTCAGTGCCTGCGGATACGCTGATGACTGATCAAGTTGTCGGGCGAACACCGTGACGACCTGATCAACAGGTGTGCGGAGCAAGGAAGTCGGGAAAGCCGCAGAAGCGACGTCGGCGGCGATCGGGGGCGGGAATGACCGTTGAGAGCGGCTACGGGGACATCTTCGGCCCCCAGGTGCCCCGCACGGGCAACGAGGGCCAGACGGCCACGTTCGCGCTGGCCTCCGCGGCCTACCGGGACAACCCGGTCGCGGACATCAAGAAGGCGGACAACGAGTGGCATCAGACCACCGTCAAACCCGGCCTGAAGTGGGCGCGGATATTCCGGCCCAACCTGGGTGAGGCCTTCTCGCGGGCGGTGGTGGACCGCATGGTGGGGTCCGGCCGCAAGCCGCTCATCCAGTCCTTCGGCGCCGAGCCGCCGGTCGTCGTCGAGCACTGCCTGGCGGCCAACAACATCCGCAAGGACCGCGACAATCTGCTGACCATCGTGATGGTGCTGTGCGGCCTGCTGTTCCTGCCCGGCCTCCTGGTCTGGCTGCTGGTCTTCTCGATCCGCACCACCGTCGCCAGGCGTGACGACAAGCGGGCCGGGGCGCTGGCCACCACCCTGCTGGTCGCGGTGGGCGCGCTCGCCGTGATCTTCCTGATCCGCATGCCGTTCACGGGCTTCTGGGCCTGGTATGCGCGGGCCTCGGTGGTCATGCCCGTGATCGGCTGGTTCTGGGCCAGGCAGATCTGCGAGCGGACGGCGAAGGACCTGCGCGAGCGATGGGACAGCCTGCTCGCGGGCAGCAGCATCGGGGCCAAGGTGCCCGAGGCGGTGCCGACCAGCCCGGGCGAGACCAAGGCGGACGCGCTGCGTCAGTCGCTGGCCAAGCTGAGCGCAGAGCAGCAGTCCAACTCCGTGTTCTACGCCGGCCCGAAGGGCATCCTCGGCATGGGCACCCGCTGGGGCAGCTGGCAGCTCGCTGAGGACCTGGTGCCCGCCGACCCGACCCGGGAGATCCACCCCTTCCGCAGCTGGGACGTCGTCCGCTCGATCCACGACCAGCTGCGCATGCTGGAGCGCAACACGCTCAACACCGGCGGCTTCCCGACCCCCTCCGTACGGCACTGGATCGTCACGCCGATCGGCGAGGGCGCGAAGGAGGTCTCCCGGCCCGAGGGCACGGACGTGGACGCGTACCAGGTCAAGTCCCACGCGATACAGGACATCTGCAACAAGCAGCAGTTCGGCGCGGGCGACCGCCACTACCTGGGCGTGCAGTGGACCCTGTGGGACGGGCAGCTGGTCATCACCATGATGATCACGGTCACCGTGCTGCACGAGACGCTGCGCATCGAGGTCACCGGGCATGCGCTCGGTCCCGTGAACTCCCTGTTCACCAGCAAGCCCGAGGCGCCGACCAAGGAGGTCCAGAAGTCGTTCAAGCCGTGGGAGACCCGGAAGGTGTCCCTCCCGCTGGTCACCACCGACGAGGTCGTACGACTGGCCGTCCGCGCTCCGCTCTCCTGGTACCCGCCCCTGCTGAACTGGCTGGGCGGCACGATAGCCCTGCCCGAGCCCTTCGGCCTCCGGCACGCCTGGGCCGACCAGCCCTGGCGCCACCGCTTCATGGCCGACGACGCGCTGCGCGCCGCCACACCGGTGCTGCGGGTGGTGCACGCGGCGGCGATACGGGTCCTTCAGGAGAACGGCGTGGACACGGAGAAGTTCGGCACGAGGTCGGCGTTCCTGAGCACGCAGATCCAGGACCCCACGCCCAAGAAGGCGGACGTGTACGACGCGTAGGGCCTACGCCGAGGGCCAGGCCTCTGCCAGCATCTTCCGGGTGTCCGCCAGCAGCTGCGGCAGCACCCTCGTGTGGCCGACGACCGGCATGAAGTTCGTGTCGCCGCCCCAGCGCGGGACGATGTGCTGGTGGAGGTGGGCCGCGATGCCGGCGCCCGCGACCGTGCCCTGGTTCATGCCGATGTTGAAGCCGTGGGCGCCGGAGGCGGTGCGCAGGGCCGTCATGGCCTGCTTGCTGAGGGCGGCCAGCTCGACGGTCTCGGCGTCCGTGAGGTCCGTGTAGTCGGCGACATGGCGGTAGGGGACGACCATGAGGTGGCCGCCGTTGTACGGGTACAGGTTGAGCACGGCGTAGACCTGCTCACCGCGCCGGACGATCAGCCCGTCCTCGTCGGACTTGGCGGGGATGGAGCAGAAGGGACAGCCGTCGTCGGCACCGGGGCCGGTCGGCTTGTTCTCGCCCTGGATGTAGGCCATCCGGTGGGGCGTCCACAGGCGCTGGAACGCGTCCTGGACCCCTACTCCCAACTGCTGCTCGGGCTCACTCGTCATGCCATGCAGCATATTGCGTCGCCCGTTCGCGGCGTGTCGGCGGGGTTGTGCGAAAAGCCCGCCGGGCCAAGCTGGGCCGGTGGACGATGACACTCGCGCAGATCGCTGGGAGCAGCGGACCGAGCTTCCGCTCGCCGTGGCGTCCCTGGCCTTCCTCGCCTCGTACGCGGTCCGCGTCCTGGCACCCGGTCTGACGGACCCCGTGCAGGACCTGGCTCTCGTGGTGCTGCTGGCCTCCTGGGCGTTGTTCGCCTTCAACTACGCGGTGCTCTGGCGACTGAGCGGGCAGGGGCACAGGTTCGTGCGGAAGCACTTGCTGGACACGGCCGTGCTGGTCCTGCCGCTGCTGCGGCCCCTTCGGATCGTCAAGGTCTACGAGGCCATGCAGCGACGGCACGGAAAGCCCCGGCTCGCGCTGCACGCGCGCGTGATCGCGTACTCCGGGCTGGCGACGGTGCTGCTCGGCTTCGCCGGTGCCCTCGCCGTCTACCAGCAGGAACGCGGGGCGCCCGGCGCGTCCATGAAGACGTTCGGGGACGCCGTCTGGTGGGCCTGCGCGACCCTCACCACCGTCGGCTACGGCGACATCACCCCGGTGA
Source organism: Streptomyces sp. NPDC001492 (assembly GCF_053597275.1). Taxonomy (NCBI): domain Bacteria; kingdom Bacillati; phylum Actinomycetota; class Actinomycetes; order Kitasatosporales; family Streptomycetaceae; genus Streptomyces; species Streptomyces sp. NPDC001492. The sequence continues at coordinate 15,284 of NZ_JBSFHW010000045.1, read as the reverse complement.
CCCCGCTGGGCCGGCTGATCGCGGTCGGGATGATGGCCATCGGTCTGGCCCTGCTGGGTGCGGTGACCGGCACCTTCGCCTCGTGGCTGCTGCAGGTCTTCGCCAGGGAGGACGACGAAAGGCCCCCGGGGATCTGACTCCCCAGGGGCCCACGACATACCGGTTCAGACCTGAGTCCGCTCCTCCACGACCTTCGCGATCTTGGCGATGGCCTCGTCGAACGGGATGCCGTTCTCCTGCGAGCCGTCGCGGTAGCGGAAGGAGACGGAACCGGCCGACATGTCCTCGTCGCCCGCGATGACCATGAAGGGCACCTTCTGCTTCTGGGCGTTGCGGATCTTCTTCTGCATGCGGTCGGAGGAGGAGTCGACCTCGACCCGCAAGCCCTGCTTCTTCGCGGCCGCGGCGAACTTCTCCAGGTACTCCACGTGCCCGTCTCCGATCGGGATGCCGACCGCCTGCACCGGGGCCAGCCAGGCCGGGAAGGCGCCCGCGTAGTGCTCCAGGAGCACCGCGAAGAACCGCTCGATCGAACCGAACAGCGCGCGGTGGATCATGACCGGGCGCTGCTTGGAGCCGTCCGGACCCGTGTACTCCAGGTCGAAGCGCTCCGGCAGGTTGAAGTCGAGCTGGATCGTCGACATCTGCCAGGTGCGGCCGATGGCGTCCTTGGTCTGGACGGAGATCTTCGGGCCGTAGAAGGCGGCGCCGCCCGGGTCGGGCACCAGGGGCAGGCCCTGCTTCTCGGCGACCTGGCGCAGCGTCTCCGTGGCCTCCTCCCAGACCTCGTCCGAGCCGACGAACTTCTCCGGGTCCTTGGTGGACAGCTCCAGGTAGAAGTCGGTCAGGCCGTAGTCGCGCAGCAGGCCGAGGACGAAGGTGAGCGTCTTGTCGAGCTCCTCCGACATCTGCTCACGGGTGCAGTAGATGTGCGCGTCGTCCTGGGTGAAGCCGCGGGCGCGGGTCAGGCCGTGCACGACGCCCGACTTCTCGTACCGGTACACGGTCCCGAACTCGAAGAGGCGCAGCGGCAGTTCGCGGTAGGAGCGGCCGCGCGCGTCGAAGATCAGGTTGTGCATCGGGCAGTTCATGGGCTTGAGGTAGTAGTCCACGCCCTCGTCGAGCTGCATGGGGGGGTACATGCCCTCGGCGTACCAGTCGAGGTGCCCGGACGTCTCGAAGAGCTTCCCCTTCGTGGCGTGCGGGGTGTAGACGAACTCGTAGCCCTCCTCCTCGTGCCGGCGGCGCGAGTAGTCCTCCATCACCCGGCGGACGATGCCGCCCTTGGGGTGGAAGACGGCGAGGCCGGAGCCGATCTGCTCCGGGATGGAGAACAGGTCGAGCTCGCTGCCCAGCTTGCGGTGGTCGCGCTTCTCGGCCTCGGCGAGGAAGTCGAGGTAGCCCTTGAGCTCGTCCTTGGACGGCCAGGCGGTGCCGTAGATGCGCTGGAGCATCGGGTTCTTCTCGCTGCCGCGCCAGTAGGCGGCCGCGTTGCGCATCAGCTTGAACGCCGGGATGTTGCGGGTGGAGGGCAGGTGGGGACCGCGGCAGAGGTCCTTCCAGCACAGCTCGCCGGTCTTGGCGTCCAGGTTGTCGTAGATCGTCAGCTCACCGGCGCCGACCTCGACGTCCGCGCCGTCGTCGCTCGACGCCGAGCCCTTGAGGCCGATCAGCTCCAGCTTGTACGGCTCGTCCGCCAGCTCCTCGCGGGCCGCCTCGTCGGTCACCACACGACGGGCGAACCTCTGCCCGCGCTTCTGGATCTCCTGCATCTTCTTCTCGATGGCCTTGAGATCCTCGGGCGTGAACGGCTTCTCGACGTCGAAGTCGTAGTAGAAGCCGTCCTTGACCGGCGGGCCGATGCCCAGCTTGGCCTCAGGGAACAGCTCCTGCACGGCCTGCGCCATCACATGCGCGGTGGAGTGGCGCAGGATGTTCAGACCGTCCTCGGAGGAGATCTCCACCGGCTCCACGACCTCGCCCTCGGCCGGCGTGTACGCCAGGTCCTTGAGCTCGCCGCCCACGCGCGCGGCGACGATCGAGCGCTCGCCGGCGAAGAGCTCGGCGGCCGTAGTGCCCGTCGTCACCACGCGCTCTTCCCGCTCGGAATCGCGTTGGATGATCACACGGACGTCTGACACCGGTCTCTCCTGACTGAAGGTGGAGTGCGGCGCCATACCAGGAGCGCGCGCAAGAGAGGATCGTACCGACCCCGACCCTCCGACCGCGAAACGGTCGCCCTTCGTGCAGGCAGGCCCGCGCTCAGTCGTCGGCCTCCCCGGTGCACGCCTCCTCGAAGAAGTCCCCCTTCTCCGCGTGCTCCTGCATCGACTTCATCAGCCGGTCCCGCTCCGCCTCCTCCACCTGCACCGGTGCGACCCCGGCCGCCCCGGTCAGCCGCCGGAAGCCTCCCCGGCTCTCCAGCCGCCCGTGCAGCCGCACGGGCAGCCCTACCAGGTGGGCGTGCCCGGCGATGCGGTAGTCCTCCTCGTCCAGCGTGATCCGGACGTGCGGCACCTCGGCTCCCGCGATCACCCGCAGCCGTACGCTGCCCTCCCCGCGCGGCCCCGACCTGCGCATCCGCACCACCGTGCCGGTGATCCGCACGGGCACGGACGGCTCCTCGCGCAGATAGCGGGCCCCGGCCTCGCGCAGCACGGGCAGGTCGCCCGGGGAGAACTCCACCGGCTCGACGCCCGCCACGCAGTCCTCGGGCACCCCCGCGGCCGGTGCCCACTCGACGGCGATCCTGGCGCCCTCGGTGCCGCGCACCAGGGCGACCAGGGCCTCGGTGAGCTCACGGCTCACGCCCGCCTCGACGGCGCCGTCGAAGGCGTCCATGCCGCCGGTGGCCCGCCGGTAGTCGATGGCCTCGCGGGCGGCGTACAGGGCCTGGTGGAGGCGTACGGGCAGCTGCCGGCCCGTGCCGACGGGCACGAAGGCGGTCAGCCGGCCGCCGCCGGCCGCGGAGCCGACCAGGACGCTCTCCAGGAGCGCGGCGGCGGCCCGGCGGTGCCGGGCGCCGTAATAGCCCGCACGCGCGCGCGTGGCGAGCGCTCCGGCGAGCAGCATCTGTCGGGCCGAGGCGCGCAGCTGCTCCTCGACCACCCAGGGCGCGGAGCCGGCGGGACCGCCCGGCACATCCCGCCACCAGCGGATCTCGTCGCTGGGCACGGCGAGGGAGACCAGCACCTCGCGGGCGGAGGGCGTGCCGCTGCGGGTCAGCGCGACGAGCGCCTCGCCGAGCAGGTCGTCACTGTCGGGGAAGGCGCGGCTCTCGGGCACGAGCAGGCTCGTCCCGCTGCCGCCGGGGCCGGGCGGGGTCCAGCGGCCGTAGCGTCCGGCGGCCCCGCCGCGCCGCTCCCAGCCGTGCCGGCGCAGCAGGGCGCTGAGCACGGCGGGGTCGACCTCGTCGGGCTCGGGGGGACGGTGCCAGGAGGCCTCGACCGGGTGCGGCCTCACGGGCCGCAGCGGCTCCTCCAGCGGGCGGTGCGTCATGGTCTGCCTCCGGCCCCGACCCGCGTCATGATCTCGCACAGCGCCCGGTCGTCGAAGATGCGTGAGGTCGGTATCCGCACGGTGGTCCGGGTCCGCCCGGTGACCGGTCGGCCGGCCAGGTTGACCCAGTAGCAGCAGTGCCGCAGGTCGAGACGGTCGTGGCTGGCGCGCAGCCAGTCGTCCTGGGATCTCGGGACGAGCATCACGACCAGGATCTTGTGCACCGAGACCGGCGTGCGCGCCAGCTTGCGCAGATGGTCGTTGTCGAGCGTGAAGGAGAAGAAGCGCCCCGGCGGGTTCGGCGCGATCTGGTACGTGCACTTCAGCTGCACCTTGATGGTCACCTCGTCGTCGACGGTGTGCCCGGGCGAGCCGTGACTGACGTGCCAGTCGATGCCGTTGTCCGGAAACGGCTGCGACAGCGAGCAGCCGGCCGCCGCCGCGACCGCGTGCAGATAACCCACCTGCAGTGTCTCCATGCAGGCGGTGGTGGCGAGTGTGCCGCGAAGGGGGCCCGCACGTTCGGGCAGCAGCCCGCCCCGCTCGGGCTGCGCTATCGCCATGACCAACAGCCTTCCACGCCAAGAGTTTCCCCGCTGCGGGCCGCTGAACTGCAAAGACCCGTACTCCTGTTGTGTCCTTCCGGCGTACGGCGCAAACAGCCCGGGTATCACCAAACAGGCAGAAGACGGGACGTCAGCTGCCGTGGGTGAACGAGGAGTTGTGTAGGCATGACGACCTGGTACGAGGGGCCCCTGGCCGCCTTCGACACGGAGACCACGGGTGTCGACGTCGAGACCGACCGCATCGTGTCGGCCGCCGTCGTCGTCCAGGACGCCCCGGGCAGCCGGCCCCGGATGACCCGTTGGCTGGTCAACCCGGGTGTGCCGGTGCCGGAGGCGGCGACGGCGGTGCACGGGCTGACGGACGAACACCTGCAGCGCAACGGCCGCTGGCCGGCGCCGGTGATGTACGAGATAGCCGAGGAACTGGCGGAGCAGGCGGCGATGGCCCGTCCGCTCGTGGTGATGAACGCGCCGTTCGATCTGACGCTCCTGGACCGCGAGTTGCGCCGCCATCGCGCCTCCTCGCTGGACCGCTGGTTCGAGTCGTCGACGCTGCGGGTGCTCGACCCGCGGGTCCTCGACAAGCACCTGGACCGCTACCGCAAGGGCCGCCGCACCCTGACCGACCTGTGCGCGCACTACGGCGTGACGCTGGAGGGTGCGCACGACGCGGCGGCGGACGCCCTGGCCGCTCTGGACGTCGTACGGGCCCTCGGGCGTCGTTTCGCCGCCCGGCTGGAGCGCCTCTCCCCCGCCGAGCTGCACGCCCTGCAGACCACCTGGCACGCGGCCCAGGCGCGCGGGCTGCAGGCGTGGTTCGCGAAGAGCGGCACGGAGGAGATCGTGAACCCGGCGTGGCCGCTGCGGCCGGATCTTCCGGCGGCGGCATGAGGGGCGGTGGCATGAAGAAGGCCGGTCCGCTGCTGCGGACCGGCCTTTCCCGGTGGGCGATACTGGGTTCGAACCAGTGACCTCTTCGGTGTGAACGAAGCGCTCTCCCACTGAGCTAATCGCCCGGGAACGCACTGAACCATACAGGTCTTCACGGGTTTCCTTCAAACCGCTTCCAGGTGCGCGGCCAGGCCTCGCCGCCCGGCCCGCATCATCAGCCGGTGGTTGGCGCGGAACACCGGCCGGCCCGGCACGGCGAACCGCCTCAGCAGCGGCTTGTGCACGACGACGGCCTGCTCGAAGCGGGCGAGGGTGCCGGCGCCCCCGGCGGTGATCGTCCAGCGCGCCCAGCCCTCTATGTCGCCGGACATGGCGATCTCCAGGACGCCCGCGGCGGGGTCGCGGCGCGTCTCGCGGGCGGTGAAGCGCAGGTCGTACGGGAGGAGGGAGCGGATCCGGATGACGCCGGTGGTGTCGTCGAGCCGGGTCACCTCCCGCACCTGGGGCCACCAGCGGGGGTACTCCTCGGCCCGCTCCAGCGCCTCGTACACGGCGGCGGGCGGGGCGGGCAGGGCCCAGAGGCTTCGGAAGCGGTAATGCGTCCAGTCCATGGCGGGAGTCTGCCCCGTACCCAGGGCGTTCGCCCTCGCAGTCGAGCCGCGGTGGCGGGATCTGAGTATGGGGCTGAGTACCTGCACTCATGCCGTACGACGTGACGGGGACCACACTCCGAGGCATGACGCATGTTCCGCCCCCGGCCGAGGAGTTGCGGCTCCTCGACGCCGAGCTCTGGCAACTGGACGCCCGCCGGGCCCAGTTGCTCCATCGCCGTGCCTGGCTGGTCGCCGCGCTCCAGGCAGCACGCCCGGTGCACCCGGCACCGCAGGCGCCCGTCGAGGCCTCTCGCCCGGAGGCCACCGCGCCCGGCGTGCAGAACCTTCTGCTGCTGCTCGGCGGGGTCCTGCTCACCGTCGCCGCGATGGTGTTCACGCTGGTCAGCTGGGGGCATCTGGGGATTGCGGGGCGGGCCCTCGTGCTCGGCGCGGTCACGGTGGCCGCGCTCGGTGCGCCGTTTGTCCTGCTGCGGCGCGGGCTGCGTTCGACGGCCGAGTCGGTGGCCGGTCTGGGGCTGGCGCTGACGGTGCTGGACGCGTATGCGTTGCAGCAGGTCGCCTTCATGGGGACGGACGGCGCGGGATACACGGCCGTCGCGTCGGCGCTGCTGGCGGGGCTCTGGACGGCGTACGGTCTGCTGCCGCGTGCGGCGGAGCTGCGGCTGCCGCTGCCCGCCGCCCTGGCGGCGGCCCAACTCCCGCTCTTCTTCTGGGCGATCTCGGCCGGCGCGGGGTCGCCCGGGATCGCGGCCGCGCTGCTCGTGACGGCCGGGTTCGACACAGGTGTGGCGCTCCGGGTGACCGCCAGGTCCGTACGCGTCCTCGCCGCCGTCGGCGCGTACGGCACGGGCGCCCTGGGTGCACTGACGGCCGGCTGGCTCTCGTGGGATGCAGCCGGTCCGGGCGCCGCCGCCCGTGCGGCGGCGCTCCTCACCCTTGCGGCGGCGATCGCGCTGGGGGCCGCCTGGCGGCTGCCGAAGCCCGCCCTGGCCACGGGCAACGCCGTGACGGGCGGTCTGCTCCTGGTCGCGGCGGTCGGTGGCGTACTGCGAGTGACGCTGCCCGACGGGTGGACCGTACCGGGGTACCTGGCGTGCGGCGTCGCGCTGTTGGCGGCCTTGCGGGTGCGGCTGCCCGAGCCGGTGCGGCGCGGGCTGGTCCAGGCCTCCGCCGCCGTGCAGACGGTCGCCGTCGCCTGTGCGCTGCCGCTGGTCGTGGTCGCGCTGCTGGGTCCACTGGGCCGGGCGGAGCGCTGGTGGACCGGTGCGCCCTCGGACGCGCGGGCCGCGGCAGCCGTCCACATGCCGTGGCCGCCGTATCCCGGTCAGCTGCTCCTCGGCCCGGTGGTCGTCGCGGCCGTGCTGGCCCTGCTGGTCCGCGGCGAGACCCGGCGGCCCCAGGCGCTGACCGGCGCGACGCTCCTCTCCTGGGCCACCGTCATGACGCTGCCCGCGGTCCTCCAACTCCCCTACTCCGCAGCCCTGTTGTTGCAGGGTGCGGTGACCGGGGCGGCCCTCGCGGCGGCGGCCTTCCGGCTCCTGCCCGTGACCGCCACCACGCTCGCCCTGGGCGGTTCGGTCTCGCTCGCCTTCCTCTCACTGGCCTCCGAGACGGCCACCCTCACCGTGCTGTCCGTCCTGACGGCACTGTTCGCCGCCGCCTCGCCGCGGGCGCCCCTCGCCCCCTTCACCGCCCCGGCCGCGCTCGTGTACGCCACCGCGCTGGCATGCGCGACAGGTCTGGCGGCGGACTGGCGGCCGCAGCACACGGCGCTGCTGGTCCTTCTGGTCCCGGTGGCCGCGGCCCTGCTCGCCGCGCGCCTCGGCGAGAGCCACGCGGGCGTGCCGGTCGAAGTGACCGGAGCCGCCGCCGGACTGCTGGCCGTCGGCCTCGCGATCACCGCCCCGCCGATGCTCGCCCTGGTGCTCGCCCTGTGCGGAGTGATCGCGGCGGGCACGGCGGTACGCTCCGACCGCCGCGCCGTCGGATACGCGGCCGCCGCCCTGTTCCTGCTGGCCGGCTGGGTCCGGCTGGCCGCCTGGGACGTCGGCACCGTCGAGGCGTACACGCTCCCGGTCACCGTGCCGGCGCTGTGCGTCGGCGCCTGGCGCAGGTCCCGCGATCCGCAGGCGTCGTCATGGACGGCGTACGGCGCCGGACTCGCCGCCACCCTGCTGCCGAGCCTCGCCGCGGCCTGGCACGACCCGCACTGGACGCGCCCGCTGCTGCTCGGCACGGCGGCCCTGCTGATCACCCTGCTGGGCGCCCGCCACCGCCTCCAGGCACCCCTCGTCCTGGGCAGCTCGGTACTGGTCCTCGACGCCCTGCACGAACTGGCCCCGTACCTGGTCCAGATGACCGGCGCCCTCCCCCGCTGGGTGCCGTTCGCACTCGCGGGCCTGCTCCTGCTGGCGCTGGGGGCAACATACGAAAGCCGGCTCAGGGATGTCCGCCGGGTGCGGGACATCTTGACGACCATGAACTGAAGCGCCCCAAAGGGGCGCGGGGCGCTGTCAATTAGCGGCTCCGCCGCGTGGGCGCGGCCAGCCACAACGGACCCGCAGACGAGAAGCGAGCCCAGTTCCCCGCCCCCCGCGGAGCGTTACGGCATCTTGTCGCCGAGAAGGGCCAGATTCTCGATGGCCGCAAGGCCGTACAGCGCGGTGTCGTTCGACGACACCCAAGCCGCTTCGCTACCCGCAACCAACGTCACGGGCCCGCTCAACGCCTCCGTCCTCCAGGGCGAAGCCTCCGTATACCCGTCCGAGCTGTAGAACTTCGTCCACGCCCGCTTGGCCAGCGCAGCGTCACCCGTCTGTACGGCGGCGTACGCGTCCAGGCGCGAGTGCCCCTGGAACAGCAGCAGGGTGCCGAAGTCGGAGCCGTAGCGGGCCTTCTGCTCGGCCTTGGTGGCGTTGAAGTAGCGGCAGTAGTCGAAGTAGGCCTGGTTGAACTCGGGCATGTCCACGAGGTCGATGAGCTCGGCGCAGAGCTCGCCCAGGCCGAAGACGGCCGAGAGGTGCGAGACGGAGACCACGGGCGTCGAGGCGACGGCGAACTCGCCGGTGTCGAGGTCGTACAGCCCGCTGCCCTGGACGAAGCCGTTGGGCTGGGCGGCGATGCCCTCCATCGTCGACAGCACCCGCGCCTTGGCCTTCTCCCACTTGGGGCCCTTGCGCTCCCACTCGGTCAGCCACGCGGACACCAGACCGCTCCAGTCGGTGCCGAACCCGATCGACAGCGCGTGCCGGTCCGGCGTGTACGGGTCCGTCCGCACCTTGCGCTGCGGGTCGAGGACCAGGAAGGTCTCGTCGGAGTCGACGTTGGCGTGCATGAGGTCGCCCACGCGTTCGTCGGCCGTGAGGAAGTAGTAGTAGCGCCGGTAGGTGGTGTTGGCGATGCGCTGCTGCTTGGCGCTGTCGGCGTAGTGCTGGACGCCGTGCCGGGTGCCGAGGCCCGCCCAGTCGCCCAGGTGGTAGACGTCGACCTCGCCCGTGTGCCGGGTGAGGGCCTCGGCGAAGCGGAAGATGTCCGCGCGGCCGGAGCGGAGGTAGGCCATCCAGAGCCAGATGTCCGGCGAGAGCTCGGAGTTGTCCCAGGCGTAGCCGCCGACGTCGTACCGCCACTGGTGGCGCACGGTGTCGTAGGAGTGCATGAAGTCGCCGTACTCCCAGAAGCCGTACCAGCGGCGTTGCTCCACCTGGTCCTTGTAGTAGGTGAAGAGGAAGTCGAGGTGGTCCTCGATCCTCGCCTTGGCCGGTGTGGAGCGGTCGGGTTCGGAGTACAGGCCCGGGCCGAAGACCTTGGCCTTGATGAGCTGCCTGGGCGGGGCGGCGAGCTGCGGCAGCACGCGCACGGCCTCGACCTGTTCGGCGAGCTTCTCGGCGGCCGGAGTCGACTCGTTGGCCCAGAAGAGGAGCTCGGAGGTACGGGCGATGCCGTAGGGGGTGCCGAACTTCGGTTCGTAGTCCTCGTAGGTGGTGTTGAGGCCTTCGAGCTGCTTGGCGTATGTGTCCTGGCCCATGCCGTCGTGGTAGAAGCGCAGGTCCATGGGCTGGGCCTCGGGCGACCAGAGCCAGAGGGTGACCTCGGCCTCCTCGGTGTGGGCGTCGCGGATGTCGAGCTGGGCGGGGTGCTTCTCCCAGAAGTCCCTGAGGCCGAAGGAGAATCCGCCGCTCACGCCACCCACGTAGCCGAAGCCGGAGGCGCGCCTGCCGCCGCCGGCGCCGATCCAGCCGTAGCCCTTCTTGGTGCGCTTGCGGAGCGTGAAGCCGTCGGCGGAGAGCTGGGAGAGGGTGTAGTCGCCCCACTCCGGGATGTACTGCAGCCGCGTCGTCACCCGCTGGTCCCACGTGGAGGGGTCGGGCAGCTTCCGGCCCGCGTACTGGGCCGCCTGCACGGCCGCGCCCGGGTCGCGGCGCAGGCCGGTGATGCCCTTGACCGACTCCCGCAGCAGTCCGGTGCCCTCGCCGCCGATGCGGATGTGCCGGTCGTACGACGCGTCCCGCATCGGCACGCTGAAGCGCACCCCCAGCCCCCGGACGAAGTCGCCGCTCGCCCTGCCGGGCTCCTGGGTGCCGTCGTAGGTGATGGTGTGCACCATGCGGAAGGACTCGGCGCCGGCGTAGAAGTACAGCCGGATGGAGAACGGCAGCCAGCTCCGGTCGCCCTTGCGGTGCTTGCCGTCGATACGGACGACGGCCCGGACCGGGCCCTCCTGCTCGACCGTCACCTCTCCTATGGCACCGTCGAAGCGCTCGGTCTTGACCGTGCCCTGGTCCTCGTCCTCGATCTCCGGCTGGCGGATCAGGACGAGCCGTCCGTTCCTGGCGATCTCCGTCGACCCTCGGGTCACCGACGTGATGATCGTCGAACCGTTCTTGCCGATCTTCGCGGTGATCACGCCCGTCGAGACGTCGATGGTGCCGCCGCTCTGGTCGACGGTGACCTTCTTGTCGGGGGCGGCTGCGTCACCGGCCGCGAGGGTGAGCTTGCCGGAGCCCGAACTCACCGCGTGCGCCGACCACTTGAGGGAGCCGTCCGGCCAGTAGGCGATCGGCCAGGACTGCACGGGCACGGCCTTGCCGTCGGCGTCCGTGAGCGCGAACGTCTGGTCGGGCCGGAAGGCGCCCTTCGGCCACGGGACACCGACCGTGGCGCCGGGCGCGGCCCCCAGGCCGCCGTCCTCCAGCCAGTCCAGGGTCACGGGATCGCCGGCCGCGGCTCTGGGCGCGGCCTGCGCGTCCTTGGCTCCTGCGGCCCAGCTGAACTGCGCGGCGGCTCCGGCGACGGCGGCCGCCTTGAGGAGGGACCTGCGGGGGATGGGAGACATGAGAGTTCAGCCTTTCCTTTCCGTGCGGGACGTTTCTTTCCGAGCAGCTGGTCAGGGGCATGACAGCGAGAGATGCGGCGTCCGGGGCGCCGGCCTGGCACGAAGGCACCGCCCGTCAGCGGCGCCGGTACCGCTCCTCCACGGCGACGGCCGCGGCCGCGACGGCCCCCAGGGCGGGGATCGCCAGCGGCGCGATCAGCAGGGCGGAACAGACGACGAGGACCACTCCGCCGACGAGCAGGAAGGATCCGGCGGGATCGAGGACGGTACGGCGGCCGGATTCGGCGAGCAGCGTCCGCCAGGCCGACCCCGGCTCCCACACCGCCGCCGCACGCAGCCCGGCCACGAGGAGTCCGATCAGCGCGAACAGGCCGACGGCCCCCACGAACGGCCCCCCGGGCAGGCCGGCGCGGACCGCCTGGACGTCCACCCAGGCCACGCCCGCCGCGAGCCACCCGGCCAGCCCGGCGACCCACCCGCCCCGCACGGCCGCACGGAAGTCCGAGGCGAACTCACGCCGGCCGCCGCCCTCGTGGCCCGTGCGACGGCGCAGATGCCGCGCCCCGGCGGCGAAGGCGGCCGGGAAGGTCACCACTCCCAGCGAGGCCAGCGCGATCCACACCCCGGTGAGCAGACACTCGGCGAAGACCCCGAACCGCTCCGCGAACACAGACTCCTTGCGTGCTTTGACCCGCTCTCCGGCCATGGAGCGCCTCAGCCCTTCAGTCCGGAGGTCGCCATACCGTCGATCAGATAGCGCTGGAAGGCGAGGAAGAAGAGCAGCACCGGCAGCAGTGCCACCAGCGACATCGCGATCAGACCGCCGTAGTTGGCGGCGACGCCGTCGGAGTCGCGGAACATCATCATGCCGAGGGAGACGGTGTACTTGCCGGGCTCGTTGAGGTAGATCAGCGGCCCCATGAAGTCGTTCCAGGCGTTGATGAAGGTGAAGATGGCGCTGGTGATGAGCGCGGGACGGCACAACGGCAGCACGATCGACCAGTAGATCCGCAGATGCCCGCAGCCGTCGATCCGGGCGGCCTCGTCCAGCTCCCTCGGCAGGTTGCGCATGAACTGCACCATCAGGAAGACGAAGAAGGCCTCCGTGGCCAGGTACTTGCCGAGCAGGAGCGGCACATAGGTGTTGATCAGCTCCAGCTTCTGGAACATCACGTACTGCGGGATCAGCAGCACGTGGTACGGCAGCAGGAGCGTGCCGATCATCAGCGAGAACAGCAGGTTCCGGCCGGCGAACCTGATCTTGGCGAAGGCGTACGCCGTCAGCGAGCAGGAGGTCAGGATGCCGACGACGGCGCCGCCCGCGTACAGGAGGGAGTTCTGGAAGAACGTCCAGATCGAGATGTCGGCTATGCCGTCGGCCAGGCCCTTGAAGTTCTCCAGGATGGGACGGGCGGGGAACAGCTGAAGGCTGTTGATGATGTCCTTGCTCGGTTTGAAGGACGCGCCGATCACCCAGACGACGGGATACAGGACGACCGCGAGGACCAGCAGCGAGCCGATGTGCCAGGCCAGCGAGCCGGCGCGCTTGCGGCCGAGACCACCGAGCGGCTTCGGGGCGGCGGGGGTGGTGGCGCTCATCGGGCGTCCTCCGTGTCGTTCTCGTAATGCACCCACTTCTTCTGGGACCAGAACAGGACGGCGGTCACCAGGGCCACGGCGAGCAGCAGCATCCAGGCCATCGCGGAGGCGAAGCCCATCTGGGCGTTCTTGAAGCCCTGCTGGTAGAGGTAGCAGGTGTAGACGAGCGTGGCGTCGGCCGGTCCGCAGTAGGTGTTGGAGACGACGTAGGCCGAGCCGAAGATCTGGAACGAGTGGATGGTCTCCAGCAGGACGTTGAAGAACAGCACCGGGGAGATCATCGGCAGCGTGATGCTCCAGAACTTGCGGAAAGCCCCGGCGCCGTCCAGCTCGGCGGCCTCGTACAGCTCCTTGGGCACCTGCTTGAGCCCGGCCAGGAAGATGACCATGGGCGCGCCGAACTGCCAGACGGTGAGCGCGACCAGGCAGTAGAGGATCCAGTCGGGGTTGCCGACCCAGCCGCCGACATGGAAGCCGAAGACCGACATCGTACGGTCGACGATGGCGTTGTCGGAGAAGATCGACCGCCAGACGAAGGCGACCGAGACGCTCGCTCCGATGAGCGAGGGTGCGTAGAACGCGGCCCGGTAGAAGGCCTGTCCGCGGCGGCTCTGTGCGAGCAGCAGGGCGACCCCGAGGGCGAGCAGCAGCTTCAGCGGGGTGCCGATGACGACGTATTTGGCCGTCACCTCCACCGACCTCTGCCAGCGGGGGTCGTCGAACATCTTGGTGAAGTTGTCGAGACCGACCCACTTCGGGGTGTTGAAGAGGTTGTAGTCGGTGAACGCGAAGTAGAGCGAGGCCACCATGGGGCCCGCGGTCAGGAGCAGGAAGCCCGCGATCCACGGGGACATGAAGAGATAACCGGCGAGGTTCTCCCGCCGCCCCCGCTGCTTGACGGCGGCGGGGGCGGCGGAACGGGTCTTCCGGACGGCGGGCGGTGATTCCTTGACGAGCGTCACGGTGCTTCCCAATCGGTTCCGGGGCGCCCCAAAGGGGCGCGGGGAACTGCGCGACCAGCCACAGCGGCGCAGCAGATGAAACCCAGCAAACCGCGCCCCCAGCGGAGCGCTATGCCTGGAAGGCAGCCTGCGACTCGTCGAAGAACTGCTTCACCGCGGCGGAGGGCCTCGTCTTGCCCTGGGCCAGATCGCCGCCTATGCGCAGGAAGGCCGCCTCGATGGTGTCGGCACCGGAGGGGTGCGGGGTGATCGTGCCGAGGACGCCGGCCTTGGCGGTGTCCGCCTCGTACTGCGCGATCTCCTTGCTGACCGGGTCGGTCGGCTTGAACGCGTCGTACTGCTGGGTCGAGGCGAGGATGCCCCGGTCGTAGCCCATGATCTTGCCGACTTCGGGGTCGTGGACCATGAAGTCGATGAACTGGGCGACCTCCTTGGGGTGCTGGGTGCGCGCGGAGGCGCTCAGCATCAGGGAGGCCAGGTACTGCCCGGTGTGCTTTCCGTCCATGGTGGGGATCGGTGCGAGGCCGTACTCGCTGCCGCCCTCGGCCGTGTAGCGGACGGTGAAGTTGTCCCAGGTGAATTCCGAGGCCCCGTGCCCTGCGGAGAGGGAGGACTTGGGCCGGTCCTGCTCGACGGTCTTGGGGTCGGTGATGATGCCGGCCTTCACGCGGCTGTAGCCGTCCTGCCACCACTCCGTCAGGTCGCCCTTGTCGAAACCGAGGCCGTCCTTGGTGTAGAACGCCTTCCCGTTCTGCCGCAGATACAGGTCGTACAGGTACATGATGCTGAAGTAGCCGGTGTCGCCGGGGACCTTGGTCCTGTCGTGGATGGTCTTGAGGGCCTTGAAGTAGTCGTCCCAGGTCCAGCCCGTGGCCGGCTCGACGCCCGCCTTCTGGAAGACCTTCTTGTCGATGACCAGCGCCATGGTGTTGGAGCCGACGGGGATGCCGAGTTGCTTGCCGTCGACCTCGCCCACCTTGGTGACGCCCGCGCGGAAGTTGTCGAGGCTCAGACTGCCCGCGTCGATCTGGGACCCGAGGTCGAGCAGGACGCTTCTCTTGTCGTACTTCCTAAGGAAAGTGACGGCGTTTTGGAAAACGTCCGGGGGATTTCCGCCGGCCGCCTGCGTCTGGAACTTCTCCCAGAATGAGACGTAGTCCTGGAAGTCCGTCTTCACCCTGATCTTCGGGTACTTCTTCTCGAAGAGCCCGATGGTCTGGTTGATCTTCTTGGCCCGTTCGTCGGCACCCCACCACGAGTAACGGATCGTCACCGTCCCGTCGGCGGAGGTGCCGCTGTCGCCGCCGCAGCCCGTGGTCGCGGCCAGGCCCAGCGCGGCCGCCGACGCCCCGGCGGCCTTGAGGATCGTACGCCTCTGAACATTCCTGCTGGTTCCCACAGTCGGGCCCTCCCCGGCATCATTGCCAGCTGCATGAATCGTTTCAAGTAAGCGCTTGCTGGCACAAGTTACGGAGGGCCTCGGGGTGCGTCAATGATTCGGACAGGAATTTCTCACCGGGTGCACGGACGGGTTCACGGCACATCGGCAGCAGAACGGCCCATGAGAGGGGCGATGTCGCAGGTGAGAGACGTGCTCTCGACGGCCCGAACATCAACTGGGCATCGGCACACGCATGTTGCCCGGCCGAAACTCACCGGAGTACGGGACCCGTCCGAGGGGGCTCACACGACGGCGGCCCGTCTGCTCGACTCCCCGCAGATCCCACGCCCCGTCACCCACGCGCCGGCCCTCTCCAGCCACGAGTACACGGCCAGATGCACGCCGTCCGGGTCGTCGGAGATACAGGTGGCCTGGACCGGG
>NZ_JBSFHW010000044.1:0-89339 GCF_053597275.1 Streptomyces sp. NPDC001492 | reverse complement strand
GCCGAGTACTGCGACCCCGCCAGGAGTGACTGCACCCTCTGCCTCAGGCCGTACCCCGCCATGTTGGGCTTCTCCCACCGGCGGGGGGCGGTGTTACACGTGAAACACCGCCCCACCGCGTCTCCCGGGTCATGTTTCACGTGAAACATGACCCCGGTTTCACGACCTCAGCTCTGCTCAGCCCACCATTCCTTGAGCGCCGCCACCGCCGCATCATGCTCCATCGGCCCGTTCTCCAGCCGAAGCTCCAGCAGGAACTTGTACGCCTGACCGATGGCCGGCCCCGGACCGATACCCAGGATCTCCATGATCTGGTTCCCGTCGAGGTCGGGACGGATCGCGTCCAGCTCCTCCTGCTCCTGAAGCTGGGCGATGCGCTCCTCCAGACCGTCGTACGCCCGCGACAGCGCCGCCGCCTTGCGCTTGTTCCGCGTCGTGCAGTCCGAGCGGGTCAGCTTGTGGAGCCGGTCGAGGAGTGGGCCGGCGTCACGGACGTAGCGGCGGACCGCCGAGTCCGTCCACTCACCGGTGCCGTAGCCGTGGAACCGCAGGTGGAGTTCGACCAGACGTGAGACGTCCTTCACCAGCTCGTTGGAGTACTTGAGAGCCGTCATGCGCTTCTTGGTCATCTTCGCGCCGACCACCTCGTGGTGGTGGAACGAGACCCGGCCGTCCTGCTCGAACCGGCGGGTGCGCGGCTTGCCGATGTCGTGCAGCAGCGCGGCCAGCCGGAGAGTCAGGTCCGGGCCGTTCTCCTCCAGCGCGATCGCCTGTTCCAGGACGATCAGCGTGTGCTCGTAGACGTCCTTGTGCCGATGGTGCTCGTCGCTCTCCAGCCGCAGCGCCGGGAGTTCGGGCAGCACATGGTCCGCGAGACCGGTCTCGACCAACAGCGTCAGGCCCTTCCGCGGGTTCGCGGACAGGATCAGCTTGTTCAGCTCGTCCCGTACCCGCTCGGCCGAGACGATCTCGATACGGCCGGCCATCTCCTTCATGGCCGTCACGACCTCAGGAGCCACCTCGAAGTCGAGCTGCGCGGCGAAGCGTGCGGCCCGCATCATCCGCAGCGGATCGTCGGAGAAGGACGCCTCGGGAGTGCCGGGGGTGCGCAGGACCCGCGCGGCGAGATCGTCCCGTCCGCCGTGCGGGTCGATGAACTTCTTCTCCGGGAGGGCGAGGGCCATCGCGTTGACCGTGAAGTCGCGCCGGACGAGATCTTCCTCGATGGAGTCGCCGTACGACACCTCGGGCTTGCGCGAGGTGCGGTCGTAGGCCTCCGACCGGTAAGTCGTCACCTCGATCTGGAAGCCGTTCTTCTGAGCTCCGACCGTCCCGAAGGCGATCCCCACCTCCCACACGGCATCCGCCCACGGACGGACGATCTTCAGGACGTCCTCGGGCCGTGCGTCGGTCGTGCAGTCGAGATCGTTGCCGAGCCGGCCGAGCAGCGCGTCCCGAACCGAGCCGCCGACCAGGGCGAGCGAGAACCCGGCCTCCTGGAAACGGCGGGCGAGGTCGTCGGCGACAGGATCCACCCGCAGCGGTTCGCTCGGCACGCGGTGCGGCTCCTGGATCGGGGCACTGAGGTTGGCTTCGTTGGCGTTCGGCACAACAGAAGAGGGTACGTGGCCCGGGCGCCCGCAAGCGCCTCCATTAAGCGTCCACGGACACCGCAGTAGATACGTACGCAAGCAATGCTCTTGGGGTGCACACGCTGCGTTTCTCTTTATAAATGTAGATAAAGGACAGGTCGGTCCCGCTCCCCGATCTTGTGCGGCAGTCCGCGGCACTTCCCCTCAGCGCGCATCGTTACCATGCGTGGACGCACATTCCGACGACCACTGACGACGACTAGGGACGGACGAGCGCGTGGCCGAGGCGGCAGACTTCCAGGGGACGAATCCCTCACCTGCCCGCCGGTGGCTGCGGCGCACCGGAGCACTGCTCGCAGGGGCGCCTCTGCTGGCCGGCCTCCTCCAGCTGCCCTCCGCTGCTTCCGCGAACGCGGCTGGTCAGACCTCCCTGCAGGACGCCTCAGGCTCAGGCTCGGGCTCGGTGGCCGTCGCCCTCGACGCACTCAGCCCCGAGGTCCCCACGGACGGGGACACGCTGACCGTGTCGGGCACCGTGACCAACAACGGCAAGCAGACGGTCACCGGCGCCCACGTGGGACTGAGCGTGGGCCCGCAGCTGAACACACGCTCGGCCGTCGACGAGATCACCCGGGACAGTGGCAGCCTCCAGGGCGCGACCGGCTCGGAGCTCGGCGGCAAGTACGTCGAGAAGTTCTCCAAGCTGACTCCTGGGGTCGCCGAGCCCTTCAGGATCACCGTGCCGGTCGACAAGCTGGACCTCGGTGACGACGGGGTCTACCAGTTCGCCGTGGCGCTGTCCGGCCAGACGGCCGCCCAGCCGTGGAACCAGGTCCTCGGCATCCAGCGGACCTTCCTGCCCTGGCAGCCCGACGAGGCCGACACGAAGACGAAGACGACCTTCCTGTGGCCGCTGGTCTCCACCGTCCACATGACGGCGGAGACGGGGTCGAACGAGCAGCAGACACCGGTCTTCCTCAATGACGACCTCGCCAAGGAGATCTCCCCGGGCGGCCGCCTGGACGAGATGCTGTCCCTGGGCGAGAGCCTCGACGTCACCTGGGTGATCGACCCGGATCTGCTGGCCTCGGTCGACGCGATGACCCGCAGCTATCGGGTCCGGGCCGCGGGCAACACCACCACGGCGGGCATGCACCAGGCGGTCGCCAAGCAGTGGCTCGCCGAGCTGCAGAAGGCGGTGGCCGACAAGGAGGTCGTCGCGCTGCCCTTCGCCGACCCGGACCTTGCCTCCCTCGCCCACAACGGCACGAGCGTGACCGGTTCCCTGAGCCACCTCAAGGAAGCCACGGACGTCGTCGCCAACACGGTGGAGCCGATCCTCCACGTGAAACCGAGCACAGACTTCGCCTGGCCCGTGGACGGCGCCGTCGATCCGTCGATCGTGAAGGTCGCCACCTCCGCCGGCGCCGACCAGGTCATCGCGCGCAGCGACAGCCTCCAGGAGACCGGCGGCCTGTCCTACACCCCCTCCGCAGCCCGCCCGATCGGAGGCGGCACCACGGCGGTGGTCGCGGACGCCCGCCTGTCGAAGGCCTTCGAGGGCGACCTCACATCGGCCTCTGACGGCACCCTCGCCGTGCAGCAGTTCCTTGCCCAGAGCCTGGCGCTCAACCTCCAGACGCACAAGCAGCGCAGCATCGTCGTCGCCCCGCAGCGCATGCCCACGACACACCAGGCCCAGACCATGGCCGACGCACTGGCGGCCCTCCAGGGCGGCAACTGGTCCGAGACCCAGAAGCTCACGTCGGCCGCCAAGGCCAAACCGGACCCGGGTGCCACGACGAAGGTGCCGTCGACGTCCGCGTATCCGTCCTCGCTGCGCAAGCAGGAGCTGCCACGCTCGGCCTTCGAGGAGATCGCGACCACACAGGACGAACTCGACAACTTCAAGGTGATCCTCAGCGACGAGTCCCGTGTGGTGACCCCCTTCGGGCGCGCCATGAACCGCGGGATGTCCACGTCGTGGCGGGGCAACGCGGCCGCCGCGGCCAGCTTCCGCAACGACGTCGACAACCACCTCACCGATCTGACCGGCCAGGTCAAGCTGATCGACAAGTCCGACACCAAGCTCTCCGGACGCAGCGCCACCATCCCCGTGACCGTCCAGAACAACCTGGTACAGGGTGTCCAGCACCTGACGCTGCGCCTCACCTCGACGAGCCCCACCCGCCTCCAGATCGGCGGTCACGCCTACCAGGAGCAACCTGTCACGGTCTCCGGCGGGCACAGCCAGACGGTGAAGTTCACCACGACGGCCAAGGCCAACGGCCAGGCGACGGTGGTCGCCCAGCTGTACACGGAGGACGGCCAGGAATACGGCCATGCCGTCACCTTCGACGTCAAGGTCACCGAGTTCACGGCCACCGTGATGCTGGTCATCGGCGGCGGCTTCCTCCTGCTCGTCCTCGCCGGCTTCCGGATGTACACGCAGCGCAAACGGGCAGCCGCCCGTGAGGCCGAGGAGGGCGGTCCCGAGGGGGCCGACGAGCCCACGGAGGGGCCGGAGAACCCGGAGGGCCCCGAAGACCGTCTCAAGGAGGAGTCCGGCACCGACGCCCGGGCAGACGACCCTGAGCAGCCGAGTGACCCGACACCGGACACCGCACCGGAAAGCGCCGACCCGTCCGGCACGGGTGAGAGAGTGGACCGTTGAGGATGTCGTGGCCGGTGGGCCCGGGACGATGAGGTGGGGTAACCATGAACGCGCCGTACGACGGTGACCGCGGCCAGGCCGCGGGCAGCTCGGGCCCCCCCGAGGGCCCGCTGCCCGAGCACGGCCAGGTACCGCCGCAGCCCCCCGCGGACATGTACCTCCAGGATGCCTACGACCAGGACCCCTACCGGGCACAGGACCTCTCCGCGCAGGATCCGGTCGCCGAGGCCCTCTACGACCGCGCCGCGCACCCCCCGCCGCCTCCGGGGACCTACCAGCCGCAGCAGCCGCTGTACGCCCAGCCGCCTCAGTCCCCGCACGCCCCCGACTCCCGGGTCTGGGCCCAGACACCGGCGCCGGAACCGGACGGCCCGAGCCAGTACCTGCCGTACGGCGACGACCCCCGCAGGACCCAGTACGTGGGCGTCGACGACCTGGTCACGCAGGCCGGCGAGGAGCGCCACGAGCCGGACGCCTTCGCGCATCTCTTCCGGGACCAGCAGCAGAACGGCGGATACCCGCCGTCGGATCCCCCGGCGGTGCCCGGCCCGGCGGCCGCGCCGGGCGCGTCCTCGCCGACCCCGCAGTACCAGGCCCCGGCGGCATCCACCCCCGCGACCGACCAGACCATGAACCTCGGCACCACGCCGCCCGCGGCTCCGGTCCCCCCCGCGGCTCCTGCGGCCCCGGTGAAGAAGGGCGGCCGCGGCGGGGGCCTGCTCAAGTCGAGCGCCGTGATGGCCGCGGGCACGATGGTCTCCCGCCTCACCGGCTTCATCCGCTCCGCACTGATCGTCTCGGCGCTGGGCGTCGGTCTGCTCGGCG
Organism: Streptomyces sp. NPDC001492; assembly: GCF_053597275.1. Lineage (NCBI taxonomy): Bacteria > Bacillati > Actinomycetota > Actinomycetes > Kitasatosporales > Streptomycetaceae > Streptomyces > Streptomyces sp. NPDC001492. Next base: position 84,248 of record NZ_JBSFHW010000044.1, on the reverse strand, counting down.
ACACCTTCCAGGTCGCCTACCAGCTGCCCACGATGATCTACATCCTGACCGTCGGCGGCGGCCTCAACTCGGTGTTCGTGCCGCAGCTCGTGCGGGCCATGAAGGAGGACGAGGACGGCGGCGAGGCCTACGCCAATCGTCTGCTGACCCTGGTCATGGTGGCGCTGGGCGCCCTCACGGTTCTCGCGGTCTTCGGCGCACCGCTCCTGATCCGCCTGCTGTCGGACTCGGTGGCCAGCGATCCGGCGGCCAACGACGTCGGCATCACCTTCGTCCGCTACTTCCTGCCCTCGATCTTCTTCATGGGCGTCCATGTGGTGATGGGCCAGATCCTCAACGCCCGCGGCAAGTTCGGGGCGATGATGTGGACGCCGGTCCTGAACAACATCGTCATCATCGTGACGCTCGGCATGTTCATGTGGGTGTACGGCACGGCGGCCGACTCCGGCATGAAGGTCACGAACATCCCGCCGGAGGGCCAGCGGCTCCTCGGTATCGGTGTGCTGCTCGGCCTCGTCGTCCAGGCGCTGGCGATGATCCCGTACCTGCGCGAGACCGGGTTCCGGCTGCGGCTGCGGTTCGACTGGAGGGGCCACGGCCTCGGCAAGGCCGTGACGCTCGCCAAGTGGACCGTCCTGTTCGTCCTCGCCAACCAGGCCGGCGCGATCGTCGTCTCGCAGCTGTCCACCTCGGCCGGCAAGGCGTCACCCGTCGACGGCACCGGATTCGCCGCCTACGCCAATGCCCAGCTGATCTGGGGCCTGCCGCAGGCCATCATCACCGTCTCCCTGATGGCCGCCCTGCTGCCGCGCATTTCACGCTCGGCGGCGGAGGACGACAGCGGCGCCGTCCGCGACGACATCTCCCAGGGCCTGCGCACCACGGCCGTCGCCATCGTGCCGATCGCCTTCGGTTTCCTCGCCCTCGGCATCCCGATGTGCACGCTGATCTTCGGCTCCTCGGGCATCAGCGAGGCCACCAACATGGGCTTCATGCTGATGGCGTTCGCCCTCGGCCTGATCCCGTACTCCGTGCAGTACGTCGTCCTGCGCGCGTTCTACGCCTACGAGGACACCCGGACCCCCTTCTACAACACGGTCATCGTCGCCGCGGTCAACGCGGGCGCCTCGGCGCTGTGTTACGTCGTGCTGCCGCCCCGCTGGGCCGTGGCCGGCATGGCAGCCTCATACGGTCTCGCCTATGCGATCGGCGTCGGCGTCGCCTGGAACCGGCTGCGCAAGCGGCTCGGCGGCGACCTGGACGGCGCCCGCGTCCTGCGGACGTACGCCAGGCTCTGCATCGCCTCGGTGCCCGCAGCGGCCCTCAGCGGCGCGGCCTGCTACGAGATCGGCCACACGCTCGGCCAGGGCGTCGTCGGATCCCTCGCGGCCCTGGTGGCGGGCGGTGCGGTCCTGCTCGGGATCTTCTTCCTGGCCGCCCGCAAGATGCGCATCGAGGAGCTGAACTCACTGGTCGGCATGGTCCGTGGGCGTCTTGGACGCTGACGCGGGGGTACGCGCACAACCATCGTCCGCCACCGTGTGTCGTGCATAGCGGCGGACTGTGGGCACAATTGGTTTCGGCGTCGGACAGCGCGCACGGATGTTGAACGGCGCGCGATGAATGGGGAGGCAGGAACGACGGTGGCGGAGCGGAGCACGGCTGCCGTCGACGTGGCAGACAACAGCGGTGACGAACCGCTGACCGCAGAGGCGGACCAGTCCACGGCCGACGGGGTGGCCCAGAACCGGGAGCGGGACACGGAGATCGACGAGGCACAGGGGAGTGGCGGGACCGAGGGTCCCGGGAAGGCCTCACCGCCCGAGCTGCACAGCGGCCACAAACTCGCCAGACGGTACCGACTCGAGGAGTGCGTCACCCGACTGGACGGATTCAGCAGTTGGCGTGCCGTGGACGAGAAGCTTCGCCGCGCCGTCGGCGTCCACATCCTGCCCGCGGACCATTCACGGGCACGTTCGGTGCTGGCCGCGGCCCGCTCCTCGGCACTGCTCGGTGATCCGCGCTTCGTCCAGGTACTGGACGCGGTCGAGGAGAACGACCTCGTCTATGTCGTCCACGAGTGGCTGCCCGACGCCGCCGAGCTGACCACGCTGCTCGCCTCCGGTCCGCTGGAGCCGCACGACGCCTACCAGATGGTCAGTCAGATCGCCTCCGCGATGGCTGCGGCGCACCGTGAGGGGCTGGCCCATCTGCGGTTGAACCCCAACGCCGTGCTGCGTACCTCCAGCGGCCAGTGGCGCATCCGTGGCCTCGCCGTGAACGCCGCGCTGCGCGGCATCAGTTCGGACACCCCGCAGCGCACCGACACGGAGTCCGTCGGCGCGCTCCTGTACGCCGGGCTCACCCAGCGCTGGCCGTACGAGAACGACGCGTACGGTCTCGCGGGGCTGCCGAAGGACGTCGGTCTGATCGCACCCGACCAGGTGCGGGCCGGTGTCCACCGCGGTCTGTCCGAGCTGGCCATGCGCGCACTCGCCAACGACGGGGCGACCGCCTCACGCCACGAATCCCCGTGCACCACGCCGGAGGAACTGGTGAAGGCGATCGGCGAGATGCCCCGCATCCGCCCGCCGGAGCCCGCGTTCACCGCCCCGCCGGAGTACCAGCGCACCACGTATCAGCAGGGCACGTACGGCCGCCCGGCACCGCACCCCGGCGCCACCCAGCCGGTGCCGGCTCCTCCGGCCCCGCTGCAGAGCCGCACCGGCAAGGCCCTGAAGTGGGCCGTTTCGGCCCTCCTCATCGCGGCCCTGGGCCTCGGCAGCTGGCAGCTGGCCGACGCGCTCATGGGCAACGGCAACCAGTCCGACGACACGAACAAGACGCAGACGACGGACGGGGGCGGCAAGGGCAATACCGCACCCCAGCCGGTCAAGACCATCCAGATCCAGAGGGCCCAGGAGTACGTAGCCAAGGGTGACGCCCAGCACCCCAACGACGTCGACAAGACGTACGACAACAAGAGCTCCACGTACTGGCGCACCGCCAGCTACAAGGACGGCCCGGACATGAACCCGGCCTTCAAGCCCGGCGTCGGCATCGTCTACGACTTCGGCTCGGCGCAGGAGGTCTCCGCCGCTTCGATAGGGCTCCTGTTCGGCGGCGACCACACGACGGTCACGCTCTACGCGACGGACTCCATGAGTTCCTCGGTTCCGCTGACTTCGATGACGAAACTGGGATCCGTGACGACCTCCGGCACGTCTGCGAAGGTGACAGTCTCCAAGCCGGTGAAGAGCCAGTACGTGCTGGTGTGGTTCACGGCACTGCCCTACGCGCCGGGGGACTCGTACAGCGACCCGGGCTACAAGCAGGCCGTGACGGACCTGAAGTTCACCGGCTGAGACCGCATCCCAGGGGAGGGGGTCCGATGGCAGATGACACCGCATACGGCGACGCAAGCGATCAGGACCTCCTGGCCCGCCATGTAGAGGGCGACCCGGACGCCTTCGGTGAGCTTGTGCGGCGTCATCGTGACCGGCTGTGGGCCGTGGCCCTGCGGACGCTGGGGGACCGGGAGGAGGCCGCTGACGCCGTCCAGGACGCCCTTGTGTCCGCCTACCGGGCCGCCCACACCTTCCGGGGGCAGTCGGCCGTCACGACGTGGCTGCACCGGATCACGGTGAACGCCTGCCTCGACCGCGCCCGCAAGGCTGCCTCACGCAAGACGTCCCCGGTCGACGACACCGAGCGGCTGGAGCAACTGCTGGAGCCCCACGAGGAGGCATCGGCTCCCGCAGAGCGCAACGATCTGCACCGACAGCTGCTGGAGGCACTCGGCACCTTGCCGCCCGACCAGCGCGCCGCCCTCGTCCTGGTGGACATGCAGGGATACCCGGTCGCCGAAGCCGCCCGCGTGCTCGATGTCCCCACCGGCACGGTGAAGAGCCGCTGCGCCCGCGGCAGAGCCAGACTCCTGCCGCTCCTCACCCACCTCCGGCCGGAAAACGCCGGTGGCAGCAAGGAACAGGGCGAGGGGCGGAACCGGACCCAGGGGACATCCGTCCCACCGGCAGCGGGACCGCCGACTGCCGGTCCACACGACAGAGGGCCGGATAACGGGCCAAGCGATTCAGCTGCTGTGAAGGGCGGAGGTGGGCGAGCGTGACATCCACGACGGACAGGACCGGACACCCGGACGTCACCGAAATCTCCGACCTCACCGAGGGACTGCTTCCGCCGTCCCGTACTGCCGACGTGCGACGGCACCTCGACGAGTGCGAACTCTGCGCGGACGTCTACTCCTCGCTCGAAGAGATCCGGGGGCTGCTCGGTTCGGTGCCGGGTCCGACCCGCATGCCCGCCGATGTCGCAGGCCGTATCGATGCCGCTCTCGCGGCCGAGGCACTGCTGAACGCGACCGCACCCGATGTCAGGGACGCCGCCCCGGTGCTCGTCGGCGCGACTCCTTCCACGAACGACGGCGACAGCGCGCGTGTTTCACGTGAAACATCGGCAGCGGCAGACCGCCCCGCGGGACATTCCCGTGCCTCCGCCACCGGACCGGGTCGCAAGCAGCGCAAGCGGGGCGGCCGCCGCAGGGTCGCCATTCTGGGCACCGTCTTCACAGTCGCCGCACTGGGCTTCGGTTCGGTCCTGCTGACATCACTGAACGACGGGAAACCGCCCGCTTCCGAGGCGCAGGGCCGGAGGTCCGCCACCGCGGACACGTTCTCGGAAGCCAAGCTGGAGGACCAGGTCACCGGTCTCCTCAAGAGCCGGGGTTCGGGCAGCGGCTCCCATACTCCGCACAGTCTTGGCGTGGAGGGCGGGAGTAACCAGCCCAAGATCTTCAAGGAGCCCACGGTCCCGGACTGCGTCCGCAATGGCATCAGGCGTACCGACCCGGCGCTCGCGGCGAAGGAAGGGAGGTACAAGGGCATGGAGGTCCTCCTCGTGGTCATGTCCGACACCTCCGCCAGCAACAAGGTGACCGCGTACATCGTGGATGCGAGCTGTGTGAGCCATGCGTCCGCCGCCAAGGCGAAGGTTCTCCTGACGCACTCGTACACCCGTCCCTGAACGCACAGGCTTCGCCTCCGCCATGCGTGGTATCCCGTACCGTGTCGCGCCTCCGTGTGCCCGGACACAGTGGGAATGCGCGCCCCTTAGGATCCGTTGGGTGGGGTGAGAGTTCTGAGAGGGGCTCTCCCCCGGTCCGACGACGCAGTCCAGAGACGAGGAAACAAGCCGTGAGCGACGTCCGAAACGTGATCATCATCGGCTCCGGGCCCGCCGGCTACACGGCGGCGCTCTACACCGCGCGCGCGTCGCTGAAGCCGCTCGTGTTCGAGGGCGCCGTCACCGCCGGTGGCGCGCTGATGAACACCACCGACGTGGAGAACTTCCCCGGCTTCCGGGACGGCATCATGGGCCCCGAGCTCATGGACAACATGCGCGCCCAGGCCGAGCGTTTCGGTGCCGAGCTCGTCCCGGACGACGTCGTCTCCGTCGACCTGACCGGTGAGATCAAGACCGTCACCGACACCGCCGGCACCGTGCACAAGGCAAAGGCCGTCATCGTCACCACCGGCTCCCAGCACCGCAAGCTGGGCCTGCCGAACGAGGACGCCCTCTCCGGCCGCGGTGTCTCCTGGTGTGCCACCTGTGACGGCTTCTTCTTCAAGGACCAGGACATCGCCGTGATCGGCGGCGGCGACACCGCGATGGAGGAGGCAACCTTCCTCTCCCGCTTCGCCAAGTCCGTGACGATCGTCCACCGCCGGGACACCCTGCGCGCCTCCAAGGCGATGCAGGAGCGCGCCTTCGCCGACCCGAAGGTCAAGTTCGTATGGGACAGCGAAGTCGCCGAGATCCAGGGCGACCCCAAGCTCTCGGGCCTGAAGCTGCGCAACCTCAAGACCGGCGAACTCTCGGACCTGGCGGTCACCGGCCTGTTCATCGCGATCGGCCACGACCCGCGCACCGAACTCTTCAAGGGCCAGCTCGACCTCGACGAGGAGGGCTACCTCAAGGTCGCCGCTCCTTCCACCCGCACCAACCTGACCGGTGTCTTCGCCGCCGGTGACGTGGTCGACCACACCTACCGTCAGGCGATCACCGCCGCCGGTACCGGCTGCTCCGCCGCGCTCGACGCCGAGCGCTTCCTCGCCGCCCTTGCGGACGAGGAGCAGGCCGAGCCCGAGAAGACCTCTGTCTGACCTCCATCCGCCCCACGCACCAACCAGTTAAGGAGCCCGCCGTGGCCGGCACCCTGAAGAATGTGACCGACGACTCCTTCGAGCAGGACGTCCTCAAGAGCGACAAGCCCGTACTGGTGGACTTCTGGGCCGCCTGGTGCGGCCCGTGCCGCCAGATCGCGCCGTCTCTCGAGGCGATCGCCGCCGAGTACGGCGACAAGATCGAGGTCGTCAAGCTCAACATCGATGAGAACCCGGGTACGGCCGCCAAGTACGGCGTCATGTCCATCCCGACGCTGAACGTCTACCAGGGTGGCGAGGTCGCCAAGACCATCGTCGGTGCGAAGCCGAAGGCCGCGATCGTCCGCGACCTCGAGGACTTCATCGCCGAGTAGTCGGCACAAGCCGTCGCGTCGGCGGTGGATGTTTCACGTGAAACACGAATGGGCCAACCCCGGAGGGGTCGGCCCATTCGCGTGTCCGGATGCTCTTCACAACGGCCTCAGCGCCGGCTCCTTCTGCACAGCCCCCAGCAACCGGTCGAGCGCCATCTCCACGTCTTCCTTCCAGGACAGCGTCGTCCGCAGCTCCAACCTCAGACGGGGGTAAGCCGGGTGCGGGCGGACCGTCTTGAAGCCCACGGCCAGAAGATGGTCAGCCGGCAGGACGCACGCGGGTTCCTTCCACCGTGCGTCCCCGAAAGCCTCGATTGCTTTGAAGCCCCGCCGCAGTAGATCCTTGGCGACCGTCTGGACCATGACCCGTCCAAGCCCTTGCCCCTGATAGCCCGGCATGATGAACGAGGTGATCAGCTGTACCGCGTCGGACGAAACGGGACTCGTGGGGAAGGCCGTGGAGCGCGGAACGTAGGCCGGAGGGGCGTAGAGAACGAAGCCCACCGGTACATCGTCGACGTAGACGACCCTGCCGCAGGACCCCCAGTCCAGCAGGACCGCGGAAATCCACGCTTCCTTCTCCAGCGCGGACGTGCCCGCTTTTACCGCGGCCTCACCACTGACTGGGTCCAACTCCCAGAAGACACACGCACGACAGCGCTGGGGAAGGTCCGGAAGGTTGTCCAGCGTGAGCGGTACGAGCCGACGCCCCATGAAGCCTGTTCCTCGCTTCCTTCGCCCGCAGCGTCGCGGGCGGCTGTCAGAGCGCTCCGTTCCCTCAGCAGGCTGCCGACGAAGCCGCCGACCGCGCCGAGTCCGAGACCTGCGCTCACCAGTCCGGTGCGGCTCATCGTTCGCATGGCCCCTGCCTCCCTCTCAGAGGTACTGCCGGGTGGATGCGCCATACCCGATCGCATCGTATCGACCAAGCGATTCCATCGATAGCGCCTGAAAGCAAAGAGCGGGCCGTGTTCCGGTGCACACCGGACACGACCCACTCCATTGGCCCAGCGAGCGAGACCGCCGCGTCGGCCACAGGCTGTCTAGGCCTCGAGATCCTCGGAATCGTCTTCCAGGAGGCTCTTCTGCAGAACCGGGCCCTCGCCGGGAGCGAGGCTGCTGAGGATCCGCTCGAGGTCCTCCATGGAGGCGAACTCGACCGTGATCTTGCCCTTCTTCTGCCCCAGGTCGACCTTCACCCGTGTCTCGAAACGGTCCGAGAGACGGGTCGCGAGGTCGGTCAGCGCAGGAGACACCCGCGCGCCGGCCCGAGGGCCCTTGGACCGCTGGGCCGTCTGCGGCCGCGACCCCATCAGGGTCACGATCTCCTCGACGGCTCGCACGGACAGCCCCTCGGCCACGATCCGGTGGGCCAGCCGGTCCTGCTCCTCCGAGTCCTCGACGGAGAGCAGCGCCCTCGCGTGACCGGCGGACAGGACCCCGGCGGCCACCCGGCGCTGGACCGCCGGCGAGAGCTTCAGCAGCCGCAGCGTGTTGGAGACCTGGGGACGGGACCGGCCGATCCGGTCGGCCAGCTGGTCGTGCGTGCAGTTGAAGTCCTTCAGAAGCTGGTCGTAGGCAGCAGCCTCTTCCAGCGGGTTCAGCTGCGCCCGATGCAGGTTCTCCAGCAGGGCATCCAGGAGAAGCTTCTCGTCGTCCGTGGCCCGGACGATCGCCGGGATCGCGTCCAGGCCGGCCTCCCGGCAGGCCCGCCAGCGCCGCTCGCCCATGATGAGCTCGTAGCGGGCGGGACCCAGCTGCCGTACGACAACCGGCTGGAGGAGACCCACTTCCTTGATGGAGGTGACGAGTTCCTGCAGCGCGTCCTCGTCGAAGACCTCACGCGGCTGGCGCGGGTTCGGCGTGATGGAGTCGAGAGGGAGCTCCGCGAAGTGGGCGCCCACCGGAGACGCGGGCTCCTCCGCGCCGCCGTAGAGCGACGGCTCCTCGGTTTCATGTGAAACAGGCGGCAGCGTTGTCACCTTCGCCGCGGCCACTCCCCGGTCGGTGGTCAGCACCGGGACCGCAGAGGGAGACGCAGAACCGGCGCCCCCCATCGCGGCCGGGGCCGGTGTCTTCTCCGTCGGGGCAGCAGGGATCAGCGCGCCGAGACCACGGCCCAAACCCCTCCGTCGCTCGCTCACTGAATCCCCTCCACCATGCTTGGATCACTCTGGGCGCCGATATGGGCATGCGGCGCGTCGTATGACACACCCACACCCTTCAGCGCGATTTCTCGTGCTGCCTCAAGATAAGACAGGGCACCGCTCGATCCCGGATCGTAGGTCAGCACCGTCTGCCCATAACTCGGCGCCTCGGAGATGCGGACCGAGCGGGGAATGCTCGTCCGCAGCACCTCGTCGCCGAAGTGGCTGCGCACCTCGTCCGCGACCTGGGACGCGAGGCGCGTCCGACCGTCGTACATGGTGAGCAGGATCGTCGATACATGCAGCGTGGGGTTGAGGTGCCCCCGTACCAGGTCGACGTTGCGCAGCAGCTGACCCAGACCCTCCAGCGCGTAGTACTCGCACTGGATGGGGATGAGGACCTCCGCGCCGGCCACCAGCGCGTTGACCGTCAAGAGGCCGAGCGAAGGGGGACAGTCAATCAGGATGTAGTCCAGCGGCTGCTCATAGGCCTGGATGGCTCGCTGCAGCCGGCTCTCCCGTGCCACCAGGGACACCAGCTCGATCTCCGCACCGGCGAGATCGATCGTGGCGGGGGCGCAGAAGAGACCCTCGACATCGGGGACCGGCTGGACGACCTCCGCGAGGGGCTTGCTTTCGACCAGGACGTCGTAGATGGACGGGACGTCGGCGTGATGGTCGATCCCCAGCGCAGTGGATGCGTTGCCCTGAGGGTCGAGGTCGATCACCAGGACACGGCCGCCGTGCAGGGCCAGGGAGGCAGCAAGATTGACGGTGGTCGTCGTCTTGCCGACACCGCCCTTCTGGTTGGCGACCACCATGACGCGTGTCTGCTCGGGCCGTGGCAGGCCCTCGCCTGCGCGGCCAAGAGCCTCCACCGCCAGTTGGGCAGCACGACCGATCGGAGTGTCGTCCATCGGGGGCGGTGTTTCACGTGAAACATCGTCCCCCATCGACTCGGTACGGGGACCGGGGACCGGATCGGTCATCGGTCCCGCGATGTTGGCGTCGGACCGCAAGGATTCACTCTCCTCGACTTCAGGCTCGCAATGAACAGAGCCTCCCATGTCTTCGGGGTCGTGAACCAGTGAGGCCTGTTGTTCTGTGGAGAAATCCACCTCTGTGGACAACTCGGCCCCCCTCCCGGGGGACCGAGTCTCATCGGATACGGGTGCCTCTCCGAGTGAACCGAGAGGCTTACGGTCGCGGGGTTCGGCAGCGGCGCGGCCGCGGCTGATGATGCCATGCAGCAGTGAGCGACGTTTCACGTGAAACACGATGCACAGCAGTGGTGGCCGAACTGTCGCGACACTCCGGCGTGCGTAGGTTTGGCAGCTTGTGTGGAGTACGTCTCGTCGTCAGGCCGGATCAGCGGCGACGGCGTGCCCGCCCCGCCCGGGCGGCCTTGGCCTTCTTCGCAGCGAAGCGGACGCCCCCGGGGCTCTCCCCGACCTCGACCCGCACGACCGTGGACAGCGGATCCACCACGCCTTCACCCACATGCAGGATGGACGTCTCCACCGCACCCAGCTTGCTAAGCGCCGTGGCCGCACTCTGGAGCTCCTCCTCAGCGGTGTCGCCCTTGAGCGCAAGCATCTCCCCGTAGGGCCGCAGCAGCGGAATGCCCCAGGTGGCCAGCCGGTCCAGCGGGGCCACCGCCCGCGCCGTCACCACATGCACCGACGGCACCTTGCCCATGACCTCCTCGGCGCGGCCGCGCACGACCGTCACATGGTCCAGCCCGAGCAGCTCCACGACCTCGGTGAGAAAGTTCGTACGCCGCAGCAGAGGCTCCAGCAGCGTGATCTTCAGGTCCTCGCGGACCAGCGCCAGCGGAATGCCCGGCAGGCCCGCCCCCGAGCCCACATCGCAGACCGTCACGCCCTCGGGCACGACCTCGGAAAGCACCGCGCAGTTCAGCAGATGCCGCTCCCACAGACGAGGCACCTCACGCGGGCCGATCAGACCGCGCTGCACACCCGCCTCAGCAAGCAGCTCCGCATAGCGGACCGCGTCCGCGAAGCGATCGCCGAACACCGCGCGCGCCTGCTCGGGCGCGGGGGGAAGCTCCGCTGCCTCCGTCACGGGGGACCGTCCTTCCGTACTGCATCAGCGCATCGAGCGCCGAGACCACCAGAACTATCACGCTGACAAAGCTCGGCCCCGCCTGCGCTACAGACGGGGCCGGAGGAACATACGGACCGATCAGGCCGGGAGCACAACGACGAAGCGCTGCGGCTCCTCGCCCTCGGACTCGCTGCGCAGGCCCGCGGCCTTGACGGCGTCGTGCACGACCTTGCGCTCGAACGGCGTCATCGGCTTCATCTTCACGGGCTCGCCGGTGCTCCTGACCTCGGCGGCCGCCTTCGCACCCAGCTCGGAAAGCTCGGCGCGCTTCTTTGCACGGTAGCCGCCGATGTCCAGCATCAGCCGGCTGCGATCCCCGGTCTCCCGGTGCACGGCCAGGCGCGTGAGCTCCTGCAGCGCCTCGAGCACCTCACCGTCACGGCCGACCAGCTTCTGCAGGTCGCGGCTGCCCGCGTCGCTGATGATCGAGACAGCGGCGCGGTCGGCCTCGACGTCCATGTCGATGTCGCCGTCGAGATCGGCGATGTCCAGCAGACCCTCGAGGTAGTCCGCCGCGATCTCGCCCTCCTGCTCCAGGCGGGTAAGGGTGTCTGCACCCTCGGCAGCGGCGGAGGTGGTGCCTTCCGTCACGGGATGGGCTCCTTCTTACTTCTTGGACGGGGACTTGGGGCGCTGCGGGCCCTTGCGCTGCCCGGACTGGGCCTTGCTGCGGGTACCGCCGGCGGGCTTCGGCTCGGCCTTCTTCGCAGCGGCGGAGGGCTTGGCGTCCTCCGGCTCGTCGGACTTGCTCAGCGACGTCTTCGGCTCGGGGTCGCCGGGCGCCTTCACACCGCCGGACTGACGCTGGGCCTTGCTCTGCCGCTTGGGCTGCTGGCGCCTGGGAGCGGCGGCGCCACCGGTGGTCGCCGTACCGTCCTCGGACTGGGCGGCGGCGGCGTTCTCGCTCTGCATCACGGTGCCGTCGGCCTGGGCGGCGAGACCCGCCTTGTTCAGGGCGTTGATGAACTTGCGCTCGAACTCGTTGCGGTCACGGCCCTTGGCGACGATCGCCTTGACGATGGTCTTCTCGCTCCGCCTGCGGGTCTTGCCGTGCTGCGTGACGTGCTTGGTCAGGCGCTCCAGGTAGGCGGCCTGGGCCTTGGAACCCGGGGTCGGGTTGTTGTGGATGACGTACATCTGCTGACCCATGGTCCACACGTTGGTGGTCAGCCAGTAGACGAGGACACCGACCGGGAAGTTGATGCCGAAGACGGCGAACATGACCGGGAAGACGTACATCAGCATCTTCTGCTGCTGCATGAACGGCGTCTTCACCGTCGTGTCGACGTTCTTCGTCATCAGCTGGCGCTGCGTGTAGAACTGCGACGCCGACATCAGGACGATCATGATCGCGGTGACGACACGCACGTTGGTGATGTCGGCACCGAGCTGGGCCACCTTTTCGGCGCTGTCCGTGAACTTCGCGGCAAGCGGGGCACCGAAGATGTGCGCGTGACGGGCGCTGGCGAGCAGCTGATCGTCGATGACGCCGATCGTCTTGCCCGTCGCGATGCCGTTGAGCACGTGATACAGAGCGAAGAAGAACGGCGACTGCGCCAGGATGGGAAGGCACGAGGAGAGCGGGTTGGTACCCGTCTCCTTGTACAGCTTCATCATCTCTTCGGACTGGCGCTGCTTGTCGCTCTTGTAGCGCTCCTGGATCTTCTTCATCTCGGGCTGCAGCGTCTGCATCGCCCGGGTCGCCTTGATCTGCTTCACGAAGAGCGGGATCAGGCAGATACGAATCAGAATCACCAGGGACACGATGGACAGGCCCCAGGCCCAGCCCGTGTCGGGACCGAAGATCTTCCCGTACACCGAGTGGAACTGGACGATGACCCATGAAACGGGTGTCGTGATGAAGCTGAAGAGGCTGGCAATCGTGTCCACTAATCATGCTCCTTGGGCATGGGACGAGGTCTCTGCGGCCGGGCTCGAAGGAGGATTCTCCTCGGTGGCCGGTTCGCCGGCGGAGGGCCCGCCCTTGCGTGCACGCCAGGCGTCACGCAGCATTTCGTGCCACCGTGGACGCTTGCGCGGCGGGACATGATCCACACCGCCCAGCGACCACGGATTGCACCGCAGGATGCGCCACGCGGTGAGCGCAGTGCCCTTGATCGCACCATGCCGGTCGATGGCTGTGTAGCCGTAGTGGGAACACGACGGGTAGTACTTGCACACCGGCCCGAGCAGCGGACTGATCGTCCACTGGTACAGCTTGATCAGAGCCAGCAGCGGGTACTTCATCGCGCGCCCCCTCCCAGCAGCCGCTCGATGGCGGCATCCAGGTCTCGGGCCAGTTGTGCATGGTCGGCGTCGCCCGCACCGGGCAGCGCTCGTACGACTACCAGGCTACCGGGGGGCAGCAGGGCGACTCGGTCGCGCATCAGGTGGCGCAGTCTGCGCTTGACCTTGTTGCGTACTACCGCACCGCCCACGGCTTTGCTCACGACGAAACCCGCACGCGTCGGGGGAGCGCTCTCCCCAGGCGCGTGCGGGTCCGTGGCACCGCTACGAAGATGGACGACGAGGGACGGGCGTCCGGCCCGGCGCCCTCGTCGTACCGCGGTCGCGAAGTCCTCGCGCCGCCTCAGCCGGTTCTCGGTGGGCAGCACGACGGCATGACCTGACCGGGATCAGGCGGACAGGCTGGCGCGACCCTTGCTGCGGCGGTTCGCCAGAATCGCGCGACCGGCACGGGTACGCATCCGCAGGCGGAAGCCGTGGGTCTTGGCGCGACGACGGTTGTTCGGCTGGAAGGTGCGCTTGCTCACTCGGGGGCTCCAGAAATCAATCGGTGGTGGCGGGTGCCGCCCTGGCTGTCACCGTGCGCCCACGAGTAGCTCGCAGTTACGCCCGATTGCACCGCTTCCCGATCACCTGACGCGATCTGTGCCCATCGGAGGCAGGCGGCAGCAGCCATCGACAACTCGACCTGGTTACGGTACGCGGGGCTACGCCATCCGGTCAAACCAGCGGTCACTGGGAGACACTATCCACAGCCTGGGGACAACAACTTGAACCGCACCCGTCGCCCTGACTACCGTGGCTGAACTCCGATTCGTTCCCTTGTACCTGCCCCACCCCATTTGAATCCCGACCCGTCCCACAATCACACGTTCGTGGGACCCGTGAGAGAGCGTGCCCTGTGGCTGACGTACCTGCCGATCTTGCCGCAGTGTGGCCACGAGTATTGGAGCAACTTCTCGGTGAGGGCCGCGGGCAGGGCGTAGAGACCAAGGACGAGCACTGGATCCGGCGCTGCCAGCCACTCGCGCTGGTCGCCGACACCGCACTGCTCGCCGTACCGAACGAGTTCGCGAAAGGCGTGCTCGAGGGCCGCCTCGCCCCGATCGTCAGCGAGACGCTGAGCCGCGAGTGCGGCCGCCCGATCCGCATCGCGATCACCGTCGACGACTCCGCGGGCGAACCCCCCGCCCCGCCGGCGCCACCGGCCCGCCCCCAGCCGCGCTACGAGGAGCCCGAGCTCCCCTCCGGCCAGTACGACGGCTACGGCCGCCACCGCGCCGACGACCGCCGGGCGAACCGCCCCGAGCACCCCCCCGGCGACCAGGGCGACCAGCTTCCCACCGCCCGCCCTGCCTACCCCTCGGAGTACCAGCGCCCCGAGCCCGGCGCCTGGCCGCGCCCGTCACAGGACGAGTACAGCTGGCAGCAGCAGCGCCTCGGCTTCCCCGAGCGGGACCCGTACGCCTCGCCGCCCCAGGACTCCTACGGCTCCCCGGCACAGGACGCGTACGCCCCGCCCTCCCAGGACTACCGGCCCCAGTCGTTGGAACGCCCGCCGTACGAGGCGCAGCGACCCGACTACGACCAGCCGCGCCCGGACTACGACCAGCCCCGACCCGATTACGACCAGCGTGACGCCCGCCGGGAACTGCCCGAGCAGCCGCCCGGCTCCGGGCACGTCCACCGCGGCGGCCCCGTCGGCTCCTCGCTGCCCGCCTCCAGCGGCGCCCCCGGTCCGCTGGCCGCGAAGCCCGCGCCGGCCACCGGCCCCGGTGAGCCCACCGCGCGCCTGAACCCGAAGTACCTCTTCGACACGTTCGTCATCGGCGCCTCCAACCGCTTCGCACACGCCGCCGCGGTCGCCGTCGCCGAGGCGCCGGCCAAGGCGTACAACCCCCTGTTCATCTACGGGGAGTCCGGGCTCGGCAAGACGCACCTGCTGCACGCCATCGGGCACTACGCGCGAAGCCTCTACCCGGGTACACGTGTGCGGTATGTGAGCTCGGAGGAGTTCACCAACGAGTTCATCAACTCCATCCGCGACGGCAAGGGCGACAGCTTCCGCAAGCGCTACCGCGAGATGGACATCCTGCTCGTCGACGACATCCAGTTCCTCGCGGACAAGGAGTCGACCCAGGAGGAGTTCTTCCACACCTTCAACACGCTCCACAACGCGAACAAGCAGATCGTGCTCTCCAGCGACCGGCCGCCCAAGCAGCTGGTCACGCTGGAGGACCGGCTGCGGAACCGTTTCGAGTGGGGCCTGATCACCGACGTCCAGCCGCCCGAGCTGGAGACCCGCATCGCGATCCTGCGCAAGAAGGCGGTCCAGGAGCAGCTCAACGCCCCGCCGGAGGTACTGGAGTTCATCGCCTCCCGCATCTCGCGCAACATCCGCGAACTGGAGGGCGCGCTGATCCGGGTGACGGCGTTCGCCTCGCTCAACCGGCAGCCGGTGGACCTGGGCCTCACCGAGATCGTCCTCAAGGACCTGATCCCCGGCGGCGAGGACTCGGCCCCCGAGATCACCTCCACGGCCATCATGAGCGCGACCGCCGACTACTTCGGCCTCACCGTCGAGGACCTGTGCGGCACCTCACGCGGCCGCGCGCTGGTGACAGCCCGCCAGATCGCCATGTACCTGTGCCGGGAGCTGACGGATCTCTCCCTGCCGAAGATCGGCGCACTGTTCGGCGGCCGCGACCACACGACGGTCATGCACGCCGACCGCAAGATCCGCAATCTGATGGCCGAGCGACGCTCCATCTACAACCAGGTGACCGAGCTGACGAACCGCATCAAGAACGGCTGACAGCCACAGACGGACGCCGTCGAGGGCGCCCCGGGACACGCTCCCGGGGCGCCCTTCGTCATGCCGGGGACACCCGCTGTTCGATTTCCTGCCGAGTTACGGCCGCTCTCCACAGATTCGTGAACTTTCTGCTGTCCACATCCTGGGGACTGCGGAGTTGTCCAGAGTTCGGTCCACAGGGGAGCGCCTGAACAGCCATCGCGGCAGCTCAAGTGGCTGTGGATCGGTGGATGAAGGATCTCCACAGACTGTGGACGGAGAACTGATCCACAAGCTGTGCACGAAGTTGTCCACCGACAACCCACAGGCTGAGCCTGATTGTCCCCAGCGAAGGGCGACTTCTCCACACCGCTGTCCACTGTTCGGCAACGTGACGCGCCTGATCACCGCGTCGAGTGAAAGGCGTCACACGAAGGTGCCGGGTTGGGCTGTGGGCAACGGGGGAAAAGCTGGGGACGGCGCTGGGGAGAACTCACCTCAGGCTGTGCACGGGGTGTGCAGAACTTTCCGTTCTCCACAGATCCGCAGAGTTGTCCACTGTCTCCGCCCACAGGGCCCGTGGACAAAATCTCGCCTGTGAGCTGGGAAAACAGGGTTATCCACGGTTTCCACAGGCCCTACTACTACTCCCGACTAGAGAGAGCGAGAAGTTCGTTTCGAAGGGGGTCCTGTGCACAACTCGCCGTCCGGCTCCCGGCTGCCCCTCGTCACGACTTGACCCCGAGAGGCACCTACTGTCAGTGCCGTGCGTCAGACTGTTCCCCGGTGTCCTTCCCACCGCAGGGACCGACGACACCGACACAGACGACGAAGCCAGGCAGGGCGAGAAGCGCCGGCAACAGCAGGAGGCGGCAACAGTGAAGATCCGGGTGGAACGCGACGTACTCGCGGAGGCAGTTGCCTGGGCGGCGCGCAGCCTCCCGGCCCGTCCGCCGGCGCCTGTCCTCGCCGGCCTCCTGCTGAAGGCCGAGGACGGCGCTCTGAGCCTGTCCAGCTTCGACTACGAGGTCTCCGCGCGTGTGTCGGTGGAGGCGGAGGTCGAGGAGGAGGGCACCGTCCTCGTCTCCGGCCGGCTGCTCGCCGACATCTCCCGCGCCCTCCCCAACCGGCCCGTGGAGATTTCCACAGACGGTGTACGGGCGACCGTGGTCTGTGGGTCCTCCCGGTTCACACTCCACACCCTGCCTGTGGAGGAGTACCCGGCGCTGCCGCAGATGCCGAACGCCACGGGCACCGTCCCCGGTGAGGTCTTCGCCTCCGCGGCCGCCCAGGTGGCCATCGCGGCCGGCCGTGACGACACGCTGCCCGTCCTCACCGGTGTGCGCATCGAGATCGAGGGCGACACCGTCACCCTGGCCTCCACCGACCGCTACCGCTTCGCGGTCCGCGAGTTCCTGTGGAAGCCGGAGAACCCCGAGGCCTCCGCGGTCGCCCTGGTGCCCGCCAAGACGCTCCTGGACACCGCCAAGGCCCTCACGAGCGGCGACAGCGTGATCCTGGCGCTGTCCGGCTCGGGCGCGGGCGAGGGGCTGATCGGTTTCGAGGGCGCCGGGCGGCGCACCACCACCCGCCTCCTGGAAGGCGACCTCCCGAAGTACCGCACGCTGTTCCCGACGGAGTTCAACACCGTCGCCGTCATCGAGACCGCCCCCTTCGTGGAGGCCGTCAAGCGTGTGGCCCTGGTCGCCGAGCGCAACACCCCGGTGCGGCTGAGCTTCGAGCAGGGCGTGCTGATCCTGGAGGCCGGCTCCAGCGACGATGCACAGGCTGTGGAACGAGTGGACGCGCAGCTGGAGGGCGACGACATCTCGATCGCCTTCAACCCGACGTTCCTCCTGGACGGCCTGAGCGCCATCGACTCGCCGGTGGCGCAGCTGTCGTTCACGACCTCCACCAAGCCCGCGCTGCTCAGCGGCAAGCCGGCGCTGGATGCCGAGGCGGACGAGGCCTACAAGTACCTGATCATGCCTGTGCGGCTCAGCGGCTGATCTCTCCCCTCAGGGAATCCGCAGGTAGGGGCGTACTTATGAGCGGGTATGCCCACAGGTGTGCGCGAGCGTCCGGGTTTAGGCTCGGACGCAGGTACGAACGTGCCCCACACGCCACACAGCAACCTAAGGAACAACTGATGGAGCTCGGTCTCGTCGGCCTCGGCAAGATGGGCGGCAACATGCGCGAGCGGATACGCCGCGCAGGCCACACCGTGATCGGATTCGACCGCAACCCGGACCTTGCCGATGTCCACAGCCTGGAAGAGCTTGTGGGCAAGCTCAGCGGGCCCCGCGTGGTCTGGGTGATGGTCCCGGCCGGAGCGCCCACCCAGTCGACGATCGACGAACTGGCCGAGCTCCTGGAGCCGGGAGACGTCGTCGTGGACGGCGGCAACTCCCGCTGGACGGACGACGAGAGGCACGCCGAGGAGCTGGCGGCCAAGGGCATCGGCTTCGTCGACTGCGGTGTCTCCGGCGGCGTCTGGGGCCTGGAGAACGGCTATGCGCTGATGTACGGCGGTGACGCGGAGAACGTCGCCAAGGTGCAGCCGGTCTTCGACGCGCTGAAGCCCGAGGGGAAGTTCGGCTCGGTGCACGCCGGCAAGGTCGGTGCGGGGCACTTCGCGAAGATGGTCCACAACGGCATCGAGTACGCGATGATGCAGGCCTACGCCGAGGGCTGGGAGCTGCTGGAGAAGGTCGACTCGGTCACGGATGTGCGCGAGGTCTTCCGTTCCTGGCAGGAGGGCACGGTCATCCGGTCCTGGCTGCTGGACCTCGCGGTGAACGCCCTCGACGAGGACGAGCACCTGGACAGGCTGAAAGGTTTTGCACAGGACTCCGGCGAGGGACGCTGGACTGTGGAAGCCGCCATCGACAACGCCGTGCCGCTGCCCGCGATCACGGCCTCCCTCTTCGCGCGGTTCGCGTCGCGTCAGGAGGACTCTCCGCAGATGAAGATGATCGCGGCGCTGCGGAACCAGTTCGGCGGCCACGCGGTCGAGAAGAAGTAATCCACAGGGCTGTTGAAAAGTCAGCCCGCAACCTGGGGGAGGTCGGCGACCGACCATGCACGTCACGCACCTGTCGCTGGCCGACTTCCGTTCGTACGCCCGGGTCGAGGTCCCGCTGGACCCGGGCGTCACCGCTTTTGTCGGCCCGAACGGACAGGGCAAGACCAACCTCGTCGAGGCCGTCGGATATCTCGCCACCCTCGGCAGCCACCGGGTGGCCTCCGACGCCCCCCTGGTGCGCATGGGCGCGGATCGCGCGGTCATCCGGGCGCAGGTCAAACAGGGCGAGCGGCAGCAGCTGATCGAGCTGGAGCTGAACCCCGGCAAGGCCAACCGCGCCCGCATCAACAGGTCCTCGCAGGTCAGACCGCGTGATGTGCTGGGCATCGTACGGACCGTCCTGTTCGCGCCCGAGGATCTCTCCCTGGTCAAGGGGGACCCCGGTGAGCGGCGTCGTTTCCTGGACGAGCTGATCACCGCTCGTTCCCCGCGGATGGCCGGCGTGCGCTCCGACTACGAGCGGGTCCTGAAGCAGCGCAACACGCTCCTGAAGTCGGCCGCGCTGGCCCGCCGCCACGGCGGCCGTTCCATGGACCTGTCCACGCTCGACGTCTGGGACCAGCATCTCGCGCGCGTGGGTGCCGAGTTGCTTGCCCAGCGCCTGGATCTGGTCGCGGCGATCCAGCCGCTGGCCGACAAGGCGTACGAGCAGCTGGCGCCGGGGGGCGGCCCGGTGAGCCTGGAGTACAAGCCGTCCGCGCCCGGTGAGGCCCACACCCGCGAGGATCTCTACGAGCAGCTGATGGGGGCGCTCGCCGAGGTGCGCAAGCAGGAGATCGAGCGGGGCGTCACCCTCGTAGGACCGCATCGGGACGATCTGCTTCTCAAACTCGGTCAGCTGCCCGCCAAGGGGTACGCCTCGCACGGGGAGTCGTGGTCGTATGCGCTGGCGTTGCGCCTCGCCTCGTACGACCTGCTGCGGGCCGAGGGCAATGAGCCGGTGCTCGTCCTCGACGACGTCTTCGCGGAGCTGGACACCCGTCGCCGCGAGCGTCTGGCGGAGCTGGTCGTGCCCGGTGAGCAGGTACTGGTGACGGCCGCGGTGGACGACGACGTACCGCACGTACTGACCGGGACGCGGTACTCGGTGTCGGACGGGACGGTGGAGCGCGCATGACGGACGAAGAGCCCGCGCCCAAGAAGGCCCCCGAGCCGTCCGGCGTCGACCTCGCGCGCGTGGCGCTGAGGGCGGCGAAGGAACAGGCACGCGCGCGTGGGGACGCGGCGCAGCAGAAGAAGCAGGCGCGGCGCGGTGGTCTGCGCTCCGGCGCGCGTGCTGACGGACGCGACCCCATGGCGCTCGGTGCTGCGATCAACCGGCTCATCACCGAGCGCGGTTGGGAGACCCCGGCGGCGGTGGGCGGCGTGATGGGCCGCTGGCCGCAGATCGTGGGCGAGGACGTGGCCAAGCACTGCGAGCCGGAGAAGTACGACGAGGACGAGCGTGTCCTGGTGGTGCGCTGCGATTCGACGGCCTGGGCGACGAATCTGCGCCTGCTCGCCCCCACGCTGGTGGCCCGTCTCAACGAGGACCTCGGGCACGGCGCGGTGAAGATGATCAAGGTGAACGGTCCCGGTGGCCCCGCCCGTCGCTACGGTCCCCTGCGTGCCCCTGGCAGCACGGGCCCCGGCGACACGTATGGGTGACAGACCTCACATCTGCAGGCCGTCGGCGGTCCGGTCATGGCTCCGGCGGCCTCCGTGTCGTGCCGCCGCACACGGTTGCGAATTGCGACCTGACTCCCAAGTAGCCAAGGGTTGACAGTCGGAAGCGCTGAGTGCCTCTGTGAGCCTCTTGGAGCCCTGCTCCGTATATGGGGACCCGGAAGACGCCGGTTCAGGGCGCCACATGAGGACTCAGGTACCGGCAAACCCCCATCACTGTCGGCGCTACCGGTAGACTGGAAGCCAATCCCGCCCCAGTCGTGGGGACGTCCGGGAAAAGCTGAGCAACGCTGAACAAGGCTTACCAACGCAACATGCCGCAGCCGCTCCGGCAACCCGCCGACGAGCCTGGCTCGTGCTGTGCCAGAAAGGGCGCTTCGTGGCCGATTCCGGCAACCCCAACGAGAACATCCCGTCCACCGACGCCGGCGAGAACGGCGCGGTGACCTCGTCGAACGGCGAGGTCACCGCCTCGTACGACGCCAGCGCCATCACCGTCCTCGAGGGCCTGGACGCGGTCCGCAAGCGCCCCGGTATGTACATCGGCTCGACCGGTGAGCGAGGGCTGCACCACCTCGTGTACGAGGTCGTCGACAACTCCGTCGACGAGGCACTGGCCGGCCACGCGGACACCATCGACGTGACGATCCTCGCCGACGGCGGCGTCCGCGTCGTCGACAACGGCCGTGGCATCCCGGTGGGCATCGTGCCCTCCGAGGGCAAGCCGGCGCTCGAGGTCGTGCTGACCGTTCTGCACGCGGGCGGCAAGTTCGGCGGTGGCGGCTACGCGGTCTCCGGTGGTCTGCACGGCGTCGGCGTCTCCGTCGTGAACGCGCTGTCCTCGAAGGTCGCGGTCGAGGTCAGGACCGACGGTCACCGCTGGACGCAGGACTACAAGATGGGCGTCCCCACGGCGCCGCTCGCCAAGCACGAGGCCATCGAGGAGACCGGCACGTCGGTCACCTTCTGGGCCGACGCCGACATCTTCGAGACCACCGACTACTCCTTCGAGACGCTCTCGCGGCGCTTCCAGGAGATGGCGTTCCTCAACAAGGGTTTGACGATCAAACTCACTGACGAGCGCGAGTCGGCGAAGGCCACCTCCGGGGCGGACGAGGCGGGTGCCGACGAGACCGCCGAGGTCAAGCACGTCACGTACCACTACGAGGGCGGCATCGTCGACTTCGTGAAGTACCTCAACTCCCGCAAGGGAGACGTGGTGCACCCGACGGTGATCGACCTCGAGGCGGAGGACAAGGAGAAGAGCCTCTCCCTCGAAGTCGCGATGCAGTGGAACAGCGGTTACAGCGAGGGCGTGTACTCCTTCGCCAACATCATCCACACGCACGAGGGCGGCACGCACGAAGAGGGCTTCCGCGCGGCGCTCACCAACCTGATCAACAAGTACGCGCGCGACAAGAAGCTGCTGCGCGAGAAGGACGACAACCTCACGGGTGACGACATCCGCGAGGGTCTGACGGCGATCATCTCGGTGAAGCTGAGCGAGCCGCAGTTCGAGGGCCAGACCAAGACCAAGCTGGGCAACACGGAGGCGAAGACCTTCGTCCAGAAGGCGGTCTACGAGCACCTCAACGACTGGCTGGACCGCAACCCGAACGAGGCCGCGGACATCATCCGCAAGGGCATCCAGGCGGCCACCGCGCGCGTGGCGGCCCGCAAGGCCCGTGACCTGACGCGTCGTAAGGGCCTGCTGGAGTCGGCGTCCCTGCCGGGCAAGCTCTCCGACTGCCAGTCGAACGACCCGACCAAGTGCGAGATCTTCATCGTCGAGGGTGACTCCGCCGGCGGCTCGGCCAAGTCCGGCCGCAACCCGCAGTACCAGGCGATCCTCCCGATCCGAGGCAAGATCCTCAACGTCGAGAAGGCCAGGATCGACAAGATCCTGCAGAACCAGGAGATCCAGGCGCTGATCTCGGCCTTCGGCACGGGCGTGCACGAGGACTTCGACATCGAGAAGCTCCGCTATCACAAGATCATCCTGATGGCGGACGCCGACGTCGACGGCCAGCACATCAGCACCCTGCTGCTGACCTTCCTGTTCCGCTTCATGCGGCCGCTGGTCGAGGCCGGGCACGTGTACCTGTCCCGTCCCCCGCTGTACAAGATCAAGTGGGGCCGTGACGACGTGGAGTACGCCTACTCGGACCGCGAGCGTGACGCGCTGATCGAGATGGGCCGTCAGCGCGGCAAGCGCGTCCGTGAGGACTCGATCCAGCGCTTCAAGGGTCTCGGCGAGATGAACGCCGAGGAACTGCGCGTGACCACGATGGACCAGGAGCACCGGGTCCTCGGCCAGGTCACCCTGGACGACGCCGCGCAGGCCGACGACCTGTTCTCCGTCCTGATGGGCGAGGACGTGGAGGCGCGCCGCCAGTTCATCCAGCGCAACGCCAAGGACGTCCGCTTCCTCGACATCTGAGTCGGTCTCAGCTGACCGCACCAGGAAGGATCTTCACCAGCAATGGCCGACGAGAACACTCCCGTCACCCCTGAAGAGGGCGGCGAACTCGCGATGCGTGTCGAGCCCGTGGGGCTCGAGACGGAGATGCAGCGCTCGTACCTCGACTACGCGATGTCCGTCATCGTCTCGCGAGCGCTGCCGGACGTCCGGGACGGCCTCAAGCCCGTCCACCGCCGCGTCCTGTACGCCATGTACGACGGCGGCTACCGCCCCGAGCGCGGCTTCTACAAGTGCGCGCGCGTGGTCGGCGACGTCATGGGTAACTACCACCCCCACGGCGACAGTTCGATCTACGACGCCCTGGTCCGTCTCGCCCAGCCGTGGTCGATGCGCATGCCGCTCGTCGACTCCAACGGCAACTTCGGCTCTCCGGGCAACGACCCGGCGGCGGCCATGCGCTACACCGAGTGCAAGATGGCGCCGCTGTCGATGGAGATGGTCCGCGACATCGACGAGGAGACCGTCGACTTCACGGACAACTACGACGGCCGCTCCCAGGAGCCGACCGTCCTGCCGGCCCGCTTCCCGAACCTGCTGATTAACGGCTCGGCCGGTATCGCGGTCGGCATGGCGACCAACATCCCGCCGCACAACCTGCGCGAGGTCGCGGCCGGTGCCCAGTGGTACCTGGAGAACCCCGACGTCTCCCACGAGGAGCTGCTGGACGCGCTCATGGAGCGCATCAAGGGCCCCGACTTCCCGACCGGCGCGCTCGTCGTCGGCCGCAAGGGCATCGAGGAGGCCTACCGCACCGGCCGTGGCTCCATCACCATGCGCGCGGTCGTCGAGGTCGAGGAGATCCAGAACCGCCAGTGCCTGGTGGTCACGGAGCTGCCGTACCAGACCAACCCCGACAACCTCGCGCAGAAGATCGCCGACCTGGTGAAGGACGGCAAGATCGGCGGCATCGCGGACGTCCGCGACGAGACCAGCTCCCGCACCGGTCAGCGCCTCGTCATCGTCCTCAAGCGGGACGCGGTCGCCAAGGTCGTCCTGAACAACCTGTACAAGCACACGGACCTGCAGACGAACTTCGGCGCCAACATGCTGGCGCTGGTCGACGGCGTCCCGCGCACGCTCTCCCTGGACGCGTTCATCCGCCACTGGGTGACGCACCAGATCGAGGTCATCGTCCGCCGTACACGCTTCCGCCTGCGCAAGGCCGAGGAGCGGGCGCACATCCTGCGCGGCCTGCTGAAGGCCCTGGACGCCATCGACGAGGTCATCGCGCTGATCCGGCGCAGCGACACGGTCGACATCGCGCGCACGGGCCTGATGGAGCTCCTGGAGATCGACGAGATCCAGGCGAACGCCATCCTTGAGATGCAGCTGCGCCGACTGGCCGCCCTGGAGCGCCGGAAGATCATCCAGGAGCACGACGAGCTCCAGGCGAAGATCACCGAGTACAACGAGATCCTCGCCTCCCCGGTCCGCCAGCGCGGCATCGTCAGCGAGGAACTCGCCGCGATCGTGGAGAAGTACGGCGACGACCGCAAGACGATGCTGGTGCCCTTCGACGGTGACATGTCCATCGAGGACCTGATCGCCGAAGAGGACATCGTCGTCACCATCACGCGCGGCGGCTACATCAAGCGCACCAAGACGGAGGACTACCGCTCGCAGAAGCGGGGCGGCAAGGGCGTACGCGGCACGAAGCTGAAGCAGGACGACATCGTCGACCACTTCTTCGTGTCGACCACGCACCACTGGCTGCTGTTCTTCACCAACAAGGGCCGCGTCTACCGTGCGAAGGCCTACGAGCTTCCGGACGCCGGCCGTGAGGCGCGCGGCCAGCACGTCGCGAACCTGCTCGCCTTCCAGCCGGACGAGGCGATCGCCGAGATCCTCGCGATCCGCGACTACGAGGCGGCGCCGTACCTGGTCCTCGCCACCAAGGGCGGCCTGGTCAAGAAGACGCCGCTGAAGGATTACGATTCACCCCGCTCCGGCGGTGTGATCGCGATCAACCTCCGGGAGACGGAGGACGGTTCGGACGACGAACTGATCGGAGCCGAACTCGTTTCGCCCGATGACGATCTGCTTCTGATCAGCAAGAAGGCGCAGTCGATCAGGTTCACTGCCACGGACGAGAGCCTGCGGCCCATGGGCCGTGCCACCTCCGGTGTCAAGGGCATGAGTTTCCGTGAGGGCGATGAACTTCTGTCGATGAATGTTGTTCGACCCGGTACGTTCGTGTTCACTGCTACGGACGGTGGGTACGCGAAGCGGACCGCCGTCGACGAGTACCGCGTCCAGGGTCGCGGCGGCCTCGGCATCAAGGCTGCCAAGATCGTGGAGGACCGCGGTTCGCTGGTCGGCGCGCTGGTGGTCGAGGAGACCGACGAGATCCTCGCCATCACGCTGTCGGGCGGTGTGATTCGTACGCGAGTCAACGAGGTCAGGGAGACGGGCCGTGACACCATGGGCGTCCAACTGATCAACCTGGGCAAGCGCGATGCCGTCGTCGGTATCGCTCGTAACGCCGAGGCGGGACGCGAGGCGGAGGAGGTCGACGGCGATGTGGCCGTCGACGAGACCGCCGAAGGTGCCGCGACCACCGGCACGGACGAGGGTGAGGCGCCCTCGGACGAGTAGCACGAGGAGTGAGTCATCGTGAGCGGAGCCACGGGCGCCGGATCGGCCGCTACCCCCACGGGTACGGAATCGGACGGAGGCGGCCGTGGCTCCGCCGCGCGTGCGACGGATCCGCACACGACCCAACTGCGCAAGATCGACGCAGCCGAGACCGACTCGCCCTCGTCCCAGACTCATGGATCCCAGGGGGGAACTGTGACGGAAGCCCGAGGCCCGCAGACGCAGCAGCAGAAGGCCGGGCCGCCTCCGGCCGCGCAGCCGCAGCCGCAGCAGCCTCCGGCCCAGCCCGCACCGGCCCAGGCGGCCTCTCCGCTCCCCGGTGAGCGGCAGCCGCAGCAGCCCGCCGGGCCCTACCACCCGCCGCAGGCCTACCAGAACCAGGCACAGGCGCCCGCCCCGTCACCGGCCGGCGCCGTACGGCGGCCGCGCACCGGCGCGCGCACCACGCCCCGTATCCGCAAGGCACGTCTGCGCGTGGCGAAGGCCGATCCGTGGTCGGTGATGAAGGTGAGCTTCCTGCTCTCCATCGCGCTGGGCATCTGCACGATCGTCGCGTCCGCGGTCCTGTGGATGGTCATGGACGCGATGGGCGTCTTCTCGACGGTCGGCGGCACGATCTCGGAAGCCACCGGATCCAACGAGTCGAACGGCTTCGACCTGCAGTCGTTCCTGTCGCTCCCGCACGTCCTGATGTTCACGTCGATCATCGCGGTCATCGACGTCGTCCTCGCGACGGCCCTCGCGACCCTCGGCGCGTTCATCTACAACCTCTCCGCGGGCTTCGTCGGCGGCATCGAGCTGACGCTCGCCGAGGACGAGTGACCTTGACCGCGAGTGTTGCTTCCAACCTCTGCCATCGGTTCTGACCTCTGCCATCCGGTTCCGACCTGACCACCGGTTCTGACCGTTGCCGGGTTCTGGCCTCTGCCACCGGTGCTGACCTCGATCACCGGATCTGACCGTTGCCGCCGGCTCCGACCGCTGCCACTGGCTCCGACCGCTGCCGGGGGCGGGCCTCTGCCACCGGTCCTGAGACAACCGATTTTGGGACTGCCCACGTCGTGCGCTAATCTTCAGGGGTCAGCGCGCGGGACACACACCGCAGAGCGCGGCGGGGCTATAGCTCAGTTGGTTAGAGCGCATCCCTGATAAGGATGAGGCCACAGGTTCAAATCCTGTTAGCCCCACAGCATGAAGAAGACCCCCAACCGATTCCGGTTGGGGGTCTTCTTCATGGGCGGTTCGGGTACGCAAGTTCGCCGTTACGCCGGGTTGCAGGGGCGGTGCCTCACAGCTGGAGGGGAGTGGCCGGCTCGGAGAGGTCCGTGCCTGCCTCCGTCTCCATGAGCGGGCTGTGGCGGCAGCTGGGGGACTTTCCGTGGGCCTCGGCGCGGATGCGCTGCTTCATCGTGGGGGGCAGGGCCCTGGTGTAGGACCAGGACCAGTGGGAGGTCGTCGGCATCGTCACCGGCGCGCTGCAGTTGCCGGTCGCCTCGGTCTGCGGTACCGCCGCGGAAGCGGTCGTCGTGATGAGTCCGAGCGTCGTGCACAGCGCGAGAAAGGCGGTGACGATGACGTTCCACAGCTTCATGACCTGGTTCTGGGCCATGGCCCCTCACTTTCGGGTCGGGCGATTTGCGTACTTTCCTCATGATGTGTATCGGGGCCGCGAAGTGGTGGACCGACGCCCGTGGCGCGGCGATGTTCAGATGAACAACACCCGGATGGGTGCAAACAGCTCGTTAATAGGAGAATGAAGAGCAAAGTCACCGTCTGTGGAGGTGTGATCACCCTCAGATCGGAGCGGTGACCTCCGGTTCTACTGCGGTTTTCCGGAGGGGAGTTGAGGGCCCACGCAGGTCACCGATCGGTATCGGTCGGTGTGTATAGTCGGGCGCCAGAAGTCCCCTACGTCAAGGAAAGACGAGGTCGCGCGGTGAAGAAGCTTCTCCTGGTCGCACTGGCCGCCATCGGCGGGCTCCTCGTGTACCGCCAGATCCAGGCGGATCGCGCCGAGCAGGATCTGTGGACGGAGGCGACCGACTCCGTGCCCACGGGTTCGTGAGTATCGACAACGGAATCTGAACAGACCCCGGCCGTCCTTGCGGTCGGGGTTTTGTGTTGCCCGGATGAGGCGCTCCCCCGCGGGGCAGGATGGGCCACGGTCCAGAGGTCCGGACGACGACGAGGGGTGGCGCGTGATGGGGCGGCGTACGGCGTGGTGGCGCGCGAGGGCGTGGCGCGGGCGTCCATCGGCACGCGCGCGCGTGGCGGCCGTGACGGCGGTGCTGTGCACGGCAGCCGCGGCGCCCTGGCCGACCGCCGCCGCGGCGGCAGCCGTAACCCCGAGCACCGACGTCTCCGCCGCTACCTCTTCGTACGCCTTCGCGGAGGACGCACAGCCTGTGGACGGAGTGAAAGGCACCGCGAACGCCGTCCTCCTCGAAGCCGGCGGGACCTACCGCAGCTCCCTCCCCAGGGGCGCGAAGGTCTACTACCGCCTTGATCTCGACGCCACGTCCAACGCGTACGTCTCCGTCACCGCCATCCCCCGCGCGGACGCCACGCTCTCCATCACCGACGGCATCAGGGTGTCGGTGCAGGACGCCGACGACCACTCCTGCTCCACCGAGCGCGCCCGCTTCGGCGCCGCCAGGAGCCCGCACCCCATCACGGCATGGGGCGCACGAACGACCTCCCCGGCCGACCCTCTGTGCCAGGGCTCGGGCGCCTACTACGCCGTCGTCGAACGTACCGGTACGGCGGACTCCTCACCCGGCGCCTGGGACCTGGAGATCACGGCCACCACCGAACCGCGTCTGAAGCAGGCGGCTGCGACGAGCCCGCCCCAGGTGTGGGACTCCGCCTCACCCGCTCCGGTGTCGGGGGCTGCCAAGCGCAGCCAGGGCGGCGCCGGGTTCTCCGGGGCGGCCACGGTGGGGCAGGGCGTCTGGAGTGCCGGCATCACGCCGGGACAGACGCTCTTCTACAAGGTCCCGGTCGGCTGGGGCCAACAGCCGTCCGCCACGGCCGAACTGGGCGGCGCGAACGGCGACGGGCACGGCTACGCCATCGACGCCCTGGCCCTCACGCTCTACAACCCCGTCCGCGCCGACGTGGAGGACGCGAACGTCGGCTACGACGGCAAGCAGAAGGCGGCCTCGCTCGCCGCGGTTCCTCCCGTCGACTACACCAACCGCTACGCCATCCCCGACCGCGTGAACGGAATGCGGTTCGCCGGCTCGTACTACCTGGTGGTGCACCTCGCCGCGGGAGTGGCCGCCAAGTTCGGCGACGGGCCGTTCAGGCTGACGCTGCGCGTCGGGATCGAGGGCGGGGCGCAGGACGGGCCCGCGTACGAGGGACAGTCCGTGCCGGCGAACCTCTTCGAGCTCACCGCGCGGGAACGGCAGGCGGCCGCGGCGGCCGGGACCGCGGACGCCCACGCCACGATGAAGGCCGTCGCCGCGGGCGGGATCGGAGCGGGCACGCTCGTGCTCGTCGTGCTCGGGGTGTGGACGGCCGCGGCCCGGCGCAGAGCACGGGCCTGGTGAGGTCCGCGGCCCGGCGGACGGTTGTTCAGATACGGGTCAGCGCCCAGAACCCCACGGCGTAGCAGGTCAGCGCGAGAAGCAGGAGCGGGATCGCCACCTTGGCGGGCGGGCCGGGGCGGCGCGCCGGGCGGGCGCGATGGCTGCGGCGCGTCCTCTCCTGCGGGACTGCCTGCGCGGGAGGCGGAACCTGAGGGGCCTGGGCGGTGTACGAAACAGTGGAGACATCAACGCGTTGGTACGGCGCAGGCGCAGGCGCAGGCGCAGGCGTCGGCGTCGGCGTTGGCATCGGCGCCAGGGCCTGGGCCGGGTGCAGTGGCGTGCGGGGCTGGGGGGAGGGGAGTACGTGCGTGGGGTCGTGTGGGGAGGCGTGGGCGCGCTCGTGCCGGCTGCCCTGGTCGGGGTGTGCCTGTGCGTGGGGCGGCGGCGCCTGTGCAGCGGGAGTTCGGACGGAGGAGGTGGTGGTGGCCTGCGGTGGCGGCAGAGGGAAGCTGCCGGTGTCCGACATGCCGGGAGGGCGCGTGGGGACGGGCGGCTCCGGCTGGTGCCCGGGCTCCTGGCGTGGATCGGGCCGTGGCGTGACGCCCGTGGACGCCACGATGTCCGCGTCGGGCGCGGACGAACGGGAGGGCACCGCTGCCTCGGCAGACCGCTCAACGGGCTGCGACGAGGCCTCACTTGCACCGGTCTCGCGCGTGTCGGCCTCCCTCTTCGCCTCCACCCCCGGCGCGGCTTTCAGAGGTCCCGAAGGGGCGAACCCCGGTGGGAGCGGGCCGAGTTGGTCGAAGATCTCGATCAACTCGTCGTCCGGACCGGGTTCCGGCAACAACTCCCTGGCGGAGGCGAGCGCCTTGCGCGCCCCTGTGGCCGTACGGAACCGGGCCTGCGGGTCGGGCTGCAGCAGTGTCGCCACAACCTGCCACAGCGGCTCGGGAATGCCCTTGGGGGCGCTCGGCGTCCCGTGCGCCGCGAAGTACTGGATGAGCGCCTTGGCGTCCGGCTTGGCACCCTCCAGCAGATACAACGCGACCAGTCCCACCGCGAACAGGTCGGCGGGGAAGTCCGGTTCCGCACCCATCATCTGCTCGGGCGCGAGATAACCCGGCGTCCCCACCACGAGATTGGTCTCCGTCAGACGCGGTTCCCCCAGCCGCATCGCGATGCCGAAGTCGGACAACCGCAGCCGCGGCCGGCCCGTGCCGGTGGCTTCCAGCAGGACATTGGCCGGCTTGACGTCACGGTGCACCACATCCTCCGCATGCACGGCGGCCAGCCCCGAAAGCAGCTGGTCCAGCAAGGTGCACACGAAGGCCGGGGGCAGGGGGCCGTAGTCCCCGACCAGATGGACCAGCGAGCCGCCGGCGACGAGGTCCATGGTGAACAGGACCTTGTCGTCGTCGGCGGCCCAGCTGGCGGGCGCCAGCACATGGGGGTGATCGATACGCAGAGCCTGCTCGCGGACGAAACGCAGCAGAGAGTGCGCGTCGCGCTGCTGCAGCACCTTGGCGGCCACATAGCGACGGCGGCGGTGGTCCCAGGCGCGCCAGACGGCGCCGACTCCTCCGCGTCCGATCGGGTCGACCAGTTCGTACCGGCCGGCGAAGACCTCACCCATGGCTGTGCGTCGCTCCTCCCCCTTCGGATACCCCCCCTTGCCTGCCCCTCGACGGGTGATGCGACTCCCCCCAGAGCGTTCCTCGACGAGTGTGATGAGTGATACGAGCCCCGCGCCCCTCCGCGGCCGTCGGCCCGGCTGCCGAACCCCCTTCGGCGACCGGGCCACGGACTCAGCTCTGGTGCGACTGGTAATGCGTGACCGCGTCGGACGTGCGGCCGGCGCCGTACACCCGGAGGAACTCTGCCAGCTCCGGATGACTGGGGGCGAGAGTGTCCGCGGCGTCGATGATGTCCCCCGCGGCGGCCACCGAGCGCAGCAGCGACTGGATCTCGCGGACGACCCGCTTGACCGTGGGCGCCCCCGAACTGCTCGTCGTGGTCGTCGTGTTGCTGAGCACCGAGCCCCCCTGCGACTTCTTGATCTCGTCCATGCGCTCCGTGGCCTCGGCCGCGCTCACGCTGCCGTCCGCGACCTGCCCCGCCAGGTCCTGCAGCAGCTGCACCCGCTGTACGACAGCCGGGTTGCCGATCTTCGCCCGCTGCCCGCTCATCAACTGCGACAGCATCGGAGCGGACAACCCCAGCACCCCCGCGAGACGGGCCTGGTTGAGTCCGAGATCTTCTATGAGCTTACGGAAGAGCGCCCCCAACGGCTCCCCGTACCAGTTCCGCTGCAGTTCCCGCGCTCTTGCGGTCGCTTCCTGCTGTGCGGCGTCCATTGCGTCTCCCCATCGCTTCCCCAAGTACGGTGGTTCGCTGTAGCGAACCACGCCGAGCATCTTACGGAGAGTGGTCGTCCACGGGGACCCCCAATCTTTTTGCGAGATCCCGGGGGTGACCCGGTACTCTGGTCTGCGGCGCCCACCGGTACGCGGTTCTTCCGGGGGATGCTCCCTTTCCGGGGCCTTAGCTCAGTTGGTAGAGCGCTGTCTTTGCATGGCAGATGTCAGGGGTTCGACTCCCCTAGGCTCCACTCCGGATCCCCTCCGACCTGCGGAAACGCAGAGTGGAGGGGATTTTTCGCTATCGCGGCCGGCACCACCTGGGCGGGCCCCGCTGTCGTCCGGCGGGGCGGACGGCTGACGGTCCCGGTCAGCCGGTGACGGCCTCGACCTCGATACCGGCCTCGGCCTCGGCCCGGTCCTCGTCCCGCGCCGTCGCAGCCGCCGGGTCGGTGGCACCCTCCGGGCGCATGCGTGAGATGGCGGCCGGATGGGCGACGGACGGCAGAATGTGACGCCACATCACAGCGACCCGCCCCCGCAGATCGGCTCGCTGGTTGATGGCCTCGGACACCAGCTGAACGCCGGTGAACGTGGCGACGACGAACTCCGCGGTTTCCCTGGGCACGACCTGGGGGAGCACCTCACCCTGCTCCTGCCCCTCGGTCAGCAGCCGGGCGGTGAGGTCGAACCAGTCGCCCCACGGGTGCGTGCCGTTGAAGAAGACACCCTCTATGGACAGCCGCGTCCCCGCCCTGGCGAGGGCGTCATGGCGCAGCACATGGGCGAACTGGTGCGTGATGTCGATGATCGACTGCACGGGCGAGAGCCGGTGCTCCACCCTGACCAGACCGGTCTGCTCGTCCATGATCGCCTGCGCCAGCGACTCCTTCGACGGGAAGTGGAAGTACATCGCACCCTTGGTGACATTGGCGCGGCGCAGGATCTCCGAGGTGGCCGCGCGTTCGTAGCCGTACTCGGCGAACACACTCGCTGCGGCTTCCACGATCGAGCGCCGGGTCTGCACCGCGCGAGCCTGCTTGGCCATGACGTTCCTTCCGGGCGTGCCTGCTGCATCCACCCTAGCGAACCACCCGGTCTGTTTCCGTGCCCTCTCTTCCCCTGGAGGCGTGAGGATCGCTGCCTTCCTCAGCGCCAATGTCGACGCGGTGGTGGTGCGCACCACATGACTCGCGCCATCCTCCCCCGAAGGAAAAGAGGCCGAGCGGTCTTGTTTCCGATATCGGTCGCCGCCGCTTGCAAGGCAACCGGTCGACGACGTTCCATCTCGGCATGGACAAGATCCTGCTCGTGGGCGGCACCGGGTTCATCGGTTCGGCCGCCCTGCGCGCACTGACAGGAGACCGGCCACCCCAGCCCGGCGAGGTGAAGGCACTGGTCAGACGCCTACCGGAAGCGGCCGAAGCGGTGCCCGGCGTCGAGTACGTCACAGGAGACCTCACCGACCCGGCCTCTCTGCGGGACATCTGCCACGGCATACGCACCGTGCTCCAC
This sequence comes from Streptomyces sp. NPDC001492, assembly GCF_053597275.1. NCBI lineage: Bacteria > Bacillati > Actinomycetota > Actinomycetes > Kitasatosporales > Streptomycetaceae > Streptomyces > Streptomyces sp. NPDC001492. Next base: position 51,145 of record NZ_JBSFHW010000044.1, on the reverse strand, counting down.
TGCGCCTCGCACATCAGCGCCGACGAAGACAAGTGCCGCGCCGTCAACGTCGACGGCACCCGCGCCCTGCTCGCCGAGGCGGAACGCGCCGACGTCCACCGCACCCTCCTGGTGAGCACCACCGCCGTCTACGGCCCCGGACCGCACCGCGAGCTCACCGAGCACGAAGCCACTCCCGCCCCCGCCTCCGCCACCAGCCGCACCCGGCTACAGGCCGAGCAGGCCGTGCTCGCCGCCGGCGGAACAGTCATCAGAGCACCGCTCGTGTACGGCGCCGGGGACAAGTGGTTCGTCCCCGGCGTGACCGAACTCCTCCGGCGCGTACCGGCGTTGCCGGGAAACGGCCGGGCCCGCCTGTCGCTCGTGGCGGTCGACGACCTGGCCCGGCTGCTGGCCACCCTCGCCCGGACACCCGAGCACGTCCCACCCGGCACCGTGCACCATGCCGCCCATCCGCACGCACCGACACTGCGCGAGTTCGTCGCCCTGCTCGGCGAAACGCTCGGCATTCCGGCCCCCCAGGACGGTCTCGCCCTCGACGACTACCTGACCCGCCTCCGCACGGCACCGGGAAGAGTCAGTGCACACCAGGCCGGGCTGCTCGCAGAGGACCGCTGGTACCGGTCCCCGCTCTGGTCCCGTGCCGAGTGCCCGCCCGGACCCGGGCACCGGGCCAGGCTGACCGAGGCAGCCCCCTGGTACCGAAAGGCGCTGACGCCGCAGACGCCGTCCACGAGGTGACTGCCCCGCCAGGCATGTTTCACGTGAAACACAGCCGTGGGGCGGAAGACCCTCAAGTCTCCCGCCCCACACCGCAGTTCGGACCACAGCACGTCACCGGCCGTCGTCGCGCTGAGCGGCCTCCTCCTCGGCCTCCTTGGCCTGCACCTCGGGGTCGAGCAAGGACTGACCGCTGCCGTCCACCGACGACAGCCGGCCCGACTCCGGGACCTCCGTCGCGGCAGGCGGCTCGACCAGCCAGTCAGGGTTGGCCTGCTTGTCCCACCACTTCCAGGCAGCGAAAGCACCGCCCGCGAGAGCACCGAGCACCAGCAGTACCTTCGCGGCACGACCGGCCCTCGCCCGACGCTCATGCCGGCGAGCCAGCTTCTGAATCTCCTTCGGCGAGACCTGACCGCGCAGCGCGGCCAATGCGGCAGCACCGCGCGCGGCGGCCTCGTCCTTGACAGGCCCGGCCACGGCCACCGCCTGCTCCAGCCTCGGCCGGGAATAGTCGGCGGCCTGCCGGGCCGCCTGCCGGGTACGGGCGGCAGCCTCATGGGCGGCCTGGTCGACCTTCGGCGGCACATGCGTACGGGCCTGCTCCAGCCGTGGCGCGACATGGGCGTCGTACTGAACGCGGGCCTGATCCGCGGCTTGGGACACCTTCGGCGCGAGCCGTACGCGTGCCTCGTGTGCGTAGTGTGCGGCCCTGTCCTTGGCCGTGTCGGCGTAGGGCGCCACCACTTCCGCGGCGTGCAGCACGCTGTCCTTCGCCGAACCGGTCGCGGCGCGCACGCTGTCGATGCGGGTCACGGGTTCCTCCTCCTCGGTGGCGTACGGTATTTCGACTTTCCACCCTTTTACGGATCATGCCTGTCAACAGACAACGGGGCATGTGAGGGCGGGCATCCGGGTCATGCACACCGACTCAGGACCCTCTCCAGCAAGAGCCGATCAAGAGCCGATCAAGTCCAATAGAGGATGAATACGGGGCAACAGACGCTTGTCGTCGACAATGCCACGGATCGCCGCCGAGCGCCCCCGGCCCGGGGGCACTCGGCCGGTTTTCTCCCGGCAACATCGCCCCACGGACGCCCGCTGACGGGCGCCGGGCGACGCACGACGCAGACCGTGCGAGGATCAGGGGGTCACAGGAAGACAACGGAAGGCAGATCGTGGCTGAGCAGCTTTACGCCACCCTGAAGACCAACAACGGCGACATCGAAGTCCGGCTCCTGCCGAACCACGCGCCCAAGACGGTCCGGAACTTTGTCGAGCTCGCCACGGGCGAGCGGGAGTGGGTCAACCCCGAAACGGGCCAGAAGACCACGGACAAGCTCTACGACGGCACGGTCTTCCACCGGGTGATCAGCGGATTCATGATCCAGGGCGGAGACCCGCTGGGCAACGGCACCGGTGGTCCCGGCTACCAGTTCGAGGACGAATTCCACCCCGACCTCTCCTTCAACAAGCCCTACCTGCTGGCCATGGCCAACGCCGGTCCGGGCACCAATGGATCCCAGTTCTTCATCACCGTCGCCCCCACGACGTGGCTGAACCGCAAGCACACCATCTTCGGCGAGGTCACCGACCCCGCCAGCCAGAAGGTGATCGACGCCATCGCCACCACCCAGACCAACCCCCGCACCGACCGCCCCGTCAACGACGTCGTCATCGAGTCGGTCGTCGTCGAGACCCGCGAGGGCTGAGACCCACGAGGGTCCCGCCGCAAGGTCGAGTCCCCGCACAGCAGGAACCAAACGCCCCGCCCATCCGTAAAGATGGGCGGGGCGGTGCATTTGTGCACAGCGCTCGAACGACGACCTAGGGGATCTCATGGACCAGGCGCCAGGCAGCCCACAGGGCCCGGACGACCAGGGACCCCAGCACGCCCAGAGCCTGCCCGGCTGCTACCGCCACCCCGACCGCGAGACGGGCATCCGCTGCACCCGCTGCGAACGCCCCATCTGCCCCGAGTGCATGGTCGACGCCTCCGTCGGCTTCCAGTGCCCCGAATGCGCCCGCGGTGACTCCGGCACCGGCCACCCCCCGGCCGCCACCCGCCCCCGCACCATTGCCGGCGGCACCGTCACCGCCGACCCGCGCCTGTTCACCAAGATCCTCATCGGGATCAACGTGGCGGTGTTCATCGCCGTCCACGTACAGACCTCGCTCCTGGACCACCTCGTCCTCATCGGCGAATGGCCCCCCGCACCCTTCAAGGCCACCCAGGGCGTCGCCGAGGGCGAGTGGTACCGCCTGGTGACCGCGATGTTCGCCCACCAGGAACCCTGGCACATCGGCTTCAACATGCTCAGCCTCTGGTGGCTCGGCGGCCCCCTCGAAGCCGCCCTCGGACGCGCCCGCTACCTCTCCCTCTACTTCGTCTCGGGCCTCGCCGGCAGCGCGCTCACCTACCTGCTGGCCTCACCGACCGAAGCCTCCCTCGGTGCCTCCGGCGCCATCTTCGGCCTGTTCGGCGCCACCGCCGTCCTCATGCGCCGCCTCAACTACGACATGCGGCCGATCATCGCCCTGCTGGTGATCAACCTGATCTTCACCTTCAGCCCCGGCTTCAACATCGCCTGGCAGGCCCACATCGGCGGACTCGTCGCCGGAGTCGTCACCGGCTACGCCATGGTGCACGCCCCGCGCGAACACCGCGCCCTCGTCCAGTACGGCACCTGTGCCCTGGTCCTGGTCGTCGTCGTGGTCCTGACCCTGCTCAGGACGGCACAGCTCACCTGACGTGCGCGCTTGTCCACAGCGGGTTGCCACTCTTGTGCATAGCGTGCGGGAACAGCTGTGCCCCCTGTCGCCGACCAGTGTTTCCGCAGGTCAGGCAGGGGGCGAACAGGTTTGCGAAGGCGGGTGGGATGGTCGTATCGGCGTCAATGCCCGGCTGGTTATCCACAGATGGTCGTTCTTTATCCCCAGGAGTTGTGGACTATTCTCCAGGCTGTGGATAACTCAGCGGATAGCCCTGGGCAGGGCTGTGTTCACCGAGAGGTGGCCCTTACTTCCACTGCGTGGAGACGCCGAATCCGGCGGCGATGAAGCCGAAGCCCACCACGATGTTCCAGTTGTCCAGCGCGTCGATGGGCAGGGAACCGTCGGTCACGTAGAAGACGACGATCCAGGCCAGGCCGATGAGGAACATGGCCAGCATGACGGGCGCGACCCAGGCACGGCTGTTCAGCTTGATGCTGGTCGCCTGCTTCGCCGGCGGCGGCGTGTAGTCGGCCTTCTTGCGGATACGTGACTTCGGCACGAGGGTCTCTCCTGTCGATGCGCTGCGTGGCCGCGCAGGGAACTGTGGCTGGCTCCGGAGCAGCGTACAAGGGGACTCTTAGCGCTCCCCCGGGCGTCCGTTAGCGTAGTGCTTCCGCGGCGCCGAAGGAGATAAGGGTACGTTGAGCAATTCTGCCGACTCCCCCCAGGACGGATCCAGTCCTGCCCGCGGGCGCCGTTTCCGGCCGGTGCGGGTGCTCACGGTGGCCGTCTTCGCCCTCGCGGGGCTCATTTTCTTCACCAGTTTCAATACGGCCAAGGGCACCAATATCCGCACGGACACGTCCTTGCTGAAGCTTTCCGACCTCATCCAGGAGCGCAGCCGCAAGAACGGCGAACTGGACGAGTCCAACGGCTCCCTGCGCCGTGAGGTCGAGTCCTTCGCCGAGCGCGACGACGGCAGCACCAAGGCGCAGGACGAGAAGCTGGCGGGGCTGGAGAAGGGTGCGGGCACGCGGAAGCTGAAGGGCGAGGCGATCACCGTCACGCTCAACGACGCCCCGCCGGACGCCACCGCCAAGCTGCCCGGCTATCCCGAGCCGCAGCCCGACTACCTGGTCATCCACCAGCAGGACCTCCAGGCCGTGGTGAACGCGCTGTGGCAGGGCGGCGCCAAGGGCATCAAGGTGATGGACCAGCGGCTGATCTCCACCAGTGCCGTGCGCTGCGTGGGCAACACCCTGATCCTTCAGGGGCGCGTGTACTCGCCGCCGTACAAGATCACGGCGATCGGGGATCCCGACAAGCTGAACAAGGCGCTGTCGGACTCCACGGCGATCCAGAACTACATGGTCTACGTGAATGTGTACGGCCTGGGCTGGAAAGTGACCCATGACGGGACGGTGACTCTGCCCGGCTACTCGGGCACAGTGGATCTGCACTACGCCCAGCCTGTGGGGTGAACCAGCCCGCGGAGTGAACTGAGCCGTTTCGGGAGCTGCCGGTGCGCGTCGTCGTCAGGACCGTCAGTGAGCTCTGTATCACCGTGGGCAGCCTGATCGTGCTCTTCGTCGTCTATGTACTGTTCTGGACCGGTGTGCGGGCGGACGGTGCGATGAACCACCAGATCGATGTGCTGCACGACCAGTGGGCGAAGCAGACGGCGCATCCGACGGCGAGTGCCGGAGCCGGTGCTGTGGCCGCTCCGAGGAAGCCGGCGCCGTATGTCGCGGGCAGGCCCTTCGCGATCATGTACATTCCGCGGCTTGGTTTCACGTGGAACAAGCCCGTGCTCGAGGACACCGCCGTGAGCACCCTGAAGAAGGGGCTCGGTCACTACGCGAACACGGCGCAGCTGGGGCAGGAGGGCAACTTCGCGGTCGCGGGGCACCGGCGGACGTATGGAGATCCGTTCGTGGACTTCCCCAAGCTGCGGCCGGGTGACGCGGTGGTGCTGACGGACGGGACCACCTGGTTCACGTATCGGATCGACAAAGGGCCCTACAAAACTGTTCCGACGGACGTTGAGGTGATCGATCCTGTGCCACGTAAGTCGGGGTACACGCGTGAAGGCCGTTATCTGACGCTCACCACGTGCGATCCGGAGTGGGGGCACAGCCATCGGCTGATCGTGTGGGCGCATCTGGATTCCACGCAGCCTGTGGAGGCCGGGAAACCAGCGGCGCTGCGCCGTTAGTCTGGTGCGGGTACGGCGTGAGTCTGGTGCCGTGGCGGAACGGAAGGGACGGCATGTACGGCTGGATCTGGCGGCATCTGCCGGGAAACGCGTGGGTGAAGGCGCTGATCTCACTCCTGCTGGTCCTGGTCGTGGTCTATGTCCTGTTCCAGTACGTCTTCCCGTGGGCCGAACCGCTGCTTCCCTTCAACGATGTGACGGTGGACAACCAGTGAGTGCGCGGATTCTCGTCGTCGACAACTACGACAGCTTTGTCTTCAACCTGGTGCAGTACCTGTACCAGCTGGGCGCCGAGTGCGAGGTGCTGCGCAACGACGAGGTGTCGACGGCGCATGCCCAGGACGGTTTCGACGGTGTGCTGCTGTCGCCGGGGCCGGGCACGCCTGAGGAGGCGGGCGTCTGCATCGAGATGGTGCGGCACTGCGCGGCGACCGGTGTCCCGGTGTTCGGGGTCTGCCTGGGGATGCAGTCGATGCAGGTGGCGTACGGGGGCGTGGTGGATCGTGCGCCCGAGTTGCTGCACGGCAAGACCTCACTGGTCGAGCACGAGGGCAGGGGTGTGTTCGCCGGGCTGCCCTCGCCGTTCACGGCGACGCGCTACCACTCGCTGGCCGCGGAGCCGGAGACGGTGCCGGCCGAGCTGGAGGTGACCGCGCGGACGCAGGACGGGATCATCATGGGGCTCAGGCACCGTGAACTCCCGGTCGAGGGCGTGCAGTTCCACCCGGAGTCGGTGCTGACCGAGCACGGTCACCGGATGCTGGCCAACTGGCTGGTGGAGTGCGGCGACCAGGGTGCCGTGGCGAGGTCGGCGGGGCTCGCCCCGGTGGTGGGCAGGGCCACGGCGTGACCGCGCTGCGCCCCGAGCGCGAGTCCGCCGCCTCGTACGGTCAGGAGCCGTACGAGGCGTACGCCTCGTACGACGGGTACGAGGCGTCCGGTTCGTTCGAGGCGTCCGGTGCATTCGAGGCCTCCGCCGGGTTCGAGACCTCCGCCGGGTTCGATGAGTGGAACGGCGAGCCGGCGAGGCGGCGGGGGCGGCACGGGGGGTATGCGGCGGCTGCCGAGGAGCCGTACGTACCACCGCTCGTGGAGGAGCCGGAGCCGTATCTCCCGCCCGTGGACGAGGCGACGGTGGCGCTGCGGATACCGGAGCCGCCGCTGGGCGGTTCCATATCGCCCTCTGACGCCTCAACGGCCACGCCTGCCACTGGAACCACTCCGGGCGGACGAGCGGCCCGCAGGAAGGCCGCCAAGCGCCGCCATGGACGCCATGGGGGCGCTCATGCGGCTTCGGAGTCCGCGGAAGGCGCCGAGGAGACGCCGGACGACGCGTCCAAGGCTCCGCTTTCGCGCGTGGAGGCACGCCGGCAGGCCCGTGCACGCAAGCCCAGTCCGGGTGTCGTCGCGAGCCGGGCGATCGGTGAGGTGTTCATCACCACCGGTGTGCTGATGCTGCTGTTCGTCACCTACCAGCTGTGGTGGACGAACGTCCGGGCGCATGCGGCGGCGGACAAGGAGACCAGCACCCTGCAGAACGACTGGGCGAGCGGCAAGCGCGCGCCGGGCGAGTTCGAGCCGGGCCAGGGTTTCGCGATCCTCCACATCCCCGAGCTGGACGTGGTCGTGCCGATCGCCCAGGGCGTCAGCAACAAGCAGGTGCTCGACAAGGGCATGGTCGGCCACTACAGCGAGGGCAGGCTGAAGACGGCGATGCCCGACGCGAAGACCGGCAACTTCGCGCTCGCGGGCCACCGGAACACGCACGGCGAGCCCTTCCGGTACATCAACAAGCTGAAGAAGGGCGACGAGGTCGTCGTCGAGACGCAGGACAAGTACTTCGTCTACAAGGTGACGTCGACGCTGCCGGTGACGTCACCGAGCAATACGAGCGTGATCGGTCCCGTGCCGCCCCAGTCGGGTTTCACCAAGCCGGGCCGGTACATCACGCTGACGACCTGTACTCCGGAGTTCACCAGCAAGTACCGGTTGATCGTCTGGGGCAAGATGGTCGAGGAACGGCCGCGCAGCAAGGGCAAGCCGGATGCGCTCGTCGAGTAGGGGCAGATGAACGTGGCAGCGACCACCGACGACACTCAAGAGGACACGGACGCGCCCGCGGCGCCACCGGCCCGGCGCCGCGGCACGGGCCGTATCGCTGCGGTGGTGAGCCTCTTCGGTGAACTCCTCATCACGGCGGGCCTGGTGCTGGGCCTGTTCGTCGTGTACTCGCTCTGGTGGACGAACGTCATAGCCGACCGGGCGGCGGACAAGCAGGGCGACAAGGTCCGCGACACATGGGCCCACGAGGGCGGGGCCACGGGCCCCGGCGCGCTGGACACCAGGAACGGCATCGGCTTCCTGCATGTCCCCGCCATGAAGAACGGCGAGGTCCTGGTCGAGAAGGGCACGTCGACGAAGGTCCTCAACGACGGCGTGGCCGGCTACTACACGGACCCGGTCAAGGCGACGCTGCCGACCACGGGCAAGAAGGGCAACTTCACGCTGGCCGCCCACCGGGACGGCCACGGCGCGAAGTTCCACAACATCGACAAGCTGAAGGTCGGCGACCCGATCGTCTTCGAGACGAAGGACAAGTGGTACATCTACAAGGTCTACGACGTCCTCGACGAGACCTCGAAGTACAACGTGAAGGTCATCTCCCGGATCCCGAAGGAGTCGGGCAAGAAGACGGCGGGCCACTACATCACGCTGACCACGTGCACGCCGGTGTACACGAGCCGCTATCGGTATGTGGTGTGGGGCGAGCTGGTGCGGGTGGACAAGGTGGACAGCAAGAGGACGCCGCCGGAGGAACTTCAGTAGCTTCCGGGAGCGACATGCTGTCGCTCCCGACATGAGCTGGGCCCCTGCCGGACTTCCCGGCAGGGGCCCATTCGCTGGGGTGGGGAGCGTCAGCCGCTTGTGCCGCCGAAGATGTTGGTGCCTCCGTCGTTCCCGCCGTTGTTGCCGCCGCCTCCGCCGAAGGTCTGCAGGTTGACCGGCGTGCCCTGGTCGACCGTGCTGCCCTGGGGCGGGTCCGAGTTGATGACGATGGCGTTGTCGTCCTGGGAGCCGTTGATGTTGCCGACCTGGAGACCCGCCTGCTGAAGGGCGTTCTTGACGTCCTTCAGCTTCTGGCCCTGGATGTTCGGCACCTGGACCTGGTTGTTCTGCTTCTGGCCGATGTTGATCTGCACCGCGGTGTTCTTCTTGACCGGGGCGCCGATCGCCGGGTTGGTCGAGATGACCTTGTTGACCTGGTTGTCGTCGTTGGTCGGCGTGTTGACGCAGTTGCCGTTGAGGCCGACGGCCTGCAGGGCCGACTTGGCGTCGTCGCAGCTCTGGCCGGCGACGTTGGGCACGGGGACCGTCTCCGCGGCCTTGGCCACGGTGAGGGTGATGGTGGTGCCCTTCTCCTTCTCCGTGCCGCCCTTCGGGTCCTGGGAGAGGACGAGGCCTGGGGTCTGGTCGGACTCCTGGGTCTTCTGCTCGACCTCGAAGCCCTTGTTCTTGAGCTGGGTCTTCGCCTGGTCGTACTGCAGGCGCGTGACGTCCGGAACAAGCACCTTCGGGGCGCCCGTCGACACCACGAGGTTGACCGCCTCCCCCTTCTTGAGGGTGGCGCCCTTGCCCGGGTCCTGCGAGCAGACATTGCCCTTGCTCTGCTTGTCGCAGGGCTGCTTCTTGACTGTGCCGACCTTGAGGCCGATGTTGTTCAGCTGGTTCTCGGCGTCGCTCTGGCTCAGGCTGACGAGGTTGGGTACGTCCACCTTGTCGTTGCCGACGCCCCCGTTCCCGCTGAACGCGTACTTCCCGATCAGGATCGCGCCCACCAGTACCAGGATGCCCGCCACGACCAGCAGGATCGTGGAGGTGTTGGACTTCTTCTGGCGGCGGCGGGAGCGGTCGTCGTAGCCGTAGCCGCCGTCGTCCGGGTTCATCGGGGGCAGCATCGACGTGGCGCCGGCGTCGGTGGCGCGCAGGGCCGTGGTCGGCTGGTCGTCGGGGTAACCGCCGTAGCCGACGGAACCCATGGCCGCGGTGGCCGCGACGGGCTGGCCGTCGAGGCAGGCCTCGATGTCGGCGCGCATCTCGTCGGCGGACTGGTAGCGGTAGTTCGGGTCCTTGACCAGGGCCCTCAGGACGATGGCGTCCATTTCGGGCGTGATCTCGGGGTCGAAGACGGAGGGCGGCTGGGCTTCCTCACGCACGTGCTGGTACGCGACGGCGACCGGGGAGTCGCCGACGAACGGGGGACGTACCGTCAGCAGCTCGTAGAGCAGACAGCCCGTCGAGTACAGGTCGGAGCGGGCGTCGACCTGCTCGCCCTTCGCCTGCTCCGGCGAGAGGTACTGCGCGGTGCCGATGACGGCGGCCGTCTGCGTCATCGTCATGCCGGAGTCGCCCATGGCGCGGGCGATGCCGAAGTCCATGACCTTGACCTGGCCGTTGCGCGTCAGCATGACGTTGGCCGGCTTGATGTCGCGGTGGACGATGCCGTTGCGGTGGGCGTACTCCAGGCCCTGGAGGATCCCGATGGTCATCTCCATCGCGCGCTCGGGCAGGAGCTTGCGGCCGGAGTGGAGGAGCTCGCGGAGCGTGGAGCCGTCCACGTACTCCATCACGATGTACGGGATCGAGACCCCGTCGATGTAGTCCTCGCCCGTGTCGTAGACCGCGACGATCGCGGGATGGTTGAGCGAGGCGGCCGACTGGGCCTCCCGGCGGAACCGGGCCTGGAAGGAAGGGTCGCGTGCGAGGTCCGCCCGCAGTGTCTTCACCGCCACCTGGCGCCCGAGGCGGGTGTCATGCGCGAGGTAGACCTCCGCCATGCCACCACGACCGAGCACCTGGCCCAGTTCGTACCGGCCGCCGAGGCGACGCGGCTCTTCCATAGCTCCTACCAGCCCTCTCCGTCGGTCCCGGCTCACACGTGTGTGCGGCCGGAGGCTGCCGTCCGGGCCTACCGTACCCGGCTAGCTTTGTGTGACCTGGCTAAGTGCGTCACCCGATACAGGACCGGTATCGCAACGTGCACCGATGTGAAGGGGACGTGAGCGGGGTCACTTCTTGGAGTTGATGACCGCCTCCATCACGCTCTTCGCGATCGGGGCGGCGAGGCCGCCACCGGAGATGTCGTCACGGTTGGCGTTCTCGTCCTCGATGACGACGGCCACGGCCACCGGCGAGCTGCCGTCGGACAGCTTGGCGTAGGAGATGAACCAGGCGTACGGGTTCGCGCTGTTGGCGACGCCGTGCTGGGCGGTACCGGTCTTGCCGCCGACGGTGACACCGCCGCCGATCTGGGCCTTCTGACCCGTACCGTCCTTGACGACCGTCTCCATCATCGCCTGCAGGATCTGCGCGTTCTTCGCCGACAGGGGCTGGCTGAGCTCCTGCGGGTCGGTCTGCTCGATGGTGTCGAGGTTGGACGACTGCAGCTTGTCGACCATGTACGGCTTCATCAGCTTGCCGTTGTTGGCGACCGCGGAGGCCACCATGGCCATCTGCAGGGGGGTCGCGGCGGTGTTGTACTGGCCGATCGAGGACAGCGCGGTCTGCGAGGGGTTCATGTGGTCGGAGAACACCGAGGCGCTGGAGCGGACCGGCGTGAACTGCTCGGCGTCGAAGCCGAACTTCTTCGCCTCGGCGAGCATCTTGTCGTTGCCGAGGTCGGAGCCGATCTTGCCGAACACCGTGTTGCAGGACACCCTCAGGGCGACCCGCATCGAGGCGTTCTTGCAGGGGATGTTGCCCTCGTTCTTCAGCTCGGTCGTCGTGCCCTTCATGATGTACGGCAGCGGCGAGTCGGTGGGCTGGTCGGCGGAGGTGTACAGGCCGTTCTCCAGCGCGGCCGCGGCCGTGACCACCTTGAAGGTGGAGCCCGGCGGGTAGGTCTCGCGCAGCGCCCGGTTGAGCATCGGGTCGGCCTTGTTGTTCTTCTTCTGGAGCGCGATCCAGTTCTTGGAGTCCGTCGACGTGGAGTTCCCGGCGAACGACGAGGGGTCGTACGACGGGTAGGAGGCCAGCGCCAGGATCTTGCCGGTGGACGGGTCGAGCGCGGCGACCGCGCCCTTGCCGCCCTGGGACTTCAGCCCGCTGTAAGCGGCCTTCTGCGCGGCGGCGTTGAGGGTGGTGACGACGTTGCCGCCCGCCTTCTCCTTGCCGGTGATCATGTCGAGGGTGTTGCGGAAGAAGAGCCGGTCGTCGGTGCCGGAGAGGATGCCGTCGTCGATGCTCTCCAGCTGGGTGGCCCCGAAGGCCTGCGAGGCGAACCCGGTGACCGGCGCCCACATGGGGCCGTTCTTGTAGGTGCGCTTGTACTTCAGGTCGTTGAGGCCGCTGGTGCTGGTCGTGGTGGACCCGGTGATGGGGTCGCCGTCGACGATGATGTCGCCGCGCGGGGTGGAGTAGCGGGCGATGGTGACACGGCGGTTCAGCTTGTCGTCCTTGAGGCTGTCGGCCTTGACGTACTGGAGCCAGTTGTCGCGGACGAGCAGGGCGAGGACGAGCAGGCCGCAGAAGATCGCGATCCGGCGCAGGGGCTTGTTCATGACGGGCGGACCACCTGGGTCATCTCGGCGTCGGGGTTGCCGGCGGGCGCGGGCGCCGGGCGGCGGGCGGTGTCGCTGATCCTGATCAGGATGCCGATCAGGGCCCAGTTGGCGATGACGGAGGAACCTCCGTACGCCAGGAACGGCATCGTCATACCGGTCAGCGGGATCAGCCCCATCACACCGCCCGCGACAACGAAGACCTGGAGGGCGAAGGCGCCGGAGAGGCCGACGGCGAGCAGCTTGCCGAAGGGGTCCCGGGCGGCGAGGGCGGTGCGGATACCGCGTTCCACGATCAGGCCGTAGACCAGCAGGATCGCCATGAGGCCGGCCAGGCCCAGCTCCTCGCCGAAGGTGGCGAGGATGAAGTCGGAGTTGGCGGCGAAGCGGATGAGCTCGGAGTGGCCCTGCCCCCAGCCGGTGCCGAGGGTGCCGCCGGAACCGAAGGCCCACAGGGCCTGCTGCAACTGGTCCGAGTGGACTCCGGTGACGCCCGGGGTACGGCTGAGCTTGTACTCGTGCATCGGGTTGAGCCAGGCCTGGACACGGGTCTGGACGTGCGGCTCGAAGCTGGCCACGCCCACGGCACCGGCCGCCGACATCAGCAGACCGAAGACGATCCAGCTGGTCCGCTCCGTGGCGACGTACAGCATGATGACGAACATTCCGAAGAACAGCAGCGACGTACCGAGGTCGGTCTCGAACACCAGGATGAGGATCGAGATCATCCAGACGACCATGATCGGGCCGAGGTCACGGCCGCGCGGAAGGTACAGGCCCATGAAGCGGCGGCTGGCGAGGGCGAGCGCGTCCCGCTTCACCATCAGGTAGCCGGCGAAGAAGATGGCCAGCACGATCTTGGCGAACTCACCGGGCTGGATGGTGAAGCTGCCGACCTTGATCCAGATCTTGGCACCGTAGGTGAGGTCCGCGCCGAGGCCCGGGACCAGCGGGAGCAGCAGCAGGACCAGCGCGCCGGCCATGGAGATGTACGTGTACCGCTGCAGGACGCGGTGGTCCTTGAGGAAGATCAGCGCGACGACGAACAGGGCGATGCCCAGCGCGGTGTAGATCAGCTGGTTGGTCGCCTTGCCGCCGGCGACTCCGATGGACTGCAGCAGCTTGGACTGGTCGAGGCGCCAGATGGCGACGAGGCCGAGCCCGTTGAGGAGCGTCGCCAGGGGCAGCAGCAGCGGGTCCGCGTACGGGGCGAACTTCCGTACGGCGAGATGGGCGACACCGGCCAGCAGACCGAGGCCCAGGCCGTAGCCGAGCAGACCGGCCGGCACCTTGTCGTCGATCGCCAGGCCCACATTGGCGTAGGCGAAGACCGGAATGAGGACGGCGAACACCAGGAGCCCGAGCTCGGTGTTGCGCCGGCTCGGTGCGCCGATCGCGCCGATCGTGGACGTATGGTGCGTCGGTGTGTTGGTAGTACTGCTCATCGTGTGACAGGGCCTCTCACGGCTTGCCTACTGCTTACCGCACAGCGAGACGACCTTCTGCTCATCCTCCGAGAGAGTGGGGCCGGGGCTGGGGGTGGGTGCGGTCGCTGATGTGGACGGGGTCGGTGAGGTCGAGGGGCTCGGTGATGCCTTGGACGTGAGGGAGGTCTTGGTGGTTCCCGTGGTGCCGCCCGCCTGGCCCGTGCCGGTCTTCGAGTTGTTCTTGCTCTCGGCCGCCTGACGCTCGGACTCCTTCTTGCAGGCCGAGGCCTGCACGGAAAGCGCGTCGATCTTCGACTGGGCGCCGGTCAGGCTGCCTTCGGCGATCGTGGCCTTCACCTGCTTCTGCTGGTACGGAGGCAGGTACTTGAGTTCGATCTCGGGATGGTCCTTCTCCACCTTGGAGAGGGAGACCCAGGCCAGGTCCTGGCTGATGCCCCGGTACAGCGCGACGTGCTCGTCCTTGGTGCCGACGTAGTACTGGGTCTGGGTCCAGCGCCAGCCGCCGTAGAGGCCGCCGCCGATGACGGCGAGGGCGAGCACCGTGTAGAAGGATCTCTTCGCCCACTTGCGGCCCCTGCGGGGTTTGACGAAGTCGTCGTCGGTGTAGTCGCCGAAGCTGCCCGCGGGGATGTAGCCCGTGGTGTCGCCGGAGCCGGGCGGGCCGAACTCGCCGCCGCCTCCGTGCCCCTGCCGGCCGAGGCCGGAGGCACGGCCCGCGGGGGTCTCCATGAACCCGGGATCGTGCAGGTGGTTCTGGTTCTCGGCGACCGCGCCCACCACGACCGGGGTGTCGGAGAGCTGCCCGGCGAGGGTGTCCCCGGTGTCCAGGTCCAGCACGTCGGCGACGATGACCGTGATGTTGTCGGGGCCGCCGCCGCGCAGCGCGAGCTGGATCAGCTCCTGCACGGTCTCCTGCGGGCCCTGGTAGCTGGCGAGGGTGTCCTCGAGCGTCTGGTGGGAGACGACGCCGGACAGGCCGTCGGAGCAGATCAGATAGCGGTCGCCGGCGCGGACCTCACGGATGGAGAGATCGGGCTCGACATGCTCGCCGCTGCCCAACGCCCGCATCAACAGGGAGCGTTGGGGGTGGGTGGTGGCCTCTTCCTCGGTGATGCGGCCCTCGTCGACGAGGCGCTGCACCCAGGTGTGGTCCTGGGTGATCTGGGTGAGGACGCCGTCGCGCAGCAGATAGGCGCGTGAGTCGCCGACGTGGACGAGACCGAGGCGCTGTCCGGTCCACAGCAGGGCGGTGAGCGTGGTGCCCATGCCCTCCAGCTGGGGATCCTCCTCGACCATGGAGCGCAGCTGGTCGTTGGCGCGCTGCACGGCGGTGCCGAGGGAGGTGAGGATGTCGGAGCCCGGCACGTCGTCGTCGAGGGCGACGATGGTGGAGATGGCCTCGGAGGAGGCGACCTCGCCGGCGGCGGCGCCGCCCATGCCGTCGGCGATCGCGAGCAGGCGCGGACCGGCGTATCCGGAGTCCTCGTTGCCCTCGCGGATCATGCCTTTGTGCGATCCGGCGGCAAAGCGCAGTGACAGACTCATGCGCACCTCGCCCGTCGGCTCCGGGTACATCCGCACGGTGCCCACCCTCCGGTCGGGAGCGCGCCGGTGCCCGTGGTGGGGGCCGCCGCTGCGTGCTCGCTCCGCTCGCTCATTGTCGTACTACTTCCGCAGCTCGATGACTGTCTTGCCGATGCGGATCGGCGCGCCCAGCGGAATCGGCGTGGGGGTCGTCAGCCGGCTCCGGTCGAGGTATGTGCCGTTGGTGGAGCCCAGGTCCTCGACGATCCACTGGCCGTCGCGGTCCGGATAGATCCTGGCATGGCGGCTGGAGGCGTAGTCGTCGTCCAGCACGATCGTGCTGTCGTGCGCCCGGCCCAGGGTGATGGTCTGGCCCTGGAGCGCGACGGTCGTGCCGGTGAGGGTGCCCTCGGACACGACGAGTTTGGTGGGGGCGTTGCGGCGCTGCCGGCCGCCGCCGGCCTGCTGACGCTGCTGCGGGGGCGCGGCCTGCTGGCGGGCGGCCTGCTGCGGCCGCGCGGCCTCGCGCCTGGACCCGCGCTGGGTGACGCGCGTACCGAACAGGTCGCTGCGGATGACCTGCACGGCCACGATCACGAACAGCCACAGAACGGCCAGGAAACCCAGCCGCATGACCGTGAGGGTCAGCTCTGACATTGCCCCCGCTTCACCCTTCGGCTTGCCGGTAAATGATGGTGGTGCTGCCCACGACGATCCGCGAGCCGTCGCGGAGCGTAGCGCGGGTGGTGTGCTGCCCGTCCACCACGATGCCGTTGGTGGACCCGAGATCCTGGATCGTCGAGGGCGTTCCGGTCCGGATCTCACAGTGCCGGCGGGAGACGCCGGGGTCGTCGATCCGCACGTCGGCCTCGGTGCTGCGGCCCAGCACCAGCGTCGGGCGGGAGATCTGATGGCGGGTGCCGTTGATCTCGATCCAGTGGCGGGTGCGGGAGCCGGGCTGGGGTGCGCCGACCGGGCCGCCCGCGCCGGGACGCTGGCCGTAGGGCGCGGCGCCGGGCGGCGGCGCGACAGGCATCGGCGGGGCGCCCGCGGGTGCGGCGGCCGGCGGGTAGCCGTACCCCCCGCCGGGGCGGCCCGCGGACCCGGCCGGCGGAGCGGCGGGCCCGGGAGCCTGCTGGCTGCTGGAGGAGGCGAGCGTACGGCTGCGCACCCGGTACAGACCGGTGTCGAGGTCGTCCGCCTTCTCCAGGTGGACCTTGATGGGGCCCATGAAGGTGTAGCGCTGCTGCTTGGCGTAGTCGCGCACCATGCCGGCCAGCTCGTCGCCGAGCTGTCCGGAGTACGGGCTGAGCCGCTCGAAGTCCGGCGTGCTCAGCTCCACGATGAAGTCGTTGGGGACGACCGTGCGGTCGCGGTTCCAGATGGTCGCGTTGTTGTCGCACTCACGCTGGAGCGCTCCGGCGATCTCCACGGGCTGGACCTCGGACTTGAACACCTTGGCAAAGGTGCCGTTGACCAGACCTTCGAGACGCTGCTCGAACTTCTTCAGGACTCCCATGAGGCACCTCCTCCGATGTCGCTTCCGTCCAGTGTCCCGGCTGGCGGGCGCTGCCTTGCCTGATACTCCTGATACTGCTTACTGATCGTATCCACGCGCGGGTGAATCAGCTGGTTCCCCCTGTCGGCCCTGTCGACGGGTGTCGACGCCGGACGAAGTTCCCTCCGGAGGTTCCCTCCGAAGCTGCCCTTCGAACTCCTCCCACGCACTCCTTCTGCCCAGGATCGTAGAGGCGGCCGCAGACCAGTGTCCCGCACCTGGCTGTGGACCCTGCCCGGCTCCGGGGGAGACAGACAGGACCGGTACGAGGTTGATACGTGAACCGGTACGTGTTGATACGGAGCGGAGGGCTTCCCGGGGCGGGGCGGACGTCCGCCTGCCGGCGGTCCGCGGGTCGTGCCGCGGGAGGGGCGTGCGGCGGCCGGTCGACGGCCGGACGGCACGTCCGTGCTGGTGGGCGGCTGGGCAGGCATAAGGGATGTGAACCCACCCCTGCCAGCGTGCTAATGTTCTGCGTGTCGGAAGGCGCCAGCCCAAAGGGCCGAAGCCGGAGGACACACCCAATGCGCGGGTGGCGGAATAGGCAGACGCGCTGGATTCAGGTTCCAGTGCCCGCAAGGGCGTGGGGGTTCAACTCCCCCCTCGCGCACCAACCGAAAGCCCCAGGTCTTTGACCTGGGGCTTTCGCGTTGTCCGGGGTGGTGTGAGGCGCGTTACCCGGTGAGGACAATCACACGGCCCGCAGATCCGGCCCCGGACGGCGTTTTCCACAGCCGCGGAGTTGTCCACAGGCTCTGACGCGCCTCGCCCACCGGCTGTACCGTCGGCACAAGTTGATGTTCGCGGACATGCGGGGGAGGCGGTCGGTGTGACCGGAACCGGAGAGACAGCAGCGGACTCGGGCGTGCGGCGGCTCCCGCGGGTGCGAGGCTTCGCCGAATGGCCCGCCGAGGGCTCACCCAAGGACGAGGGCAAGGCACTGCGCACACGCGTGCCGCGCAGTGCGCACTCCGCACTCGACCTCGACGGCTCCCGCCCGCACGCGGCCGACGCCGTCGAGGAGTCCCACCGGGGCCGCATCGCCGAACTCACCCCGATACGCGCGGGCCGGATGGCGGCCACCCCCTTCGCCTTCCTGCGCGGCTCCGCCGGCCTCATGGCCTACGACCTGGCCCGCACCCCCATGACCCGCATACGCGCGCAGATCTGCGGCGACGCACATGCCGCCAACTTCGGCCTGTACGGCGATGCGCGCGGCGGCCTGGTCATCGACCTCAACGACTTCGACGAGACCGTCCACGGCCCCTGGGAGTGGGACCTCAAGCGGCTCGCCGCCTCCCTCGTGCTCGCGGGCCGGGAGGCCGGCGCCGACGAGGACCAGTGCCGCAAGGCGGCCTACGACGCGACCGGCGCCTACCGCCGCACCATGCGGCTGCTCGCCAAGCTGCCCGTGCTGGACGCGTGGAACGCCATCGCGGACGAGGAACTCGTCTCCCACACCGACGCCCACGACCTGCTCGGGACGCTGGAGCGGGTCTCCGAGAAGGCGCGGGCCAACACGAGCGGGCGCTTCGCGGCGAAGTCGACCGAGCAGACCGAGGACGGCGGGCGGCGCTTCGTGGAGGCACTGCCGGTGCTGCGGCGGGTTCCGGACGCGGAGGCCGCGGCGGTGGCGGTGGCCCTCGAGCAGTACGTGACGACGCTCTCCGAGGACCGGCTCCCGCTGCTGGCCCGCCACGCGGTGCACGACGTCGCCTTCCGGGTCGTCGGCACGGGCAGCGTCGGCACCCGCTCGTATGTCGTGCTGCTCCTGGACCACCGGGGGGAGCCGCTCGTCCTCCAGGTGAAGGAGGCCCGCCCCTCGGCGCTGGTGCCGCACCTGGTGACCGCGGGCTTCGAGGCGCCGCAGGTGGAGCACGAGGGCCGCCGGGTGGTCCTCGGGCAGAAGCGCATGCAGGTCGTCAGCGACATCCTGCTGGGCTGGACCTCGGTGGAGGGACGGCCCTTCCAGGTACGGCAGTTCCGCAACCGCAAGGGCAGCGTCGACCCCGCGGCGCTGGCCGCCGACCAGATAGACGACTACGGCCGCATGACCGGTGCGCTCCTGGCCCGCGCGCACTCCCACAGCGCCGACCCGCGGCTGGTCGCCGGGTACTGCGGCAAGAGCGAGGAACTGGACGAGGCGATCGCCGACTTCGGCGTCGCCTACGCCGACCGCACGGAGGCCGACCACGCCGATCTGGTGGCGGCGGTGCGGGCGGGGCGGGTTGCGGCTGAGATGGGGGTTTGACGGGAGGGCACGAAGAGGGGGGCGGGGAGGGAGGGGGGAGGGGGAGGGGAGGCCCCCCGAAGGCGATGACTGTGCCTCGGAGTGTCCGCCCCGCCCGTGGCCTACGCTGGTCGGGTGACGAGCCCGGAAGCTGAGCAGGGTGGTGTCGCCGGCGAGGCGCAGGCGACACCCCAGGACGGTGCGCCGCGTCCCGAGGAGCGGCTGGAGCGGGCCGTGCGGGCCGCCGAGCAGGCGCTGATCGAGTACGAGATCGCTGTCGAGACCTTCCGTGTGGAGGTCGAGAACTTCTCCCGGCTGCACCACCAGAAGCTCGGCCCGATGTATGCCCGCCTCGACGAACTGGACGCGCAGATCGCCGAGGCCCGGGCCGCCCGTACCGGCGACCCCGAGGACCGGCGCAAGGCGGACGAGGCCCGGGCCCGGGTGCTGCCGATGCCGGGCGTCGAGGAGCTGTTCCACGGCTGGATGGACGGGGAGGGGCTCTTCCCTGAGGCCGTGGCGATGCTCACGGACCAGCCCGTGCGGCCTCCGCAGCGGGTGCGCCCGAGCGACGAGGTCCGCAAGCTCTACCGCGAACTGGCCCGCAAGGCCCACCCCGACCTGGCCCAGGACGACACCGAGCGGGCCCGGCGTGAGGAGTTCATCACCCGCGTCAATGCCGCCTACGCCCGTGGCGACGAGCTTCTGCTGCGGGAGCTGGCCGAGGAGTGGGCCAAGGGCCCGGCGCCCGAGGAGCGCGGTCCGAGCCGCAGCGAGGAGCTCTACGCCCGTCTCGAATGGCTCGCCCAGCGCAAGGAGCTGCTCACGCTGGTCGCCAAGGAACTGGAGGAGAGCGCGATCGGCGCGATGCTCCGGCTGGCACCGGACGATCCCGACCGGCTCCTGGAGGAGATCGCCGAGAAGCTCCTGGCCGATGTCTCTCGGCGCGAGGCGGAGCTGGCCGAGCTGCTGGCGTAGTCCTGCGGTTCGGGCGGCGGGTTCCGTGTCCGGCCGCGTCGGGTAGCGTCGTGGGCATGCATTTCGGAGCTGGTGTGCCCACGGTCGAGGTCTCGGACCTCAAGGACGGCGACTTCCTGCTGGACGTCCGCGAGGACGACGAGTGGCAGGCGGGTCACGCCGCAGGGGCCCTGCACATTCCCATCAGTGATTTCGTCGCCCGGTACGGCGAGCTGACCGAGGCCGCGCCGCAGGACGGCCGCGTCAACGTGATCTGCCGTTCGGGTGGCCGCTCGGCGCAGGTGGCGATGTACCTGGTGCAGCAGGGCATCGACGCCGTGAACGTCGACGGTGGCATGCAGGTGTGGGCGGCCGCGGGCCGCCCGGTCGTGACGGACGAGGGGCAGCCCGGGTTCGTCCTGTAGCTCGCGGTGGCCGGGGCGGTCAGCCCAGCGGGTGGGCCGCCAGCAGGTCGCCGAGGGCCTCCTCGTGTGCGGCCGGCGGGCCGAGCTGCAGCTCCAGGTGCTTGGCCCAGGCGTGGTAGCGGTGCAGCGGGTACTCGACGTCGGCTCCGAACCCGCCGTGCAGGTGCTGTGCCGTCTGCACGACCCGCCGTACGCCTTCCGACGCCCAGATCTTGGCGACGGCGACATCACCGGAGGCGGGCAGTACGCCGGGTGCCCCCGAGGCGATCCGCCACGCGGCCTGCCACAGTGTGGCCTCCATTGCGCGCAGGTCGATGTACCGGTCGGCGGCCTGTACGGCGACGGCCTGGAAGGTGGCGACGGGGTGTCCGAACTGCTCCCGTTTGCCGGTGTATTCACTGGTCATCGCGAGGACCCGTTCGCCGAGGCCGAGGGCCAGCGCGCAGGTGCCGGTGGTGAGCAGTTCGCGCAGCCATTCCCATGCGCCGTCGGCGTCGATGACGTCATGCGCGGGGATCCGTGCGGACTCCAGACGCAGTTCGCCGAGGCGCTCGCCGGTGGTGGAGACCTGCTCGCCGAGCCCGATGCCCGGGTGGATGCGGGGGACGACGGCGAGGAGGGTGCGGTCGGCGGTCGTATGGGCGGGTACGACGAGGAGGTCGGCGGTGTGCGCCCACGGCACGGCGGTCTGCACGCCGTCCAGGATCCACTGGTCGCCCTCCTGCCGTGCGGTGACGGCGAGTTCGGCCGGGTCGTGGCCGGTGCGGCCGTTCGCGGCGACGGTCAGGACCACCTCGCCGCGCCCCGCGCGGGTGAGCAGCGCCGACTTCAACTCCTCGCCGCCGTATGCCTGTACGGCCGCCGCGGCCGCGCTGGTCTCCAGCAGCGGAACGCGCGCCAGTACCCTGGCCGACTCCCGCAGCACCAGGCAGAGCGCGATGGCGTCCAGGCCCGCCCCGCCGTACTCCGCGTCCAGCAGCAGGCTCAGCAGGTCCGCCTCGGCGAGCCTGGTCCACAGGGCGCGGTCGAAGTCGTCGGCGACGGCGCCGGGGAGGAGTGAGGGGCTGGGCACCGTGTCCGGCTCGACCCCGGCGAACACGCCCCGCGCCGCCTCGGCCGCCGCCTGCTGTTCCTCGGTGAAGGTGAAGTCCACGGTCCTGTCCCTCCGGAGGGTCCGCTGATCTGACGGACCGTCAAGATAGAACAGGTTCTAGAAGAAGGGAACGGTGCGCCGACTTCCGGAAGCCCGGCCACGGGTTCAGCGGTCGAAGTCGAGCTCCACCTTCTCCGTCACCGGATGCGACTGGCATGCCAGCACATAGCCCGCCTCCGTCTCCTCCGGTTCCAGTGCGAAGTTGCGGTCCATGCGTACCTCGCCGGTGACCAGGAAGGCCCGGCAGGTGCCGCACACTCCGCCCTTGCAGGCGTAGGGCGCGTCGGGCCGGTTGCGCAGGACCGTCTCCAGCAGGGACTCGCCGTCCTGTACGGGCCAGGTCCCGCCGCGGCCGTCGAGCCGGGCGGTGACCGTGCTGTGCGCGGGGGCGGTCGCGGCCGGCGCGGGGGCGGCGGCGTCCACATGGAAGATCTCCTCGTGGATGCGGGTGCGCTTCACACCGAGCCCCCGCAGAGCCCGCTCGGCCCCTTGGACCAGCCCGAACGGCCCGCACAGGAACCATCCCGCCACCTGTTCGACCGGCAGCAGCGCCGGCAGCAGCCCGGTCAGCCGCTCCTGGTCGAGCCGCCCGGACGGCAGGCCCGCCTGCTGTTCTTCCCGGGACAGCACCGTCACCAGCTGGAGCCGCCCCGGATACCGGTCCTTCAGGTCGGCGACCTCGTCCAGGAACATCGTCGAGGCGGCCGTGCGGTCGCTGCGTATCAGACAGAACCGGGCCTCCGGCTCGCGCGCCAGCAGCGTCGAGACGATCGACAGCACCGGGGTGATGCCGCTGCCGCCGACGATCGCCGCGTACAGGCCGGGCGCGGGGTCCAGGGTGAAGCGGCCCGCCGGGGTCATCACCTCCAGCTCGTCGCCGGGATTGATTTCCTTCAGTGCGTAGGTCGAGAAGGCCCCGCCCTCGACCAGGCGCACGCCGACCCGCAGGGTGCCGGGGCCCGCGTCGTCGGGGGCCGGTGCCGGGGAGCAGATCGAGTACGTGCGCCGTATCTCCTCCCCGTCGACCAGGCGCCGCAGGGCGAGGTGCTGGCCCGGGGCGTGCCGGTACTCCTCGCGCAGTTCCCGGGGCACGGTGAGGGTGAGGGCCACGGAGTCGTCGGTGAGCCGGTCGACCGCTGCCACCCGGAGCGTGTGGAAGCGGGCCATCACAGCTCCTTGAAGTGGTCGAAGGGTTCGCGGCAAGACAGGCAGCGCCGCAGCGCCTTGCAGGCGGTGGAGGAGAAGCGGCTGAGCAGTTCGGTGTCGGTGCTGCCGCAGTGCGGGCAGTGCACCGGCTCCAGCGTGCGGGTCGGGCCCAGCGGCACGGGGACCGGTCCGGAGGCCGCTCGCACGCGCGGGGGAGCTATCCCGAACTCCCGCAGCTTGCGACGCCCTTCGGCGGTGATGTCGTCCGTCGACCAGGCGGGCCGCAGCACCGTGCGGACGGTGACGTCCCGTATGCCGTGCGCGTGCAGTGCTCGCTCGATGTCCAGGGACATCGCCTCGATGGCCGGGCAGCCCGTGTAGGTCGGCGTCAGCTCGACCTCGACCGCGTCCGCGCCGTGCACATGCACCGCGCGGAGGACGCCGAGCTCCAGGAGGGTGAGCACGGGCAGTTCGGGGTCGGGCACCGAACCGGCGATCTCCAGGAGTTCGGTCTCCAGGGCGGTGGCCGTCGTCACCATGACGCCCCCGGGTGGCTGCGGTGCAGGTGCTGCATCTCGGCGAGCATCCGTCCGAAGGACTCGGTGTGCACGCCCTGGCGGCCGGCGCCGGCCGTCCACGCCCCGGCGCGCGGTCCCTCGGGGACCGTCAGGGTCGCGCGGTGCAGCACGGCCCGGACGGACTCCAGCCAGGCGGTCTCCATCCCGGCGAGGTCGATGTCCAGGCCGTCCACCGGCTGGAACATCTCGCCGGTGAACCGCCACAGGGCCGTGCACGCGCGCTGCATGCGTTCGTGGCCGGTCTGCGTGCCGTCGCCGAGCCGCAGGGTCCACTGTTCGGCGTGGTCGCGGTGGTAGGCGACCTCCTTGACGGCCTTTGCGG
Source organism: Streptomyces sp. NPDC001492 (assembly GCF_053597275.1). Classification (NCBI taxonomy): domain Bacteria; kingdom Bacillati; phylum Actinomycetota; class Actinomycetes; order Kitasatosporales; family Streptomycetaceae; genus Streptomyces; species Streptomyces sp. NPDC001492. The sequence goes on along the minus strand of NZ_JBSFHW010000044.1, from coordinate 27,597 downwards.
CGAGGTCTGCGAACGGGCCGTCGGTGGCGGCCAGTTCGGCGTACAGCAGGTGCTGGTAGGTGGAGAAGTAGAGCTGGCGGGCGATGGTGTGGGCGAAGTCGCCGTTCGGTTGTTCCACCAGCTGGAGGTTGCGGAAGGCGCGCTCCTCGCGCAGATACGCCAGCTCGTCCTCGTCGCCCACCGTGGACAGCAGCACGCGGGCCTGACCCAGCAGGTCCAGCGCGATGTTGGCGAGGGCGACCTCCTCCTCCAGGACGGGGGCGTGGCCCGCCCACTCGCCGAGGCGGTGCGAGAGCACCAGGGCGTCGTCGCCGAGGGCGAGGGCGGCGGTCGTGGCAACCGCGGCCGTTTCTGGGGCTGTCACAGGTGCTTCACCCCCTCCGGGATCTCGTAGAACGTCGGGTGCCGGTACGGCTTGTCGGCGGCCGGCTCGAAGAACGGGTCCTTCTCGTCCGGGGAGGACGCGGTGATCGCGGACGACGGGACGACCCAGATCGAGACGCCTTCACCGCGGCGGGTGTACAGGTCGCGGGCGTTGCGCAGGGCGAACTCCGCGTCCGGCGCGTGCAGGCTGCCGGCGTGGGTGTGCGAGAGGCCGCGGCGTGAGCGCACGAAGACCTCCCACAGGGGCCATTCGGTGTTCGTCATGCTTGTGTCGCTTCCCTCTCGCCGGGCTTGCTCGTCCCATTGGTCCTGCTTGTGTGCTTGGCCGCGTAGGCCGCGGCCGACTCCCGTACCCACGCGCCTTCTTCGTGCGCGCGCCTGCGCTGGGTGAGCCGCTGTTCGTTGCACGGGCCGTTGCCCTTGAGGACTTCCTTGAACTCCGTCCAGTCGATCGGGCCGAAGTCGTAGTGGCCCCGCTCCTCGTTCCACTTCAGGTCCGGGTCGGGGAGGGTGAGGCCCAGGGACTCGGCCTGGGGGACGCAGATGTCGACGAAGCGCTGGCGCAGCTCGTCGTTCGAATGCCGCTTGATCTTCCATGTCATCGACTGCGCGGAGTGCGCCGACTCGTCGTCGGGCGGGCCGAACATCATCAGGGACGGCCACCACCAGCGGTTCACCGCGTCCTGCGCCATCTCCCGCTGCTCGGGGGTGCCGCGGCCGAGGGCCAGCAGCAGTTCGTACCCCTGGCGCTGGTGGAAGGACTCCTCCTTGCAGATGCGGATCATCGCGCGCGCGTACGGGCCGTAGGAGCAGCGGCACAGCGGGACCTGGTTGGTGATCGCGGCGCCGTCCACCAGCCAGCCGATCGCGCCGACGTCCGCCCAGGTCAGCGTCGGGTAGTTGAAGATCGAGGAGTACTTCTGGCGGCCGGAGTGGAGCTTGTCGAGCAGCTCGTCACGGCTGGTGCCGAGGGTTTCTGCGGCGCTGTACAGGTAGAGGCCGTGGCCGGCCTCGTCCTGGACCTTGGCCATCAGGATCGCCTTGCGGCGCAGGGAGGGCGCGCGGGTGATCCAGTTGGCCTCCGGCTGCATGCCGATGATCTCGGAGTGGGCGTGCTGCGCCATCTGCCGGACCAGCGTCGCGCGATAGGCGTCGGGCATCCAGTCGCGTGGCTCGATGCGCTCGTCGGCGGCCACGGCGGCGTCGAAGGCGCGCTCGTACGCATCGGTGTCGGCGGTGTCCTGCGCGGTGCCGTACGCCTGGTGCGCGGCTGCTGTCGCCATGCGGTCCCCCTCGACCTGGGCTCTGTCCGGAGCTGACTCCCGACCGATCGTTCGGTTCGTGCGATTCCATGGTGGGACGGGCGCCGTAAGGTGTCAACCGCTGTGGATAACTTGCGGGCGTGTCCTGTGGACAAACGGGGCGACCTCGCGTACGCCGCGACGAGGTCGGCCCGACAGGGGCTGTGCCGCACGTGCGGGCCTGAGTACCGTGCCCGTGCGAGCGCGGTGGCACGGTGCGCACACGCGGTACGGCGCCCCGCGGTCGGGCGGCCGGAAGACGGACCGGGATCGGGAGACGGGGCGGAATGGACGCGTACGGCACAGACTCGGACGCCCGGCACGGGCCGGACGGACCGGGCACGCCCGGCGGTGCGTCCGGCCCGGCTGCTCTGCCCGGGGCGCACAGGTCGCCTGCGCCGGACAGCCCGCCCGAGCCGGCCGGGCCGGATCCGTCGCACGCCCCGGCGGACGCCGCCGTACTCGATTCCGGCGCCCTGGCCTTCCCGGTCGCTCCTGGCGCCTGCGCCGAACCCCGCACGGGGGTGGCCGCCCTCTCCCTGCGCTACCAGATCGGCGCCGCGCTGGCGCTCGCCGTCGTCGCCGTCGTCGTGTGTGTGCACGTCGGGATGGTCTTTCTGCACGTGGCGCCGTCGAACACGCTGACCAAGGCGCACGGCAAGGCGATCGACGACTGGATCTACCCGGAGTTCGAGCAGAACTGGAAGCTCTTCGCGCCGAACCCGCTGCAGCAGAACATCGCCGTCCAGGTCCGCGCCGAGGTGCAGCAGAAGAACGGCGAGGTGCGCACCACCGGCTGGTACGACCTGTCCGCCCAGGACGGGCAGGCCATCGACGGCAATCTGCTGCCCAGCCACACCCAGCAGAACGAGCTCCGCCGGGCCTGGGACTTCTTCGTCGCCACGCACGACGGCAACAACCGTCCGGTCGGGCTGCGCGGCGCCCTGTCCGAGACCTATCTGCGGCGCATAGTGGTGCTCCGCCTGGGCCGCGACGACGCGGCCGGGAAGGGCGGGGTCGTCGAACAGGTCCAGGTCCGTTCCCGTACCACCAACGTGCCCCCGCCGAAGTGGAGCACCGAGAAGATCTCCGACAAACCCATGGACCGGGTGCTGCCCTGGTGGCCGGTCTCGGCCGCCGACACCGACGGAGGCGCCCGGTGAACCGCTTCGCCCTCTCGGTCTCCTCCGCCATCGCCCGCATCACCGAATCGGCGCTCGGCCCCTACCAGACCGCCGTGATCCGCATCGGCTTCAGCGCGACCTGGCTGCTGTTCCTGCTGCGCGAGTTTCCCCATCGCGAGGAGCTGTACGGCCCCGGCAGTCCGTGGAGCTGGGACCTCGCCCAGCAGCTGATCGCGTCCAACAGTGCCTTCACGGCCCTGATGTGGTCGGACGGCCGGGGCTGGTTCGAGTTCGTCTACGCGCTCGCCGCCCTCTCGAGCGTCCTGCTGCTGCTCGGCTGGCGCACCCGCACCATGTCCGTGCTGTTCATGATCGGCGTGCTCTCGCTGCAGAACCGCAGCGTCTTCATGGGGGACGGCGGCGACAACGTCCTGCACCTGATGTCCGTGTACCTCGTGTTCACGCGCTGCGGCCAGGTCTGGTCGCTGGACGCACGGCGCGCAGAGCGCGTGCGTAGGGCACGCGCGCGTGGAGAGCAGGTGCCCGACCGGGTCGGCCCTGTGCTGTGGGCCGTGCTCGGGGTCGCGCTGATCGCGGCGACGGCCGGCGGGCGGTTCGACGGCGCCGACCCGACCGTGCCCGTGATCCTTTGGGGCGTGTGGCTCGCGCAGGCCGTGGGGTGGCTGGTCGGGCGCAGGGCGAAGAGCGGGGAGCCGGGGATCCTGCTGGACGTCGTCGCCAACATCGTGCACAACGGCGCCCTCTTCGTGATCATGACAGAGGCCTGTCTGATCTACGCGACGGCCGGCTGGTACAAGATCCAGGGCACGCGCTGGCAGGACGGCACCGCGGTCTACTACCCGCTCCACCTCGACTACTTCTCGCCCTGGCCCGGGCTCGCGGACCTGCTGTCGTCCAGCGGCACGATGGTGATGCTCGTGACGTACGGAACGGTCATCGTGCAGGTCGCCTTCCCGTTCACGCTGTTCAACCGGCGGGTCAAGAACGTCCTGCTGGCGGCCATGATGACCGAGCACGCGGTGATCGCCGTCGTTCTCGGGCTGCCGTTCTTCTCGCTGGCGATGATCGCGACGGACGCGGTCTTCCTGCCGACGTCGCTGCTGCACCGGCTCGGCGGCTGGGCGGCACGCGCGCGTGGTCGCGTCCTCGCCCGCGCGGGCCGTCCGACGCCGTCCGGGCCGGGCGCCCCGGAGAGCCCTGAGCCCGCGCAGGTGAGCTCCACGGCGTGAGCCGTGCGGGCTTGTGCCCGTCATCCGCGGGTGTGCCCTGCGGGCTTGCGCCCGTCGTCCGCGGGTGTGCCGTGCGGGCTTGCGCCCGTCGTCCGCGGGTGTGCCCTGCGCCCATGGCCGGTGTTCCGCGGGGTGAGCCCCGGCCCCCAGCGCACGTAGGCTGCACGCCATGACCGAGCCCACCCCCGACCCCGTGACCGCCTGGCGCCGGATCGCCGGCACCTGCGTGCTGCTCGACGGTTTCCATGCCCTCAAGCACGCGCTGCGTTTCGGAGCGGAGGTCCCGGTGGCGGTCACCGCCGACCGGCGGGCGGCGCTCGCCCTCGCCGAGGAGCTCGCCCCCGATGTACGGGACGCGCTGGACGGCCTCCTCACCGAGGTGCCCGAGCCGACGTACCGGAGGCTGGTGCCGCGCCCGCATCCCACCGCCGTCGCCGCCCTGGCCGTACGGCCGTCCCGCGCGGACCATCTGGAAAGGCTGGCGCACAGCCCGCGCACCGCCCCAGTAGTGGTCCTCGACAACCCGCGCAACCTCGGCAACGCGGGCGCCGTGATCCGGCTGGCCGCCGGATTCGGTGCGACCGGTGTGGTCACCACCGGCACGCTCGACCCGTGGCACCCCACCGTCGTGCGCGGCGGCGCGGGGCTGCACTTCGCGACCACGGTGGAACGGCTGGCCGTCGACGAGCTGCCGGCCGGACCGCTGTTCGCCCTGGACCCGGAGGGCGACGACATCCGGGGCGTGAAGCTCCCGGACGACGCCGTCCTCGCCTTCGGCTCCGAGCGCAGCGGCTTGTCGGCCCCACTGCGCGCGCGTACCGACCACTTGCTGGCGCTGCCGATGCGCCCCCAGGTCTCCAGCTACAACCTCGCGACCAGTGTGGCCATGACGCTGTACCACTGGAGCGCCACCGGGGGCGTGATCACTTCCTAGGCCTCGCGGCGCACCTCGACCACCCGGAAGCGGTTGGCGACGAACGCCCCGTCGCACAGGGCCGAGTTGGCCGCCGGGTTGCCGCCCGAGCCGTGGAAGTCCGAGAACGCGGCCGTCTGGTTGACGTACACCCCGCCGGTGAGGTTCAGCGACAGCTGGGCGGCCTCCTCCAGGCAGACCTCCTGGACCGTCCGCCCGACCTCCTCGTCGGTCGTGTACGCGCCGACCGTCATCGCGCCCTTCTCGCGGATGGTGCGGCGCAGCAGCTCCGCGCCCTCCGCGGCCGAGTCGACCGCGACGGCGAAGGAGACCGGGCCGAAGCACTCGCTCATGTACGCGGCCTCGTCGTCGGCCCCCTCCCAATATTTCCGTGCGCCGTCCAGCTTCACGATCACGGGCGTGCGCACGACCGCGTCCGGGAACTCCGGGTTGCTGATCTCCCTTGAGGCCAGGGCGACTTCACCGAGACCGGCAGCGGCCTCCAGCCGGGCCTTCACGTCCGGGTTGACGATCGCGCCGAGCAGGGCGTTCGCGCGCGCGTCGTCGCCGAGCAGACCGTCGACCGAGCGGGCGAGGTCGGCGACCACCTCGTCGAAGGTCCTGGGGCCCTCGTCGGTGCGGATGCCGTCGCGGGGGATCAGCAGGTTCTGCGGGGTCGTGCACATCTGGCCGCTGTACAGCGACAGCGAGAAGGCCAGGTTGGAGAGCATGCCCTTGTAGTTCGCGGTGGATTCGACCAGCACCGTGTTGACGCCGGCCTTCTCCGTGTAGACCTGCGCCTGGCGGGCGTTGGCCTCCAGCCAGTCGCCGAACGCCGTCGAACCCGTGTAGTCGATGATCCGGATCTCCGGGCGCGTGGCCAGCGTCTTCGCGATGCCCTCGCCCGGCCGCTCGGCCGCCAGTGCCACCAGGTTCGGGTCGAAGCCCGCCTCGGCGAGGACCTGGCGCGCGACCTGCACGGTGAGCGCGAGCGGCAGCACCGCGCGCGGGTGGGGCTTCACCAGGACCGCATTGCCGGTGGCGAGGGACGCGAACAGGCCCGGATAGCCGTTCCACGTCGGGAAGGTGTTGCAGCCGATCACCAGCGCGATCCCGCGCGGGACCGCGGTGAACTGCTTGGTGAGCGCCAGCGGGTCGCGCTTGCCCTGGGGCTTGGTCCACTCCGCGGTGTCGGGCGTGCGGACCTGCTCCACGTACGCGTACGCCACCGCCTCCAGGCCGCGGTCCTGGGCGTGCGGGCCGCCCGCCTGGAACGCCATCATGAACGCCTGGCCGGAGGTGTGCATGACCGCGTGCGCGAACGCGTGCGTCCGGTCGCTGATCCGCTTCAGGATCTCCAGACACACCACCGCGCGCGCCTCCGCGCCGGCGTCGCGCCACGCGCGCTGTCCGGCCTTCATGGCGGGAAGCAGCTCGTCGACGTCCGCGTGCGGGTAGGTCACGCCCAGCTCGATGCCGTACGGCGAGACCTCGGCGCCCACCCAGTCGTCCGTGCCGGGCTGGCCGAGGTCGAGGCGGGTGCCCAGCAGGGCGTCGAAGGCGGCCTTGCCCGCGGCCGCGTCCAGGCTGCCGTTCTCGCCGTACGCCTTGGGGTGTTCGGGGTGCGGGGACCAGTACGCGCGCGTGCGGATCGCTTCCAGCGCCTGGTCGAGGGTGGGCCGGTGCTTGGCGATCAGGTCGCGGGTGGTCAGTTCGGCGGCCATGCGGGACCAACTCCTCGTCTTGAGAACTCTTCGTCGAGCTCATGACCTGGCAGAAACATGGGCAGGAACAGCCGGTCAGAGTTAGAGTAACCGAACGATCGGTCGGGACAAGGGGGCCTGCCGCATCTGTGGAAAACCCCGTGCGGGAGGATCGCGCACATGACAGCACTCGACCTCAGCAGCCCCGTGGCCGTCGTCGGCACCGGCACCATGGGCCAGGGCATCGCCCAGGTCGCGCTGGTCGCAGGCCATCGCGTACGGCTGTACGACGCCGCCGCCGGGCGCGCCGCGGAGGCGGCCGCGGCGATCGGCGCCCGCCTCGACCGGCTCGTCGAGAAGGACCGGCTCACGGCCGCCGACCGGGACGCGGCACGCGAGCGGCTGCTGCCCGCCGAGAGCCTCTCCGAGCTCGCCGACTGCTCCCTGGTCGTCGAAGCCGTCCTGGAGCAGCTGGACGCCAAACAGGCCCTGCTGCGCGAGCTGGAGGACATCGTCGCCGAGGACTGCCTGCTCGCGACCAACACCTCCTCGCTGTCCGTCACCGCCATCGGCGGCGCCCTGCGCCACCCCGGGCGCTTCGTCGGCCTGCACTTCTTCAACCCGGCGCCGCTGCTCCCCCTGGTCGAGGTCGTCTCCGGGTTCGCCACCGACGTCTCGTCGGCCACGCGCGCGTACGAGATGGCGCGCGCCTGGGGCAAGACACCGGTCGCCTGCGCCGACACCCCCGGCTTCATCGTCAACCGCATCGCCCGGCCCTTCTACGCCGAGGCCTTCGCCGTGTACGAGGCCCAGGGCGCCGACCCCGCCACCATCGACGCGATCCTGCGCGAGTCGGGCGGCTTCAGGATGGGCGCCTTCGAACTGACCGACCTCATCGGACAGGACGTCAACGAGTCCGTCACCCACTCCGTGTGGCGGTCCTTCTTCCAGGACGTGCGCTTCACGCCCTCGCTCGCCCAGCGGCGCCTGGTCGAGTCGGGCCGGCTCGGCCGCAAGAGCGGTCAGGGCTGGTACGAGTACGGGGACGGCGCCGATCGCTCCGAGCCGCACACCGCGGAGCCTGCGCAGCAGCCCGCGTACGTCGTCGTCGAGGGCGACCTGGGCCCCGCCTCCGAGCTGCTCGCGCTGATCCGCGAGGCGGGCATCGCCGTGCGCGAGGAGGAAGAGGACCACGGCACCCGCCTGGTGCTGCCGAGCGGCGGCCAGCTGGCGCTCGCCGACGGCCAGACCTCCGTCGAGTTCCGCGACGTCGTCTACTTCGACCTCGCCCTCGACTACCGGCGGGCCACCCGGATCGCCCTGTCCGCGTCCCAGGACACCTCGCCGCAGACCCTCGCCGAGGCCACCGGCCTCTTCCAGGCGCTCGGCAAGGACGTCAGCGTGATCGGCGACGTCCCCGGCATGATCGTCGCCCGCACGGTCGCCCGGATCGTCGACCTCGCGCACGACGCCGTCGCCAAGGGCGTGGCCACCGAGGAGGACATCGACACCGCGATGCGCCTGGGCGTCAACTACCCGCTGGGGCCCTTCGAGTGGAGCCGCAGGCTCGGCCGCAACTGGGCGTACGCACTCCTCGACGACCTGCACCTGCGCGACCCCTCCGGGCGTTATGCGCCCTCCCTCGCGCTGTACCGGCACGCGTACGCCTCCGACAAGCGGGAGGGCAGCCAGTCATGACCACCGCCAAACGCGACACGTACACCCCGGAGACGCTGCTGTCCGTCGCCGTCCAGGTCTTCAACGAGCGCGGCTACGACGGCACCTCCATGGAGCACCTCTCCAGGGCGGCCGGCATCTCCAAGTCGTCGATCTACCACCATGTGGCCGGCAAGGAGGAGCTGCTGCGCCGGGCCGTCAGCCGGGCGCTCGACGGGCTCTTCGGGATCCTCGACGAGGAGCACGCGCGCGTGGGGCACGCCGCCGGCCGCCTCGAGTACGTCGTGCGCCGCATGGTCGAGGTGCTGATCGGCGAACTGCCGTATGTGACGCTGCTGCTGCGGGTGCGCGGCAACACGGGCACCGAACGGTGGGCCCTGGAGCGGCGCCGCGAGTTCGACCACCAGGTGGCCGAGCTGCTGAAGGCGGCGGCCGCCGACGGGGACGTACGCAGTGACGTGGAGGTGCGCCTCGCCACCAGGCTCGTCTTCGGGATGATCAACTCGATCGTCGAGTGGTACCGGCCCGACGGGCGGGGCATGAGCGAGCGCGAAGTGGCCGACGCGGTCGTGCAGTTGGTCTTCGGAGGGCTGCGCAAGGAGGCCTGAGCGGCATCGCGGGTCTCAGCCCTGCGGCTCCAGGTCCTCCTCCTCGAACACCAGCAGCGTGCGCGTGCTGAGCACTTCGGGCATGGCCTGGAGGCGGGTGAGCACCAGCTCGCGCAGTGCCTTGTTGTCCGGCGTGTGCACCAGCAGCAGTACGTCGAAGTCGCCGCCCACCAGGGCGATGTGGGAGGCCCCGGGCAGCCGTGTGAGCTGCTCGCGCACGGTGCGCCAGGAGTTCTGGACGATCTTCAGCGTGATGTACGCCGAGGTGCCCTGACCTGCGCGCTCGTGGTTGACGCGGGCCCCGAAGCCGCGGATGACGCCGTCCTCGATGAGGCGGTTGATCCGCGCGTAGGCGTTGGCGCGTGAGACGTGCACCCGTTCCGCGACCGACCGTATGGAGGCGCGGCCGTCCGCCTGGAGCATCTGGAGGATGTCCAGATCGATCGCATCGAGCGGACGCGGGAGCGGCAGGGGACTTCCGCCTTCCGGCCCTTCGGCCATTTGTTCAGGTGCCATGTCCCCCCGCCTCCCTACCATGGACGTACTGCGTTCATTTCAGGTTGTGGAGAACCGTTTGTCCACAGCCTGGAGGTGCCTGTAGCCAAAATGTGCCGACGACCGAACAATCGGTAGGTGAGGCGCATCACACCCGTGGCGCGCCTGAAGCCGCTCCCACGAGGAGGTGCCGTCATGACGGTCATGGAGCAGCGGGGCGGGTATCGGCCATCGCCGCCCCCCGCCTGGCAGCCCCGCACCGACCCCGCGCCGCTGCTGCCCGACGCGGAGCCCCACCGCGTCCTCGGCACCGAGGCCGCCGCGAAGGTCGACCCGGCGCTGCTGCGCCGCCTGTACGCCGAGCTCGTGCGCGGCCGCAGGTACAACGTGCAGGCGACCGCCCTCACCAAGCAGGGCCGCCTCGCCGTCTACCCCTCCAGCACCGGCCAGGAGGCCTGCCAGGTCGCCGCCGCGCTCGCCCTTGAAGACCGCGACTGGCTCTTCCCCAGCTACCGCGACACGCTCGCCGCCGTCGCCCGGGGCCTCGACCCCGTCCAGGCGCTCACCCTGCTGCGCGGCGACTGGCACACCGGCTACGACCCGCACGAACACCGCGTGGCCCCCCTGTGCACCCCCCTCGCCACCCAGCTGCCGCACGCCGTCGGCCTCGCGCACGCCGCCCGCCTCAAGGGTGACGACGTGGTCGCGCTCGCCCTGGTCGGCGACGGCGGCTCCAGCGAGGGCGACTTCCACGAGGCGCTGAACTTCGCCGCCGTCTGGCAGGCCCCGGTGGTCTTCCTGGTCCAGAACAACGGCTTCGCGATCTCCGTCCCGCTCGCCAAGCAGACCGCGGCCCCGTCGCTGGCCCACAAGGCCGTCGGCTACGGCATGCCCGGCCGCCTGGTCGACGGCAACGACGCGGCCGCCGTGCACGAGGTCCTCACCGACGCCGTGCGCCGCGCCCGCGAGGGCGGCGGCCCCACGCTGATCGAGGCGATCACCTACCGCATCGACGCCCACACCAACGCCGACGACGCGACCCGCTACCGCGGCGACACCGAGGTCGAGGCCTGGCGCGCCCACGACCCCATCGCGCTCCTGGAGCACGAACTGACCGAGCGCGGCCTGCTCGACGAGGACGGCATACGGGCCGCCCGCGACGCCGCCGAGACCATGGCCGCAGACCTGCGCGAGCGCATGAACCAGGACCCGGTGCTCGACTCGATGGACCTGTTCGCCCATGTGTACGCCGAGCCCACCGGGCAACTGCGCGAACAGCGGGCCCAGTTGCAGGCGGAGCTGCACGCGGAACAGGAAGGCGGCCACTGATGACCACCGTCGCCCTCAAGCCGGCCACCATGGCGCAGGCGCTCACGCGCGCGCTGCGCGACGCCATGGCCGCCGACCCCACCGTGCACGTCATGGGCGAGGACGTCGGCACCCTCGGCGGCGTCTTCCGCGTCACCGACGGCCTCACCAAGGAGTTCGGCGAGGACCGCTGCACGGACACGCCCCTGGCCGAGGCGGGCATCCTCGGCACCGCGGTCGGCATGGCCATGTACGGCCTGCGCCCGGTCGTGGAGATGCAGTTCGACGCGTTCGCCTACCCGGCGTTCGAGCAGCTGATCTCGCACGTCTCCCGCATGCGCAACCGCACCCGCGGCACCATGCCGCTCCCCCTGACCATCCGCGTCCCCTACGGCGGCGGCATCGGCGGCGTCGAGCACCACAGCGACTCCTCCGAGGCGTACTACATGGCGACTCCGGGGCTCCATGTCGTCACGCCCGCCACCGTCGCCGACGCCTACGGCCTGCTGCGCGCCGCGATCGCCTCCGACGACCCGGTCGTCTTCCTCGAACCCAAGCGCCTGTACTGGTCCAAGGACTCCTGGAACCCGGAGCACCCGACGGACGTTGAACCGATAGGCCGCGCGGTGGTGCGGCGCTCGGGCCGCAGCGCCACGCTCATCACGTACGGACCGTCGGTTCCCGTCTGCCTCGAAGCCGCCGAGGCCGCGCGGGCCGAGGGCTGGGACCTCGAAGTCGTCGACCTGCGCTCCCTGGTGCCGTTCGACGACGAGACGGTCTGCGCCTCGGTACGGCGGACCGGCCGCGCGGTCGTCGTGCACGAGTCGGGCGGGTTCGGCGGCCCGGGCGGGGAGATCGCGGCCCGCGTCACCGAGCGCTGCTTCCACCACCTGGAGGCGCCGGTGCTGCGCGTGGCCGGCTTCGACATCCCCTACCCGCCGCCGATGCTGGAGCGCCACCACCTGCCCGGCGTGGACCGCATCCTGGATGCCGTGGGGCGTCTGCAGTGGGAGGCCGAGAGCTGATGGCACAGGTGTTGGAGTTCAGGCTCCCCGACCTCGGGGAGGGGCTCACCGAGGCGGAGATCGTCCGCTGGCTGGTGGAGGTCGGCGACGTGGTCGCGGTCGACCAGCCGGTCGTCGAGGTCGAGACGGCCAAGGCGCTGGTCGACGTGCCCTGCCCCTACGGCGGTGTGGTCACCGCCCGCTTCGGCGAGGAGGGCACCGAACTGCCCGTGGGCGCCCCCCTGTTGACGGTCGCGGTCGGACCGGCGGCCTCAGCGGGCGAGAGCGAGGGCTCGGGCAACGTGCTGGTGGGTTACGGCACTTCGGAGGCGCCCGCGCGACGCCGGAGGGTACGGCCGGGACAGCCGGCGCCCGCCGCGCCCCGGGAGGCGAACGGAAGCTCCGGCGCACGCGAGCCGGCGGACGGACCCGTTCCCGTGATCTCGCCGCTGGTGCGCAGGCTCGCCCGGCAGAACGGCCTGGACCTCAAGGAGATGACGGGCTCCGGCCCCGACGGGCTGATCCTGCGCGCCGACGTGGAGTACGCGCTGCGTGCCGCCGAGGCGCAGGGACGGGCGGCGGAGACCGCTGCCGCGCCCCAGGCAGCCGCGCCGACCCCCGCCGCAGCACCCGGCACCGGCGTCCGCATCCCCCTCAAGGGCATCCGGGGCGCGGTGGCGGACAAGCTCTCCCGCAGCCGCCGGGAGATACCGGACGCGACCTGCTGGGTGGACGCCGACGCGACCGAACTCATGCGCGCCCGTGCCGCGATGAACGCCGCCGGCGGGCCGAAGATCTCCCTTCTCGCCCTGCTGGCCCGCATCTGCACGGCCGCCCTCGCCCGGTTCCCCGAGCTCAACTCCACGGTCGACATGGAGGCCAGGGAGGTCGTCCGGCTCGACCAGGTGCACCTCGGCTTCGCCGCGCAGACCGAGCGCGGCCTCGTCGTCCCGGTCGTACGGGACGCACACGCGCGTGACGCCGAAGCGCTCACCGCCGAGTTCGCCCGCCTCACCGAGGCGGCCCGCACGGGCAGCCTCACACCCGGGGAACTCACCGGTGGCACCTTCACGTTGAACAACTACGGTGTGTTCGGTGTCGACGGGTCCACGCCGATCATCAACCACCCCGAGGCGGCCATGCTCGGCGTCGGCCGTATCGTCCCCAAGCCGTGGGTGCACGAGGGCGAGCTCGCCGTACGGCAGGTCGTCCAGCTCTCGCTCACCTTCGACCACCGGGTGTGCGACGGCGGTACGGCGGGCGGATTCCTGCGGTACGTGGCGGACTGCGTGGAACAGCCGGCCGTCCTGCTGCGCACACTGTGACGACGAGGACGCCCGCACGTTCCGTGTGGCGCCCCTACGTTCCGTGTGATGCCCATGCGTTCCCTGTGATCGTGAGGGCACGCATACTCGGGGGATGACCTCGCACGAGCCTTCCGGCGACCGCGGCGCCGCCCCGGCACACGAGGCGTACGACGCCGTCGTGCTCGCCGGGGGCGCCGCCCGGCGGCTCGGCGGCGCCGACAAGCCCGGCGTGCACGTCGGCGGCCGGGCGCTGCTCGACCGGGTGCTGACCGCCTGCGCCGACGCCCGCGCGACCGTCGTGGTCGCCGCCTCCAGGCCCACCGCCCGGCCGGTGCTGTGGGCCCGTGAGGACCCGCCCGGCGGGGGACCCCTCGCCGCGCTCGGCGCCGGACTGCACCACACCACCTCCGACCAGACCGTGCTGCTCTCCGCCGACCTGCCGTTCCTCGGAGCGGCCACCGTGCGACGACTGCTGAGCGCACTGCACGCGAGCGACGCCGAAGGCGTCCTGCTCACCGACGCCGACGGCCGCGACCAGCCCCTCGTGGCCGCCTACCGCACGCACGCGCTGCGCCGCGAACTGGCCGCGCTCGCCACCGCACACGGCAGCCTCACCGGGCTGCCGCTGCGCCGGCTGACCGCCGCCCTCCACCTCACCCGCGTCCCGGACCCCGTCGCCTCCTTCGACTGCGACACCTGGGACGACATCGCCACCGCCAGGGCACGCATCAGGGAGCATGGGCACGTGTTGGATGAATGGATTTCCGCAGCCAAGGACGAGCTCGGCATCGACCTCGACGTCGACACCGGTCTCCTGCTCGACCTCGCCCGCGACGCCGCCCACGGGGTGGCCAGGCCCGCGGCACCGCTGACCACCTTCCTCGTCGGCTACGCGGCCGGCCGGGCCGGCGGCGGCCCCGAAGCCGTGGCCGAAGCCGCCCGCAAGGCCGAGGCCCTCGCCCTGCGCTGGGCCAAGGAGGCCGACGAGACGGACAAGACCGCGGGCGCCGAGACCGACGTCGCTCCCGATGCCGCGCCCGACACCCGCCCGGACGCCGGATGACCGCCCGCTCCGCCCGGCCCGGCGAGGACGTCGAGGACCTCGACGTCGAGGAGGTGCTCGCCCTGGTGAAGGAACCCGACCACCGCACCCACGACAGCCGCACCCCAGGCGACTCCGTACCCGCGCCCGCCCCGCAGGACGCGAACCCCTCCGCGTCGCGCAAGCCCGACGCCCACCACAGGGCCACCCCCTGGCCCGAGGCCCGGGGCATCGCGGCGCGCGCCGCCCGGTCCGGGGCCCGCCGCCCCCTCGTCTCGGTCCCCCTCGAAGCCGCCCTCGGCCTCACCCTGGCCGCCCCCCTCACCGCCCTCACCGACCTGCCCTCCTTCGACACCTCCGCGATGGACGGCTGGGCGGTCGCGGGACCCGGCCCCTGGGACGTACGGGACCAGGGCGTCCTGGCCGGACACGGCGAGCCCGAGGCCCTCACCGACGGCGAGGCCGTCCGTATCGCCACCGGCGCCCGCATCCCCCCGGACACCACCGCCGTGATCCGCAGCGAACACGGCCGCACCGACGACAAGGGCCGCCTGCACGCCACCAGGGACGTGCAGCACGGCCAGGACATCCGCCCCCGCGGCCAGGAGTGCCGCACCGGCGACCAGCTCCTCCCCGTCGGCGCCCTGGTGACACCCGCCGTACTCGGCCTCGCCGCGGCCGCCGGCTACGACACCCTCACCGCCGTCCCCCGCCCCCGCGTCGAGGTCCTCGTCCTGGGCGACGAACTGCTCACCGAGGGACGGCCGCACGACGGCCTGATCCGGGACGCCCTCGGACCGATGCTGCCGCCCTGGCTGCGCGCGCTGGGCGCCGAGGTGACCTCCGTACGACGGCTCGGCGACGACGCCAAAGCCCTGCGCAGGGCCGTCACCGGGTCCGAGGCCGACCTGATCGTCACCACCGGCGGCACGGCCTCCGGCCCCGTCGACCATGTCCACCCGACCCTGCAGCGCATCGGCGCCGAACTCCTCGTGGACGGCGTGAAGGTGCGGCCCGGGCACCCCATGCTGCTGGCCCGCACCAAGGAGAACCAGCACCTCGTCGGCCTGCCCGGCAACCCCCTCGCCGCGGTCTCCGGCCTGCTCACCCTCGCCGAACCCCTGCTGCGCACACTCGCCGCACGCGCCGCCCCGGAGCCGTACGGTCTGCCCCTCCAGGACGGGGTCCACGGGCATCCGTACGACACCCGGCTCATCCCCGTCGTGCTGCGCGGCGACAGCGCCGTGCCGCTGCACTACAACGGCCCGGCCATGCTGCGCGGCATCGCCGCGGCCGACGCCCTCGCCGTCGTCCCACCGGGCGGCGCCCGCCCCGGTCAGGAGCTGGAGCTCCTCGACCTGCCCTGGGCGTCCGCCGGAATCGGGGTGTGTTTCACGTGAAACTTCCGGGCCATGACGCGATCGCCCGCCAGGCGGACGAACATCTCGTGACCCATCGGGTGAGACTGCCGAGGAAAGTGGTCGAACGGCCGATCCGCCAGGTCGCCAAACGGCTGTTACTGGCCCTGGCGGTCCTGGTCGCGACCGCCCTGATCGTCTACGCCGACCACGACGGCTACCACGACAACTCCGACCGGGCGGTCGACCTGCTCGACGCCTTCTACTACGCCACCGTCACCCTCTCCACCACCGGATACGGCGACATCACCCCGGTCAGCGACGCCGCCCGGTTCACCAACATCTTCGTCGTCACGCCGCTGCGCGTGCTCTTCCTCATCATCCTGGTCGGCACCACGCTCGAAGTCCTCACCGAACGCACCAGGGAGGAATGGCGCCTGAACCGCTGGAGGTCCACCTTGCGCGACCACACCGTCGTCGTCGGCTTCGGGACGAAGGGGCGCTCGGCGATCCAGACCGTGTGTGCGACGGGACTGAAGAAGGAGCAGGTCGTGGTGGTCGACCCCAGCTCCAAGGTGGTCGAGGCGGCGACGGCCGAGGGCTACGCCGGTGTGGTCGGGGACGCCACGCGCAGCGAGGTCCTGAAGCGGGCCGAGGTGCACCGTGCGCGGCAGATCATCATCGCCACCCAGCGCGACGACACGGCCGTCCTCGTCACGCTGACGGCCCGGCAGCTCAACCGCGGGGCGAAGATCGTGGCCGCGGTGCGCGAGGAGGAGAACGCGCCGCTGCTCCAGCAGTCCGGAGCGGACGCGGTCATCACCAGCGCCAGCGCCGCCGGCCGCCTGCTCGGCCTGTCCGTGCTCAGCCCGGCGGCCGCCATGGTCATGGAGGACCTCATCCAGCAGGGCAGCGGGCTCGACATGGTCGAGCGGCCGGTCGTGAAGGCCGAGGTGGGCAAGACGCCGCGGGAGACCGAGGACCTGGTCGTGAGCGTCGTCCGCGGGCACCGGGTGCTCGGATACGACGATCCGGCCGTCGGGACACTGCAGTTGACGGACCGGCTGATCACCATCGTGCGGGCGTCACCCGGCGCTCAGGTCGCACCCGACGCCCGGCCCCTGCGCCAGGAGTGAGCATCCGCGGTGGCGGCGCCGCACCGGGGCCGGCCCGAGGACGGGCACGCCCGCGCCCGCCGACGCCAGGGAGTAGCGTCCCCTTCATGCATGCGATCACGATTCCCGAACCTGGTGGGCCCGAGGCGCTGGTGTGGGACGAGGTCCCGGATCCGGTGCCCGGCGAGGGCGAGGTCCTGGTCGAGGTGGTGGCCAGTGCCGTCAACCGCGCCGACATCCTGCAGCGGCAGGGCTTCTACGACCCGCCGCCCGGCGCGTCCCGCCACCCCGGCCTGGAGTGCTCCGGCCGCATCGCCGCGCTCGGTACCGGAGTCACCGGCTGGGCGGTCGGCGACGAGGTGTGCGCGCTGCTCGCGGGCGGCGGCTACGCCGAGAAGGTCACGATCCCCGCCGGACAGCTCCTGCCCGTCCCCAAGGGCGTCGACCTCAAGCAGGCGGCCGCGCTGCCCGAGGTGGTCTGCACGGTCTGGTCCAACGTCTTCATGATCGCCCATCTGCGCCCCGGCGAGACGCTGCTCGTGCACGGCGGCTCCAGCGGCATCGGCACCATGGCGATCCAGCTCGCCAAGGCCGTCGGCGCCAAGGTCGCCGTCACGGCGGGCACCGAGGAGAAGCTGCGGCAGTGCGCCGATCTGGGCGCCGACATCCTGATCAACTACCGGGAGCAGGACTTCGTCGCCGAGGTCAAGAAGGCCACCGACGGCGCGGGCGCCGACGTCATCCTCGACAACATGGGCGCCAAGTACCTGGACCGCAACATCCAGACCCTCGCCGTCAACGGCCGTCTCGCGATCATCGGCATGCAGGGCGGCATCAAGGGCGAGCTGAACATCGCCACGCTCCTGAACAAGCGGGCCGCCGTCAGCGCGACCTCGCTGCGGGCCCGCCCGCTCACCGAGAAGGCGGCGATCGTCGCGGCCGTACGCGAGCATGTGTGGCCCCTGCTCGACGCCGGCCACGTCCGCCCCGTCGTCGACCGCGAGATCCCGATGGACGACGCGGCGACGGCCCACCGGGTCGTCGAGGAGAGCGGTCACGTGGGCAAGGTGCTGCTGGTCGTGCCCTGAATTCCCGCCTCCCCAGGGCCCCCGTCGTTCGCACCGGTTCGGCCTCGCGGCCCCGACAGGCACTCCCCCGGAGGAGGCGCCCCGCAAGCCGCAGTTCCCGGCAGCCGACCTGATTCGGACGGCAGGCGGCCCTAGGCCCTGTCGTTTGGATCAGCTCGGCGTCGCGGGCCCTGGCACGCACTCCCCACTGCCTTAAGGGCGTGGGGGGACCCCCAGCGGCGTTGTCGTCACTCTCCCCCACTCTCGGCTTCGCTCGAGCGGGGGGACCCCCATGACCCCGCACGGGGCGGCTGCAAGGCGCAGTTCCCTACGGCCGACCTGATCCAAACGACAGGCCCTAGGCCCGCCGCATCCGCAGCCCGATGAAGGCGAGTCCCAGGCCGAGACCGATCAGGACCAGTCCGCTGCCCAGCGGCAGGATCCGCAGGATGGGCTCGGCGGGCTGCCCGGCGGCTCGAGCGGCCGGACGCTGCGCCGGCCCGGAGGGCACCAGGCCCGCCTCCGCGGGCGGCGAGGCCGAGGCGGCCTGTCCCGCGTCCGCCTCCTCCTGGGACGAGTCCTCGTCCCCCACGTCCGAGGGGGCGGCCGCGGACTCGTCCGCCGCCTCCCGTCGCCCCGGCCGCTCCCGGCCCTCACCCGCCCGGCTCCCGGCACGGGACGGCTGCGGGGATGCGGTGGAGGAGGCGGAGGCGGACGCAGACGCGGAGGCGGTCCGGGAAGCAGCAGCAGGGGCTCCCTCGGCAGCCGAGCGACCACCGTCGTACGACCCGTGTACCGGTACGGCCCCGGGCGTCGAAAAGCTCCCGTGCGTCGGCACACCCGCGTAAGACGCAACAGCCCCGTACGACGAACCACCCCCGCACGGAAACACCAGTACGCCCGTCCCCACCCCCACCACCAGTCCGGCCCCCTTCAAAGCACGCAACCATGGATTCACGCCCCAAGCGTCACATTCGCCAGTACTTCCGGCATTCCGGGTTCCGCCAAAAAACCGAACCCGCTGCACAATCCGGGTATGTCGATTCGTCACGGGCTGCCGGCGCTCCTCGAAGACGGCCCGCGCCACGGCGACCGGCTGCGCACCGAGTCCGAGGCGCGCACGGCCGGCACCCGGCGGCTGAAGACCGGGCAGGTCCACGCGGCCCTCGGCCGGCTGGAACGGGACGGGATGGTCGTCCAGGACGGCGAGGACGAGGCCGGGCGGGCGCTGTAGGCGCTGACCGAGCCGGGCCGGGCTGAGCTGCGGGCCTGGTTCGCGCGCTCCGTGCGGCGGGCCGCCCCGCCGCGCGACGAGCCGGCGATCAAGCTGGTGCCGGCGGTCGGCGCGCCCGGCGTCAAGGTGCGGAAGGTCGTCGAGGCGCAGGGCCGGCACGTGGCGGACGCGCCGCACGAGTACGTACGGGGCAGCGCGCACAGGCGCCGGGCCGGACGCCCTGGCACCCGGACGAACCGGCGCGGCTGCTCGTGCTGGAGCAGCTCATCTGCCGAACGGAGGCCGACCGAGATCCGCCGGCTCGACCTCCCCCAGTTCTCGACTTCGCTCGAACCGGGGGGACCCCCACCGAGGCGAGGCTGCTGTGCCTCAGACGGAAACCCACGCACCGTGAGGGAAACTCCCGCACCGCAAACGGTGGATCACCCTCCACAGGGGGCACCACGGTGATGAGATGCACACGTGCGAGAGAATGGCGGCATGGAGATGCCGAGGAACGACAGGTCGCCGGAGAACCCCCAGATCCTGGTCGTGGGCCAGGACGGCATGGCGATTGGCGGCGGGAACGAGGACTCCCGCGAGATTCCGGTGACGGAGCAGGTCGAGCAGCCGGCCAAGGTGATGCGGATCGGCAGCATGATCAAGCAGCTCCTGGAGGAGGTGCGCGCCGCTCCCCTGGACGAGGCGAGCCGGGCCCGGCTCAAGGAGATCCACCGCAGCTCGGTGAAGGAGCTGGAGGACGGGCTGGCGCCGGAGCTGGTCGAGGAGCTGGAGCGGCTCTCGCTGCCCTTCACGGACGACGGCACGCCCAGCGACGCCGAACTGCGCATCGCGCAGGCCCAGTTGGTGGGCTGGCTGGAGGGCCTCTTCCACGGCATCCAGACCACGCTGTTCGCCCAGCAGATGGCCGCGCGGGCCCAGCTGGAGCAGATGCGGCGCGCGCTGCCGCCGGGCGTCGGCCACGACCTGGGCGAGGACGGCCCCACGGCCGGCCGCTCGGGCGGGCCGTACCTGTAGGCACAGGGCGACTTACCGGGATGTGAGCGAAAGGGCCCGGCGGCCGAAGCCGCCGGGCCCTTCGTCATGTCTGCGAACGGCTGCCCCGGGTCAGGACGGGTTGCCCGTCGAGACGTCGAGCGTGATCTCGACCTTGTCCGGGTCGACGTCCGAGCCCGCCTCGGGGGACTGGTCGATCACCGCGCCCTCGCCGTACGTGTTCTCGTTGTAGTCGTTGACCACCAGCGACCAGCCCGCGGCATTCGCGCACTCCCTGACCGAGTCGATGTACTTGAACCGGAAGTCGGGCACCCGGATCTTGTTCTCGTCGGTGTACGACTCCTGCGGCTCCGTGCACTCCGTCGAGTCGATCACCTTGGTGGTGTCCGGCCCGCGCCAGTCCGCCGCGTGCGTCGTCGTGGGGTCCGGGCTGCTGCCGCCGCTTCCGCTGCCGCCGCCGCTGCCGCCGCCACCGCCGTTGAGCGCCAGGGCCGCGATCAGGCCGCCGACGGCGATGATCGAGACGACGATCGTGCCGATGACCACCGACTTGTTGGTCCTGCCGCCGCCCGCGGGCCCGGCGGGCCGCTGCTGGGGCGCGAGGTTGTACGGCGGCGGTGTCTGCGGCTGCGCATACGGCGACGGCGTCCGGTAGCCGCCCTGCTGCGGGTAGCCGTACGCCGGGGAGGGAGGCGGCGTCGGCGCGCTGTACGGGTTCGGAGCCGGGGTCTGGGGCTGGGGCGGCTGGTACGGCGTCTGTACGGGGCCCGGTGGTGCCTGGGGCGCCTGGGCGACCGGCGGGAACACCGCGGCGCCGACCCCGGTGCCGCTCTGGGTGCGCGCGCCCGGCACGATGCTCGGCGGGGCGGCCTGCACCGACGCGGCCACGCGCAGGCATTCGTCGCGCATCGACTCGGAGCTCGGGAAACGCTCGTTCGGGTTCTTCTTCAGCGCGCGGGCCACCAGCGCGTCCACCGCGGGGGGCAGCGCCCGGTTGATCGACGAAGGAGCCACCGGCTCCTCCTGCACATGCGCGTACGCGATCGCCAGCGGCGAGTCCGCCTCGAACGGCAGCCGCCCGGTGACCAGTTGGAACAGCATGATGCCGACCGAGTAGAGATCGGACCGGGCGTCCACGCCCCGCCCCAGCGCCTGCTCCGGCGACAGGTACTGCGGGGTGCCGACGACCATGCCGGTCTGTGTCATGGACGTCACACCGGACTGCATGGCGCGCGCGATGCCGAAGTCCATCACCTTGACGACGCCGCGCTTGGTGACCATGACGTTGCCGGGCTTGATGTCCCGGTGGACCAGGCCCATCTCGTGGCTGATCTCCAGCGCCGCGAGAACGTCCGCGGTGATCTTCAGCGCCTTGTCGGCGGGCATCGCGCCGAACTGCCGTGCGTCCTCGTCGAGCACCGAGCCCAGCGGGCGGCCCTCGACGTACTCCATCACGATGTACGGCGTGGTCATGCCATCCAGGCTGTCCTCGCCGGTGTCGAAGACCGAGACGATATTGGTGTGCGTGAGCTTCGCCACGGCCTGGGCCTCGCGGCGGAAGCGCTCGCGGAAGGCCTGCTCGCGGCCGAGCTCGGTGTGCAGCGTCTTGATCGCGACCTGGCGGTCGAGCACGGAGTCGTAGGCCAGGTGCACGGAGGCCATGCCGCCCTCGCCGAGCAGGTCGCGCAGTTGATAGCGGCCGCCGGCGAGCGCCCGCCCCGCATACCGGCCCTGTGCGCCGTCCTGGCTCATGTTCCGCTTCCCCCGTGGGCCTTGAGGCGCCGTTGACTGCCGATGGTCGAAAGTGCTATTCCCGGCCAAGTCTGCCCCAGGGCACTGACACGTCAAGCGCGGTGCCCGATCCGTGACCGTACGCGATAGAAGCGTCGCGGGAGCGTTACAGAGGCTGTACGGGCGGTACACAGAACTTGCACGCACTGACGGGGCGACGGTTTGATGGCCGGTCCGTCCTGTGCCGGTTCCGGCCCCCTTCTCGGAACGGCGGCTTGCGTTGAGGCTGTAGCGTGGCCGACGGAGACCGTAACAACACCGCGCGCACCGCGGGCAGAAACGACGGCGAGGACTGATGGCACAGCAGCAGCGCGCCCAGGGCCCGTCCGACCCCGAGGCGACTGGCGGCGGTATGTCAGATGCGCCGGAAATGTGGGGGAACGGCGGATTGGTCGGGGACGGCCGGTACCGGCTGACCCGCAGACTCGGCCGGGGCGGCATGGCGGAGGTTTTCGCCGCGGAGGACGTGCGCCTCGGGCGCACCGTCGCGGTCAAGCTGCTCCGTGCCGACCTCGCCGAGGACCCGGTCTCCAAGGCCCGCTTCACGCGCGAGGCCCAGTCGGTGGCCGGCCTCAACCACCACGCGATCGTCGCCGTGTACGACTCCGGCGAGGACACGGTGCCGGGCGGCTACGGCACGGGGGGCGCCCAGAGCGTCCCGTACATCGTGATGGAGATCGTCGAGGGCCGCACCATCCGCGACCTGCTGATCAACGCCGAGGCTCCCGGTCCTGAGCAGGCCCTGATCATCGTCTCCGGGGTGCTGGAGGCGCTCGCCTACTCGCACCAGCACGGCATCGTGCACCGTGACATCAAGCCGGCGAACGTGATCATCACGCACACCGGCGCGGTGAAGGTGATGGACTTCGGCATCGCCCGTGCCCTGCACGGCGCGCAGTCGACGATGACCCAGACCGGCATGGTCATGGGCACCCCGCAGTACCTCTCCCCCGAGCAGGCGCTCGGCAAGGCCGTCGACCACCGCTCCGACCTGTACGCGACGGGCTGCCTCCTCTACGAACTCCTCGCGCTGCGGCCCCCGTTCACCGGTGAGACCCCGCTGTCGGTGGTCTACCAGCACGTCCAGGACATCCCGACGCCGCCGTCCGAGGTCTCCGACTCGGTGCCGCCGGAGCTCGACGGCCTCGTCATGCGCGCGCTGGCCAAGGAGCCGGACGACCGCTTCCAGACCGCCGAGGAGATGCGCGGCCTCGTCCAGTACGGGCTGCAGATGCTGTACGACCAGGGCGGCCACACCGGCACCTGGAACACCGGCCCGGTCACCGTGCACGAGGGCCGGCACACCCCGGCCGCGGGCTTCGCGAGCACGACGGTGCTGCCGCACCCCGGCGACTCCTCCGGTACGACGCAGATCCCGCAGCCGATCCTGCCCACGGGCTACGGCGGCGGGGACGACGGCGGCTTCGAGGGGCACGGCAACAGGGGCAGCGGCCGCGGCAAGCTGTGGATCCTCGCCGTCCTCGCGGTGATCGCCATCGCGGCGGGCGTCGCGCTGGCGCTGCACAAGGCCGGCAACGGCAGTGGCGGCGACGGCACCACCCAGTCGCCGACCACCTCGCAGACCACCAAGGACAACACGGCCACCGACGAGCCGACCGACGAGCCGACCGACCAGCCGACGGACTCCTCCACGGACGACGGCTCCGGCACGAACTCCGGGACCGGGAACTACACGCCGTCGTACACGCCGTCGTACACCCCCTCCCACACCCCCAGCAGCCGGCCGAGCGAGCCTTCGGACCCGGCCACCACCGAGGAGCCGACGGACGACCCGGCGCCGTCCACGCCGTCCTCCGGCGACACGACGGACCCGGGGACGGTCGCCGGCGGTGACAACGGCGGCACGGCGGGCGACACCTCGGGCGTCACCGGCTGATCCGCCGCCCGCCTCGCCCGAGGTGAACTCTTCCCGTGACGTGGGTCACCGGGATAACGTGCCGTTGTTCCGGCCCCCTGCAAGGCTGTGACCAGGAGATGTTCCCGGCTTTCGCGATTTACTTGGAAATCCAAGCAAAATCGCAGGTCAGGAGGGGTTTCACAGAAATGTGGAGCACTGGGTAACGTGCCTTTTGCAGGGCGCTCGCCGGGGCACCTGTCACGCCTGTCCCCGACCGGGCCGCACCCACCCTGTGCGTCCGTAGGGCTTCAGGCGAGCCGCACTGGCATCCCGGCGAACCCGGGATGCCGGACCGACGGAGGAGCACACGTGACCGTGGAGAGCACTGCCGCGCGCAAGCCGCGACGCAGCGCCGGTACCAAGAGCACGGCCGGCAAGACGACCACCGCAAGGAAATCGCCGAGCACCGACCCCGAGCTCGTAC
This sequence comes from Streptomyces sp. NPDC001492, assembly GCF_053597275.1. Taxonomy (NCBI): domain Bacteria; kingdom Bacillati; phylum Actinomycetota; class Actinomycetes; order Kitasatosporales; family Streptomycetaceae; genus Streptomyces; species Streptomyces sp. NPDC001492. Next base: position 3,578 of record NZ_JBSFHW010000044.1, on the reverse strand, counting down.
AGCTGCTGACGCCCGAGGGCGAGCGCGTCAAGAACGCCGAGTACGACGAGTACGTCGCCGGCATCACCCCCGATGAGCTGCGCGGCCTGTACCGCGACATGGTGCTCACCCGCCGCTTCGACGCCGAGGCCACCTCCCTGCAGCGCCAGGGCGAGCTGGGCCTGTGGGCCTCGCTGCTCGGCCAGGAGGCCGCCCAGATCGGCTCGGGGCGGGCCACCCGCGAGGACGACTACGTCTTCCCGACCTACCGCGAGCACGGCGTCGCCTGGTGCCGCGGGGTCGACCCCACCAACCTGCTCGGCATGTTCCGCGGTGTGAACAACGGCGGCTGGGACCCCAACAGCAACAACTTCCAGCTCTACACGATCGTCATCGGCTCCCAGACGCTGCACGCCACGGGCTATGCGATGGGCGTCGCCAAGGACGGCGCGGACAGCGCGGTGATCGCCTACTTCGGCGACGGCGCCTCCAGCCAGGGCGACGTGGCCGAGTCCTTCACCTTCTCCGCGGTCTACAACGCCCCGGTCGTGTTCTTCTGCCAGAACAACCAGTGGGCGATCTCCGAGCCGACCGAGAAGCAGACCCGCGTCCCGCTCTACCAGCGCGCGCAGGGCTTCGGCTTCCCGGGCGTCCGGGTCGACGGCAACGACGTGCTGGCCTGCCTCGCGGTGACGAAGTGGGCCCTGGAGCGGGCCCGCCGCGGTGAGGGCCCCACCCTCGTCGAGGCGTACACGTACCGCATGGGCGCCCACACCACCTCCGACGACCCGACCAAGTACCGGGCCGACGAGGAGCGCGAGGCCTGGGAGGCGAAGGACCCGATCCTGCGCCTGCGCCGGTACCTGGAGGCCTCAAACCACGCGGACGAGGGATTCTTCGCGGAACTCGAGGCCGAGAGCGAGGCGTTGGGCAAACGAGTGCGTGAGGCGGTCCGCGCCATGCCGGACCCGGACCACTTCGCGATCTTCGAGAACGTGTACGCGGACGGGCACGCGCTCGTCGACGAGGAGCGGGCCCAGTTCGCCGCCTACCAGGCGTCGTTCGCGGATGAGGGGGGCAACTGAGATGGCTGAGACTGTGACGTCCAAGAGCATGGCTCTCGCCAAGGCGATCAACGAGTCGCTGCGCCGCGCCCTGGAGTCCGACCCCAAGGTCCTGATCATGGGTGAGGACGTCGGCAAGCTGGGCGGAGTCTTCCGTGTGACGGACGGCCTGCAGAAGGACTTCGGCGAGAGCCGGGTCATCGACACCCCGCTCGCCGAGTCCGGAATCGTCGGTACGGCCATCGGTCTGGCCCTGCGCGGCTACCGCCCGGTCGTGGAGATCCAGTTCGACGGCTTCGTCTTCCCCGCCTACGACCAGATCGTCACGCAGCTCGCGAAGATGCATGCGCGCTCGCTCGGCAAGGTCAAGCTCCCGGTCGTCGTCCGCATCCCCTACGGCGGCGGCATCGGCGCGGTGGAACACCACTCCGAGTCCCCCGAGGCGCTCTTCGCGCATGTGGCGGGCCTGAAGGTGGTCAGCCCCGCGAACGCGTCGGACGCCTACTGGATGATGCAGCAGGCCATCCAGAGCGACGACCCGGTGATCTTCTTCGAGCCCAAGCGGCGCTACTGGGACAAGGCGGAGGTCAACACCGAAGCCATTCCCGGTCCGCTGCACAAGGCCCAGGTCGTCCGCGAGGGCACCGACCTGACTCTCGTCGCCTACGGCCCGATGGTGAAGCTCTGCCTGGAGGCCGCCGCCGCGGCCGCCGAGGAGGGCAAGTCCCTCGAGGTCCTGGACCTGCGCTCGATGTCCCCGCTGGACTTCGACTCGATCCAGACGTCCGTGGAGAAGACGCGCCGCCTGGTCGTCGTCCACGAGGCGCCGGTGTTCCTCGGCACGGGCGCGGAGATCGCCGCCCGCATCACGGAGCGCTGCTTCTACCACCTGGAGGCACCGGTCCTCAGGGTCGGCGGCTACCACGCCCCGTACCCGCCGGCCCGCCTGGAGGAGGAGTACCTGCCGGGCCTGGACCGGGTGCTCGACGCCGTCGACCGCGCCCTGGCGTACTGAGGAGAGGGTCGTGACGACGATGACGGAAGCGTCCGTACGCGAGTTCAAGATGCCGGACGTCGGCGAGGGCCTCACCGAGGCCGAGATCCTCAAGTGGTACGTCCAGCCCGGCGACCAGGTCACCGACGGCCAGGTGGTGTGCGAGGTCGAGACCGCCAAGGCCGCGGTGGAGCTGCCCATCCCGTACGACGGGGTGGTCCGCGACCTGCACTTCCCCGAGGGCTCCACGGTGGACGTGGGCACGCCGATCATCGCGGTCGACGTGTCGGGCGGGGCCGCGGCGCCCGCCCCGGCGCAGGCCGCCGCTCCTGCTGCCCCCGTCGAGGAGAAGAAGCCGGAGGGCTCGGGCCGCCAGCCGGTGCTGGTGGGGTACGGCGTCGCCGCGTCCTCCACCAAGCGCCGCCCGCGCAAGGGCCCCGAGGTGCTGGTCCCGGAGGCCTCGTCGGCGGTCCAGAAGGAGCTCAACGGCCACGGGCCGGTCACCGCGGCCGCCCCGGCGGGTACGGCCGAGAAGCCGCGCCCCCTCGCCAAGCCGCCGGTGCGCAAGCTGGCCAAGGACCTGGGTGTCGACCTGGCGACCGTGGTTCCGTCCGGCCCGGACGGCATCATCACGCGCGAGGACGTCCATGCGGCGGTGGCACCGCCGGCCGCGGAGCCCGTGACGGCTCCCGCTGTTTCCGCGCCCCCGGCGCCGGTTCCGGCGTACGACACGGCCCGTGAGACCCGTGTCCCGGTCAAGGGCGTGCGCAAGGCGACGGCGGCGGCCATGGTGGGCTCGGCGTTCACGGCGCCGCACGTCACCGAGTTCGTGACGATCGACGTGACCCGCACCATGAAGCTGGTCGAGGAGCTCAAGCAGGACAAGGACCTGCAGGGGCTGCGCGTCAACCCGCTCCTCCTGATCGCCAAGGCCCTCCTGGTCGCCATCAAGCGCAACCCGGGGATCAACGCGTCCTGGGACGAGGCGAACCAGGAGATCGTGCTCAAGCACTACGTCAACCTGGGCATCGCCGCGGCCACCCCGCGCGGTCTGATCGTCCCGAACATCAAGGACGCCCACGACAAGACGCTCCCGCAGCTGGCCGAGGCCCTCGGGGAGCTGGTGTCGACGGCGAGGGAGGGCAGGACGTCCCCGGCGGCCATGCAGGGCGGCACGGTGACGATCACCAACGTCGGCGTCTTCGGCGTCGACACCGGCACGCCCATCCTCAACCCCGGCGAATCCGCGATCCTCGCGATCGGCGCGATCAAGCTCCAGCCCTGGGTCCACAAGGGCAAGGTGAAGCCACGCCAGGTCACCACGCTGGCGCTGAGCTTCGACCACCGCCTGGTCGACGGCGAGCTGGGCTCGAAGGTGCTCGCGGACGTGGCGGCGATCCTGGAGCAGCCGAAGAAGCTCATCACCTGGGCCTAGCAGGCACCGCCGTAAGGAGCCGCGCACCCGTCCCGGGGGCGCGGCTCCATCGGTCACACCGGTCGACGGCACAGCAGGGGGGGGGAGCCGGCCCACCAGCCCACCG